>JBKPSR010000034.1:0-45240 GCA_046735115.1 Actinomycetota bacterium
GACGGCGTACTCCATCGGCAGCTCCTTCGTGACCGGCTCGATGAAGCCGTTCACGATCATCGCCGCCGCCTCCTCCTCGGTGAGGCCGCGCGACTGCAGGTAGAAGAGCTGCTCGTCGGAGATCTTGCCGACCACGGCCTCATGGGCCACGGTCACGTGCGGGTTCTGGATCTGGATGTCGGGCCAGGTGTCGGAGCGCGAGCGGTCGTCCATCATGAGGCCGTCGCACTGCACGTGGGCCTTCGACCCCTGCGAGTTGTGGCCCATGCGGACGAGGCCGCGGTAGCCCATGATCCCGCCGTCCTTCGAGATCGACTTGGCGAGGATGTTGGAGGTGGTGTTCGGCGCGAGGTGCACGACCTTCGCGCCGGTGTCCTTCCACACGTCGCCGGACGCCACGCCCACGTTCAGGTGATCCGCGCGCGCGCCCTCGCCCATCAGGAAGGAGCCGGGGTAGAGCATGACCTTCTTGGCACCCATGGAGCCGCCGACCCACTCGACGGTCCCGTGGGCCTCGACGATCGCGCGCTTCGTGTTCAGGTTGAAGACGTCCTTGGACCAGTTCTGGACGGTCGTGTAGCGCGCCTTCGCGCCCTCCTTGACGAAGATCTCGACGACCGCGGAGTGCATCGAGTTGACCGAGTAGGTCTGGGCCGTGCAGCCCTCGATGTAGTTCACGTCGGAGCCCTCGTCGGCGATGATCAGCGTATGCTCGAAGGTGCCCTCCCCCGAGCCCTCCATGCGGAAGTAGGCCTGGAGCGGGAGGTCGACCTTCACGTCCTTCGGCACGTACAGGAACGAGCCGCCTGACCAGACCGCGCCGTGGAGCGCCGAGAACTTGTTGTCCTGCGGCGGCACGCACTTGTTCATGAAGTACTCGCGGACGAGATCCTCGTGCTCGGTTACGGCCGTGTCCATCGCGCAGAAGATGATTCCGAGGTCCGCGTACTCCTTCTTGAGGCCCTCGTAGAAGGGCTCCTGGCGCCACACGCCCACGACTCCGGCGAGGTGCTCGCGCTCCGCTTGCGGGATCCCGAGCTTCTCGAAGGTGTCCTTCTGCTCCTGCGGGACATCGTCCCAGCTGTTGTAGCGGCCGGCCTCGGGCGGGGAGTAGAGGACCAGCGACGAGAGGTCGAGGTCGGAGAGGTCGACGCCCCAGGTGGGGATCGGCTTGCGCTCGAAGATCTCGTAGGACTTCAGGCGCTTGTCGCGCATCCAGTCCGGCTCGCCCTTGATCTTGGAGAGCTCCTCGATGACTTCGCGGGAGATGCCCGTCTTCGCGACGAGCTGTCCCTGCTCGTCCTCCTTGATCGGACTGGGCTTCTGGACGCGGGTCTTGTCAGTGGCTGCCATACGTCCCCGAGGATAGCGCGCCCGGCCGCTTTCCAGACTCCCCGGGTAGGAGTTAGGCTACCCTAACGCCCATGCTCAGAAGGACGGCCACAGTTGCCGCGGCCGCGGCTCTGGGGGCGGCCGCGGCGATCGGCGTCGCAGCCTGCGGCGAGGACCGCTCGGGCGACGTGAAGTTCGAGGGCGACACGGGCACGTCGACCACCGGGACCGGCACCGAGACGACCGGCACCGAGACCACCGGAACAGAGACGACCGGAACCGAGACCACGCAGACCGAGACGAGCGGCGGCGAGAGGTGATGTCGCGCCGGGCGCTTCTCGCAGTCGTCGTCGGGGGCACGGTGCTGCTGGTGGCCGCGTTCGTCGGCGTGGTCCTGGCCACCTCCGGCTCCTCGTCAGAGGGGCTCGTCCTCTACTCGGCTCGCTCGCACTACGGCGAGGAGAAGCCGTTCGAGGACTTCGCCAACAAGACCGGCACGGACCTCACCATCCGCGGAGGCGACGCCTCGGAGCTTTACGAGCGGCTCCAGTCCGAGGGCAAGAACACCCCGGCCGACGTGCTCATCACGGTCGACGCCGCGAACCTCTGGCGAGCTCAGCACGCCGGCCTGATCGACTCATGGAAGCCGCTCACCCTCCGTGCGCGGACGATCATGCGCTCGACCGAGCGCGTCGGGCCGAACGACGTGACCACCTACGAGGGCCTGGGCGATCCCCGCTGGAAGGGCAAGCTCTGCCTGCGCTCTGGGACGAGCGAGTACAACGTCTCGTTCGTGGCGGACCACCTGGCGAAGGACGGCCGCGCCGCCACCGAGCGGATGCTGCGTCGCTGGATGGCGAACGACCCGAAGATCTTCGGCTCCGACACGGACGTGCTGGAGGCGATCAAGGACGGGGACTGCGACGTGGGCCTCACCAACTCGTACTACCTCGGTAGGGAGCTGGCCGACGATCCCAGCTTCCCGGTCGCGCCCGTGTGGGCCGACCAGAACGGCCGCGGCACCCAGGTGAACCTGTCCGGGCTCGGCGTGGTCCACTGGTCCGACCACAAGGAGAAGGCCCGCGAGCTGATCGACTACCTGCGCGAGCCGAGCCAGCAGGAGATCTTCGCCAAGAACAACCACGAGTACCCGGCCGTGAGCGATGTGAAGCCGGACCCCGTGATGGCTCGCTTCGGCACCTTCAAGCGCGACATGATCAGCGTGTCCGGCGCGGGTCCGCTGCTCGACGACGCCCTCAAGCTGATGGACGAGGTGGGGTGGGACTGAGGGCGACGCTCCTCTGCGCGTTCCTGGTGGCCGGTCCGCTGGTCGGCCTTCCGCTCTCGTTCGTCGTCGCCCCGGGCGGGCTCGAGGAGTTCTCGGGCTTCCTGCCCGAGGCGGTCGCCGCGACCGTCTGGCTGCTGCTCGGCGTGGGCGGCGGCACGCTGCTGCTCGGCACCGGGCTCGCGGCGCTCGTGTCCTTCTTCGAGTTTCCCGGCCGGCGCTGGATCGAGTGGGCGCTCGTGCTTCCGCTCGCGATGCCCGGCTACGTGTTCACGCTGTTCGCGCTCGGCCTCAAGGTGCCGGGCATCCGCTCGACCGGCGGCGCGGTGTGCGTGTTCACGCTCGTGCTCTACCCGTACGTGTACCTGCTCGCGCGGGCGGCGTTCCTCAGCCAGTCGCGCACGCTGATCGAGGCCGCGCGGGGTCTCGGGCTGTCGCGCGCGCGTGCGATCCTGCGCGTGGGCATCCCGCTGGCGCGCCCGGCGATCCTCGGCGGCGTCGCGCTGGCGCTCATGGAGGCGCTGGCCGACTTCGGCACGGTGAACCTGCTCGGCGTCCGCACCTTCACCGACGCGATCTACCGCGTCTGGTTCGAGGCGTTCGACCGTGACGCGGCCATGCAGCTCGCAACGCTTCTGGTGTCGGTGACGCTCACTCTGCTCGCCGTCGAGCGCCTGCTCCGGGGGCGCGCCCGCCACGCGCAGCTCGCCGCGCGCGGAGAGGCGATCCGGCCCGTCCGGCTGCGGGGGCCTGCCGCGCTGGCCGCGGTGTTGTTGCCGGTGGCGCTCGTGGGTCTCGTCGTCGCCGCCCCGCTGGTCCAGCTCGCGTCGTGGTCGGTGCAGTCGGTCCGCGAGGGCCTGCTGCCGATCGAGTTCGGCGCATCCGTGCGTAACAGCCTGCTCCTCTCCGGAATGAGTGCCGTGCTGGTGCCGGCCGTCGCGCTGCTGCTCGCCTACGGAGCCCGCTCCAGCCGTTCGAGGACGGCCGCCGCCGCAGCCCGCACCGCTACGATCGGATACGGCCTGCCGGGCTCCGTGGTTGCCGTGGCTGTGATCGTGCCGCTCGGCTGGATCGACCACCGCCTCGACGGAGCCTTCGGGACCGGACTACTCCTGACGGGCACCGTGATCGGACTCTTCTACGCCTATCTCGTCCGCTTCCTCGCGTTGGCCTGGGGCGCCATCGAGGCGAGCCTGCTGCGCGTCCCGCGGCAGCTCGACGAGGCCGCGCGCGGCCTGGGTGCCGACCAGCTGGACGTGCTCGCGCGCGTACACGTGCCGCTGCTCCGCTCCGGCCTCGTCACGGCGGCGCTGCTCGTCTTCGTCGAGGTGATGAAGGAGCTTCCGGCCACGCTCCTGCTGCGGCCGCTGGGCGGCGACACGCTCGCCATCGCGGTCTGGCAGGCCACGACCGAGTCGCTGTTCCGGACCGCCGCGCTGCCGGCGCTGATGATCGTGCTCGTCGGGCTCCTGCCGGTCGGGCTGATGATCCGCCTGTCCGGCAGGCTCGGCGCGAGCGAGGTCGAGGCCTCCCCGGCGGCGGCCGGGTGGGTGGACGAGCCGGAGGCGACGGCGGTGGCGGCATGAGCCACGTGCGGCTCCGTGGGCTGTCCAAGTCGTTCGGCGAAGTCAAGGCCGTGCGCGAGCTGAACCTCGACCTCGAGCGCGGCGAGCTGCTCGCCGTGCTGGGGCCGTCGGGCTGCGGCAAGACCACACTGCTGCGCGTCATCGCCGGCTTCGAGGTGCCCGACGCGGGCTGCGTCGTCGTGTCCGACGAGGTGGTCGCCGGACCCGGCCGGATGGTGCCGCCCGAGAAGCGGCGCGTCGGGATGGTCTTCCAGGACTACGCTCTGTTCCCGCACCTGACCGTGGAGGGGAACGTCTCGTTCGGGCTCTCCACGCGCCCGCGCGAGGAGCGCGACGGGATCACCCGGCGGACGCTCGAGCTGGTCGGCCTCCAGCACAAGGCGAAGGCGCCGGTCTACGAGCTGTCCGGCGGCGAGCGCCAGCGCGTCGCGCTGGCGCGCGCTCTCGCCCCCGAGCCCGAGCTGGTGCTGCTGGACGAGCCGTTCTCGAACCTGGACGCCACGCTGCGCGCCGGCCTGCGCCGCGAGGTGGAGCTGATCCTGCGCGACGCCGAGGCCACCGCCCTCCTCGTGACGCACGACCAGGAGGAGGCGCTCTCGCTCGCGGACCGGCTGGCCGTGATGCGTGACGGCCAGATCGTCCAGGTCGGCCCGCCGGTCGAGGTGTACGGCTCTCCGTCCACGCGCTGGGCGGCCCAGTTCGTCGGCGAGGTGAACGTTCTGTCCGGGATGGCGCGCGGGACCGGAGTTGAGACCGAGCTCGGCGTGTTCGACCTCCGGGCGCCCGCGACCGGGACGGTCCACGTGGCCGTTCGCCCCGAGCAGCTCGAGCTGCGCGCGGACGCCAACACGAACGCGGAGGTGGTCGCGCGCGAGTTCCGCGGCCACGACGTGCTGTATCGACTGAGGCACGAGGGCGGCAGGATGCTGCTCGTGCAGCTGCCCTCGCTGGAGCTGCACGAGGTGGGCGCCGCCGTGTTCGTGCGCCCCGCCGCGGCCGCGCGCACCTGCGCGCTCGTGGATTGAGATCGATGCTCGCGCGCGCCGCGCGCTCGCCGGTCAGCGCCCGGCGACGACCATCTGGAGCTTGCCGCCGGGCGAGCGCTCCAGCGCATCGACGCGCTCCACGCTCACCTCGGGGCGCGCTACGCCGAGCTCGGCCAGGCGCCCGCACAGCCGCTCTCCCAGGCGCTGCTCGGCGCCGGCCGAGCCGTTTCGAAGCGCCACCCGCAGGCGCAGGGTCTCGCCCTCCTGGACCACCTGGAACTCCCGCACGTCGGGGTCCGCGGTAACGAGCGCGAACTGAAGGGGATGCACCGTCACGCTACCCAGCCGTAGGACGTCCTCCGCCCGTCCCCCGAGCGAGCGGAGCCGCGTGAGCGTGCGCCCGCAGGGGCAGGGCTGGGGCTCCACCGCGACGAGGTCGCTGATCTCGAAGCGGATCAGCGGCTGGACGCGGTTGAACAGGTTCGTCACCAGCAGGCGCGAGCCGATCTCCCCGGGCGCCACGGGCCGAGCGTCGTCGTCGACGTTCTCGACGATGCACATGTCGTCGAACAGGTGCATCGAGCCGTGCTCGCAGTCGTGCCCCCAGACGCCTTCGGTGGTCGCATAGAAGTTGCTCGGCCTAACGCCGAACGCGTGCTGAAGGCGCTCGCGCAGCGCGGGGGTGAGCGGCTCGCTGTTGGTCGTCAGCCCGCGCAGGCTAAGGCGGAGCCGGCCTGCCAGCTGCTCGTCGGCGAGCAGCCCGGCGGTCGAGGGGTAGACGTTCACAAAGTCCGGATCGAAGGCGTTCAGCCGGCGCACCAGCTCATCGAGCGGCTGCGTCACGGACAGCGACAGCAGTCGGTGGAGTCCCACGTCCATGGTCTGCGCCCCGCGGCGGCTCATGTGCGTGGGCGCCCCTCCGCCGATCATCGCCAGCCGCGTCCTCGGCAGTCGCGGGCGAAGGCCGACCCAGCCGCTCCGACGCAGGAACATCGTCAGGACCCCGATCCAGGCCGCGCGGTCGTAGACGAATACGGCCTTGCGGCCCGACGATCCACTGGTGGTCATAGCGCGGTACTCGTCCAGGTACAGGGCGTCATCGTGAATCTGGTCGAGGTGGTCCAGCAGCTCCCGGAGGCGCAGCCGCCTGTCGGTCACGAGCTCGTCGAAGTCATCCATCAGCTCGGTCTTGGTGAGCACCGGCAGCTCGCGGAGCGTGGGCCCGCCGCGCGGCAGGCGCTCACGCCATCCGGGCGAGTGCGCGGCGGCGTGGGCGGCCAGCTCGGCGAGGCGGTCGTCCTGGAGGCGCTCGAGCCGCTCACGCGGCCAGCGCTCACGCCGGGCGAGCTCTTTCGCTGCGCGGAGCCCGCGCGCGGTGTCCTGAAGGCGCTTGGTGCGGTAGCCCATCGGATCCTCCTTCTGCGATTGCGAGTCTCAGCATGCGCATCGCGAGGCCCTCGTCGACCAGGTCGGGTTGCGTCAGGCGTTCAAGCTGGAGCCCCGTCTGCATGGCGAAGCGGGCAGTCGCCAGCTTCGCGGCGTCGTCGGGCAATGGCTCTCCGCGCTCTTCCGCGATACGCCGGTGCGCCGTGACGATGGGCTCGATGCCGCGGCGGTGCTGCTTCACGAAGCGCTCGCGTAGCTCGGGATGTCTAAGCACGTGAGCCCAGAACTCGAAGAAGGCGGCCAGCCAGCCGTCGTCCCGGCGAAGTTCGAGGTCCGCGATCAGGCGCTCCATGCCTTCGTAGGCCGTCGCGCCGCTCGCGAGCGTCGCCTGCGTCTCCTCCACCCGCCGGTCGACGCGGCGCTCGTAGACGGCGAAGAAGAGGTCCTCCTTCGAGTCGAAGTTCGAGTAGACGGCCCCCTTCGTGTAGCCGGCGGCGTCCGCAACGGCATCGACCGACGTCGCATGGAAGCCGTTGGTCGTGAACAGGCGCTCAGCGGCGTCCACGAGCTCCTCGCGCGTCTGCGCCTGCCGGTCGGCTCGCGTGAGGGCGGTGCGCATACCGCCAGTATCTAGATACCAACAGTATTTGTCAGGCCGACGCGCCGGGCGGGGTCGGAATAGGGTCAGTGCCGTGAAGCTCTACGTGTGCTGGGGCACGTTCCCGACGCCTCGCCCCGGGGGCCATCCGTGTGCGAACGCCTACACGGCGCTCACGGACGCCGGCTGGAACCCCGAGGTCGAGCGGGTCTACGGATGGGGCGTCCTGCCCGACTTCATGAACCCGAAGCGCGACAAGGTCCGCCGGCTCACCGGGCAGAAGATGGTGCCGGTCCTCGAGACCGACGACGGCGAGCTGATCACGGGCTCGGCCAGCATCGTCGCGTGGGCGCGTGACAACCCCGCCAGCGGTGCCGGCAGAGTCGCCTGAACGGCCCTCGATGGTCCGCCGCGCGGACGCGTCGCAGGCCGAGGCGGTCGGCCGGCTCCTCCACGACTTCAACACCGAGTTCGACGAGCCGACGCCCGGCCCGCGCGCGCTGGCGGAGCGCGTCCGCGTGCTGCTCGCGGCCGGCGACACGCAGATCCTGATCGCCGGCGAAGGGCCCGACGGCCTCGCGGTACTCCGGTTCCGCGAGGCCATCTGGGACGCCGCCCTCGAGTGCTACCTGGCCGAGCTGTACGTGGTGCCCGGGCGGCGCGGGCGGGGCCTCGGGCGAGCGCTCATGGAGGCGGCGCTTGACGCGGCGCGCGCCGAGGGCGCGACCCACATGGACCTCGGCACGAGCGAGGACGACGTCGCCGCCCGCGCGCTCTACGAGAGCCTCGGCTTCAGCAACCGGGAGGGTCGGCCCGACGGCCCGACGGGCTACTTCTACGAGCGCGAGCTGTGACCCTGAACTCGCCGACCGCGCAGCACGCTCCTCACAACGCCATGACCCAGCCTGGCGAGATCGCGCACTTCCACGATCGCTGCAGCGACCTCATGCGCGAGCTCCTGGGCGAGCTCGCCAGAGCGCCGGGGCACCCTCGCACGTTCCC
The DNA here is from genome assembly GCA_046735115.1 of Actinomycetota bacterium. GTDB lineage: Bacteria > Actinomycetota > Thermoleophilia > Solirubrobacterales > Thermoleophilaceae > JACVRW01. The sequence goes on from JBKPSR010000034.1 coordinate 8,176, forward strand.
GCAGATCGAGGACTCCATCGGATGGCCGCGGCGACGGATCGCGTCCGTGCTGGGCGGCGTCTCGCACCTGCGGCACAGGGAGTTCGGCGGCCGCCGGCCGTATCGGTTCTTGGGCGATCGCGAGTCGGCGTCCGGCCGCTGGGAGATGTGGATGGACGCGGACCAGGCGCGGGCCGTGCGCGCGGCGGCGGCGAGCGCTACGCGGGCACCTTGCGCGCGGAGCTGAGCAGGGGCAGCGCGACCGCCAGCGTGCACGCCGCCAGCAGCGCCCCGGCGAGCGCCCACGCGATGCCTGCGCCGTGGGCGGCGGCCAGCGCTCCGACGCCCAGGTTCGCCACCAGGGCGCCACCCTGGCTGGCCAGCAGCCTCGCCGGAGATCAGGGTCGCGCGGGCGGTCGGGCCGACGGCGTCGTTCAACAGCTCGTAGTGCATCGGCTCGGAGAGCCCCATGCCGAAGTACGCCAACAGGTAGAAGAGGGCGAACGAGGCGGGGGAGTGGGCGGCTCCGAGCACAACGATCCAGACGGCGCCGAATGCAAGGGCGAGCAGATAGGCGAGCCGCAGGCCCAGACGCCGGTTGAGCCGCTCGCTGGCATACGCCCCGAGCGCCACGGCCAGCATCGAGCCGGCGGCCAGGGCGCCGAAGACGACGCCGTGGCTGCCCTTGGCGGTCAGCAGGTCGGCGAGCCGCGGCTGCCAGAGCAGCTCGACGGCCGTGAACGACATCCCGAGCGCCACGCCGGTCACAACCACGATCCGCACCACCGCCGAGCCGAGAAACTCGTCGCGGGCGGTGGCGAATATGGCCCCCGCCCGGCGGCCGATCGATGCGCAGGCGCCCGAGACGTGCATGGGGTGCGGCTGCTCGTGGACCAGCGCGATCACGGCCACGAGGTACCCGAGCGCCGCGGCCGCTCCGGCCAGCGCGGCGATGCCGTAGCCGGAGAGCGCGCCGTCGGGCCCGTCGCCCGGTCCCGCGATCGACACCAGGCCGCCGGCGACCAGCGCGCCCAGGGCCATGGCGATTCCCTCGGCCGCGGTGCCGCGCGAGAGGCCGCGGCTGAGCGGGGCCGCCGGGTCGAGCAGCCTCAGCGAGCCCACGTACCAGGCCTCGAGCGAGCCCGAGATCAGCGCACGGCCGGCCGCCAGGAGGGCGGCGGACGCTATAACGATCCGATTCGCCCCGGCCGCGGCGAAGATCAGAAGGCTCGCCGCGGTGAGCGCCGCGCCTGCGAGGAGCACGCGCCGCCGGCCGATCATGTCGGCGAGCGCCCCGCTCGGCACCTCGAGCGCGATGGCGACCGCGCTGTGAACGGCAAACACAACCCCGATGGCGCCGAGCGACAGGCCGCGCGACTCGGGCGTGATCACGAGGAACGGCAGCACGAGCCCGAGCGGCAGCCACCTGAGCGCCCGCAGGAGCACGAAGTGCCGCGTGAGCCGGTCCGCGGTCAAGTGCTTCCGCGCCGCTCGGGAAACGCGTGAAAGAGCACGATCGCCCGCTCCGTGCCCTCGGCCGGCACCCTCCGGTCGGCCCAGCGCTCCAGCACGGCGAGCACGTCGTCCGACAGCTCGCGCAGCTCATCCGGTGTCAGCTCGAACCACTGGTCCGTGCTGTTCGCCGCCGCGCGCCATGTGCGGTCCCACTCGGGCAACTCGTCGTGCCACCGCTGAAGCCAGCGGCCGTACTCGGATACGAGCTGGCGCCCGAGCGCACGGTCCGCCTCGATCAATCCGGCGTCGTCGGTGTCGAGCGACCACTCGAGGCCCTCGTCGGCGGCCCGCCACCAGCGTTCGCGGCCGCGGTTGCGCTCGGGGTCGTCCTCCACAAAGCCGTACTTGGCGAGGATGCGCAGGTGGTAGCTCGTCGCACCGCTGGACTCGCCGAGCCGCCGGGCGAGCTCCGATGCGGTCGCGGGGCCGTCCTTCATGAGCGTCCCGATCAACCGGAGGCGCAGGGGATGAGCCATCGCGCGGAGCAGCCGCGCGTCGTCGATACTGCGGAATCGCGGACTCATGCAAAGAAACCTTTGCATAGTTTCGGTCGCCGTGCATTTGGAACCACTGAGACATGACTGTGGGACGACTAATCGCACGTGTGACGATCGGCGGGCTCTTCGTGGGCCACGGCACCCAGAAGCTGTTCGGCTGGTTCGGCGGACCGGGCCTCGACGGCGCGAGTCAGATGATGGACAAGCTCGAGCTACGGCCCGGCAGACGCAACGCGCTGGCCGCGGCGGCCGCCGAGACCGCGTCCGGCGCAATGCTCGCCCTCGGGGCGCTGACGCCGCTCGCCGGCTCGCTCATCACCAGCACGATGATTACCGCGATCCGCAAGGTGCACGGTCCGAAGGGGCTGTGGAACATGCAGGGCGGCTACGAATACAACCTCGCACTGATCGCGGCGGTCGCGGCGCTGGTCGAGTCCGGGCCAGGTGCTCCCTCTGTCGACCGCGCGCTGTCGATCGAGCGAAGGGGCGCCGCGTGGGCGCTCGCTTCCCTCGCCGCCGGCGCGGCGGGCTCGGCGCTCGCCGTCGAGGCGGGCCGTCGCGTGCAGCAGCCGGCCGAGGACCCGTTGCAGGGCAGCACCCGCTTCAGGAGGAACGTGCAGGTGCCCGACCGCGACCTCCCGGACCGCGAGGCGGTTCACACCGACGCATAGATCGCGCGATACTCGGCGCGTGACCGACTGGCGGACAGACGGCGTCCGCGTCGTCCGCGCCGACGAGCTCGACCCCAACACGCCGCAGACGCCCGGCATGCACCGCGAGGCGGCGATCGACGCCGCGCGTGCGGGCGCGGAGAAGCTCTGGGCCGGGACGGTCGTCATCCACCCGGATGCGAAGACCGGGCCGCACCACCACGGCGACCTTGAGAGCGTGATCTACGTGGTGAGCGGCCAAGCGCGCATGCGCTGGGGCCAGCGGCTCGAGTTCACGGCGGAGGCCGGCCCCGGCGACTTCATCTACGTGCCGCCGTACGTGCCCCACCAGGAGATCAACGCAAGCCCGGACTCCTCACTGTCGTGCGTCGTCGTACGGAGCGGCCAGGACCCGGTGGTCGTGAACCTCGACATCCCAGCCGTCGAGGAGAACCCGGAGGAGATCCACTGGGTCGACGACATTCACAGGGGGCCGTGACCAGGCCCGCCACCGTCCGCTATACGCCGAAGATCGAGACGATCATGCGCGTCTCCATGCGGCGCATCAAGAGCAGCGTGAGGACGCCGGTCCGCGACAGCGCGGGGTCTGCCAGGGCTTCGGCCAGGTCGGATCGATCGGCCGGCCCCGGCCCGGCTGTGGCGTAGCTTCGGCGCACGTACTCAGAGCGTCGGGGGCCGCCGGGCGCGTTCGGGTCGGCTGGGAATGGCATCACGCTCCCCCCTTGGACGCGTGGGTGACGAAGGGACGGAACGCGGCCCGCAGCCGCTCTCTCAGCGACGGACTCGATGAATGCGCCCGCAGCGCGCGCAGGCGCATCTGCAGCAGCTGCGTCACGACCGTCGTGCGCTCGAACGGGTCGGCGATGACGCGCTCGTCGAAGAGCGAGATCGCGGCGACCGCGACTTCGCCGTTCTCTGCGATCAGCGCAGGGCCGGCGAACGGCTTCTGGCTGTCGAGCTCGGCCAAGTGGCGGAGCGTCGGCGAGTCCGCGTCGCTGGCCTGGCGGATGACATATGAGTTGGCGGGGTACATGGCGCTCCTTTGTGCGATTGGGAGTTCGCCAAGGGTGCGCCACGCCCGCCGCCGCGCTCAGGGGGGACTGCCGCCAGATTGAGGCGGGTGCCCGACCCCCACGTGGCGGAAAACCGTCGTCCTCGGATCTGGGCAGAATGAGAAGTCGGACTGAGATGCGGGCATCGCCCATAGCCGACGTCGGTGAGGAGCTCATCCAGGTGATCCCGGGCGTGCTCTGGGTGCTCGTCGCGCTTCTCGCGCTGTTTCTCTTCCGTGAACCGATCCGAGCTCTGCTCGGCCGACTCCAGTCGGCCCGCCTTCCCGGGAACGTCGAGCTGAGCTTCGGACCGGCATTCGAGCGCGCCGTGGAGAAGGCGTCGAAGCGGCTCCAACTCCCAGAGTCCGTGCTCGGGCTGACACCACAGAAGGTGGAACGACTACTGCACCGCGCGAGGCGCAACGCCGACGTCGTTGTGGGAGCGCGCGTTCTGTGGGTGGACGACGAGCCTCTGAGCAACGCATGGGAGCGCGAGGCGATGGATGCCCTCGGGATCTCCGTCATCACAGCGCGCTCAACCACGGAAGCGAAGTTCTTCCTCGAGCGAGATCGTGTCGATCTCGTGATTTCCGACATGGACCGCCCAGGCGAAGCGCCGGACGGCCCGAAGGCCGGCTACACGCTGCGCGATGCGATGCACCGGCACGGCGTGACCGCCCCGCTGATCTTCTACATACTCGAACTCGACCTCAACCGACGCCCGCCCGAGCGTACCTTCGCCATCACGAACCGGCCGGACGAACTGCTCGACTACGTGATCGATGCCCTGAGATTCCGCGGTGACGCCGACGACTCTCGCCGGTAGTACCGCGGCGCAGAGGACCCGAGATCGCCGGCTACTCGGGCCAGCTCGCGTCGCCCGTCGTCGCGCCGCGCATCACCTTGAGGGAGAGCAGCGCGCACTTGCGGCGCGTGGGGGAGATGTCGATGCCGAGCTGCTCGAGGACCCAGTCGGCGCCCAGATCCTCGATCTCGTCGACGCGCATCCCGATCAGCTCGTCGGACGTGATCGACGCGGCGGCCTGGGAGATCGCGCAGCCCTGGCCGTGGAAGCGGAGGTCCTTCACCTTGCCGTCCTCGACCAGGATGTGGACGCCGAGCTCGTCGCCGCAAAGCGGATTGTGGTCGTGGAAGTCGAGGTCGTGCTCCGGCAGCTCGCCGAAGTTCCGCGGGTTCTTGTAGTGGTCGAGGATGAAGTCCCTGTAGAGAGCGTCCATCGCTACAGCTCGAACACCTCGCGGGCCCTGCCGAGCGCGTCCACCAGACGGTCGAGCTCGTCGCGCGAGTTGTAGACGTGGAAGGAGGCCCGGGCTGTCGCGCCCACGCCGAGGCAGCGCATCAGCGGCTGCGCGCAGTGGTGGCCGGCCCGGACGCAGACGCCCTCGCGGTCGCACAGCTCCGCGATGTCGTGGGGGTGGATGCCGTCGATCGCGAACGCGACCACGCCGCCCCGGCGATCCAGGTCGGTGGGGCCGTACAGGTGGATGCCCTCGACCTCGGGCAGCCGCTCGAGCGCGTACGCGACCAGGTCGCGCTCGTGTTCGCGAATGCGCTCCATTCCGAGCGCGTCGAGGTAGTCGATCGCCGCCCCGAGCCCGACCGCCTCGGTCGCGGCGGAGGTCCCGGCCTCGAACTTGTACGGCAGCTCGTTCCAGGTCGAGCGCTCGCGCTCCACGCGCGAGATCATGTGGCCGCCGCCGAGGAAGGGCCGCATCGCGGACAGCAGCTCGCGCCGGCCGTGGAGCAGCCCGATCGTGGGCCCGAGCGCCTTGTGCCCGGTCCAGGCGTAGAAGTCGGCGTCGATCTCGGTCAGGTCGACCGGCATCTGCGGGACCGCCTGCGAGCCGTCGACCACGGTCACGGCGCCCGCCGCGCGTGTCCGGCGCACGATCTCCGCCACCGGGTTGATCGTGCCCAGCACGTTCGACACGTGCGCGACGCCGACCAGCTTGACCCGGCCCTCGGCGAGCACCGCGTCGAGCTCGTCGAGCGAGAGCTCGTGCGAGTCGGTCAGCGTGAGGTAGCGGAGCGTCGCCCCGGTCTCCTCGCAGAGGATCTGCCAGGGCACGATGTTGGAGTGGTGCTCCATCTCCGTGATGAGCACCTCGTCGCCCGCTCCCACGTGCTCGCGGCCCCAGGCGTACGCCACGAGGTTGATCGCCTCGGTGGCGTTGCGCGTGAAGATCGAGCACGCCGGGTCCCAGTTCACGAATGTCGCGATCCGCCGCCGGGCGGCCTCGAACGCGTCGGTCGCCTCCCGGGCAAGCTCATAGACGCCGCGGTGGATGGGCGCGTAGGACTCGCTCTGGAAGCGGTCCATCGCCTCGATCACGGCCTGCGGACGCTGCGACGTGGCCGCAGAGTCCAGGTACGCCACCCGCTTCCCGCTGATCTCGCGACCGAGGACGGGGAAGTCCGCGCGAATGTCCAGGAGCGGCCGACCGGCGAGCGCGTGGCGCGCGCGAGGATCCGTTTTTCCGGCTACGGGCGCCATTTCGCTAGCTCGCCTCCGCCCGCTCCCCGATGAACTCGCGCACCTGATCCTCGGCACGCGCCAGCTTCTCGGAGATCCGGCGCCGCACGAGCTCCTCGAGCCCCGGGTCGTCGAGCCGCTGCACGACCTCCTCGAAGTAGCCCTCCACGAGCACCCGCACTGCCTCGGCGCGCGAGATGCCGCGGGTCATCATGTAGAAGATCTGCTCGGGGTCGAGCTCGCCCACGGTGCCGCCGTGCGACGCCTTCACGTTGTCGACCTCCACGATCAGCGACGGGATCGCGTCGCCCTTCGCCTTCGGCGACAGCAGCATCGAGTGGGTCTGGAGGTAGGTGTCCACCTCGGACGCCCCCGGGACGATGTGGATCAGCCCTTCGTAGGACGCGCGCGACTCGCCCGTGAGCGCGCCCTTCCAGACGGTGTCGCCGGTCGTGTGCGGCGCCTCGTGCTTGTCGGTGGTGAACAGGTCGAGGTGCTCGTCGCGCTCGGTGAAGTACATGCCGGTGTGGCGCATGTCCGAGCCCGGCTCGGCGGTGACGATGTCGAGCGTCTGCTTCGTAAGGTGGCCGCCCAGGTGGATCGGCACCCACTTCACGTGCGCGTCACGCTGGATCTCGACCCGCCTGACCGACAGGTCGTGCACGTCGCCGCTGCCCCAATCCTGGTAGTGGGCCAGGTGGACCTGCGCGCCCGGATGCGCGTACATCTCGAACGCGCCCGCGTGCAGCGCCTCGCCCTCGAAGTCGGGTGCGAGGAAGTACTCGCGGATCTTGCACTCGGCGTGCCGGCCCACGACGACCAGGGAGTGTGCCCACTGGACGGTGCCCGGCTCCTCGATCAGCCATACCGCCTGGATCGGGTTCGCGATCCGCACGTCGTCGGGCACGTGCACGAAGACGCCGCCGGTCCAGAACGCGGCGGTCCCAGCCGGGAACTTGCCCTCGTCGTAGGGCAGCCGCTTCCCGAAGTGCTCCGCGACGAGGTCCGGGTGCTTCTCCACCGCCTCCTCGAGAGGGATCACGATGATCCGGTCGTCCGTCACGTCGCAGTGCACGACGTTCGCCCCCTGCTGCACGATCAGCGCGGCGTGGTCCTCGTCGCCGAGGTGGTCGCGCACGACGGCGGAGTCGAGCGTGTCGTAGCGCTTCGGCTCGAGCGCGTCCAGCGCGAGGCCGCGCAGCGACGTCGTCCAGAACCCGGAGCGGCGCCAGGTGGGCACGTCCTGCGACTCGTAGACCTCGAGCGCCGCGCGCCGGCGGTCCTCGACGAAGCTAGGCGCCACCGGCACCGACCCCCTCGCGCACGAACTCGTAGCCCTCGTCCTCGAGCTGGTCGGCCAGCTCGGAGCCGCCCTCGCGCACGATCCGGCCGTCGAGCAGGATGTGAACGAAGTCCGGCTTCACGTACTCGAGGATGCGCGTGTAGTGCGTGATGATGAGAAAGCCGCGCTCGTCGCCGCGCATGGCGTTGACGCCCTCCGCGACGATCCGCAGCGCGTCGATGTCGAGCCCGGAGTCGGTCTCGTCGAGCACCGCGAACTCGGGCTGGAGCATCGCGAGCTGGAGGATCTCGGCCCTCTTCTTCTCGCCGCCCGAGAAGCCCTCGTTCAGGTAGCGGCTCGTGAAGTCGCGGCTGATCCTCAGGAGCTCCATGTTCTCGCCCAGCATCGAGCCGAACTCCTTGACCTTGATCGGCTCGTCGCGCTTAGCGTTCACGGCCATGCGGAGGAAGTTCGCGACCGACACGCCGGGGATCGTGGCCGGGTACTGGAAGGCCATGAACAGGCCGGCGCGGGCGCGCTCGTCTGGATCGGCCTCGGTGAGGTCCTCGCCGTTCAGGAGGATGCGGCCATCGGTGACCTCGTAGCTCGGGTTGCCCATCAGCGTGTTCGCGAGCGTGGACTTGCCGGAGCCGTTCGGCCCCATCAGGGCGTGGGTCTCGCCCTTCTTCACGACGAGGTCGACGCCGTGGAGGATCTCCCGCTCCTCCGTGCGCACGTGCAGGTTCTGGACTTCCAAAGTCATGCGGTGGTTGCAGCTCTCTTTCGGGATACCTCCGCGGGGCTTCCAGCCCCGCGTTCTGATCTTGTTGTTCGGCCTCCGGCCTCTCTCAACCGGTCCGGCTTCGCCGGACCTGTGGGCTGGACCAGGTCGTCCAGCGTCATCTCGTTGAGGGTGCGGACGATGGACCCCTGGACGCGGGTCCAGAGGAACTTCGTCGGGCACGGCTCGTGATTCTCGCGATGCTCGCGCGTGCAGACGAGCACGCCGTCCGCATCCGCGGTGATGCACTCGATGGGCGCGATCTCGCCCTCGAGCGCGCGCACCACCTCGGCCATGCTGATGTCCTCGGCCTCGCGGGCGAGCGTGTAGCCCCCGTGCGCGCCGCGGCGCGACTCCACCAGTCGTGCCTTCCGCAGCCTCTGGACGAGGTGCTCGAGGTAGGCGAGCGGAAGTCCCTCGGCGTCCGCAATCGTGCCGAGCGAGATCGGCCTGTCTCCGCCACTCCGCGCAAGGTGAGCCATCACGCGCACGCCGTACTCCGCCTTGGTCGAGAACATCATGGGGTCAAATCCTACCTGGCGAGTCGGAGAAGCCAGTCGGGGACTCAGCCCTGCTCGCGCTCCAAGAGCCGCAGGTCGTGCGCCAGCCGCTCGGGAGTCGCCTGCGAGCTGGGGTAGCCGACGCGCTGGATGCCGCGCGCGTCCACCAGCGTTATGTGGGCGGTGTGCTCCTCGGTCACCCGCTCGGGTTTGACCCCGAAGCCCTTCCAGATCGGTCGCAGCTCCGCACGTGAGCCCAGCACGAAGTCGATCCGCCCGCTCACCCGCTGCTCGGCGAGGAACTTGCGGGCGCTCTGGGGCGTGTCATTCGGCGGGTCCACCGCGATCGCCAAGGCCGGCACGTCGTGGCCCAGGTCGTCGAGCGCGCCGCGGACCGTCTGGGCGGTGATCGGGCAGGTGTCCTGGCAGTGCGTGTACAGGAACGTGACGACCACGGGCCGGCCGCGCAGCGCTCGCATCGACACGCGCTCGCCCCGCTCGTCGCGCAGGGCGAAGTCGGGCGCGAACAGGCCCTGCGGCATCGTCGCGCCGGCGAAGGTGTTGCTCGAGGCGACCGGCTCCGAGTCGTCGCCGCGCGTCGCGGCCAGCACGATCGCCCCGAGCGCGCAGACGCCCACGAGCAGGAGCGCGACGGCGATGCGTGGATTCACCCGGCGCAGGCTAGAGAGCGAGCTCCCAGCGCTCCCAGTGGAGCTCGCGGCCCCAGCGCACGACGTGCTCCTTGCTCTTCAGCTCGAAGCCGGCGCGGCGGTACAGCTCACGGGCCGCGGTCAGGTCGCTGAAGGTGAGCAGCTCGACCCGCTCGTAGCCGGCGGTCCGCGCGGCGGCGAGCACCTTCTCGACCAGCCGCCGCCCCGTGCCGGAGCCGCGCGCCTCGGGTGCGAGCGCGAGGTGGCCGAGCCGCGCGAGCCCGCCGCCGAGGTCGCGCAGCGTCACCGCGCCGACGGCCCGTCCATCGAGCTCGGCGATCCAGAGGCCCTCGCCCGTGCCCGGCCAGCCCGAGCGGCGGAGCTCGGCGAGCTGAACGGCCATATCGGAGGCGAAGGTGGGGGAGAGGCCGTACTCCGGCTCGAACACGGCGCCGTTGATCCGGACCACCTCGTTCACGTCCTGGGCCGATCCGCCGCATCGAATACTCACATCCATGTGTCGCAAGCATCTACGACCGCCACAATCACGGTGTGTCGTTCTCCTTCGACCCGGGGGTGTTCGCCTACCTGGCGATCGCGGTGACGCTCTACGTTCGCGCCGTGCGGGTTGCCCGCGGCCGCGGGCTTGAGGTCACGACCTTCCAGCAGTGCGCGTTCGCCGGCGGCATCTCGCTGTGGGCAATCGCCTTCTTCTCGCCGCTGGACAACCTGGCCGTCGACCTGCTCTCCGCCCACATGGCTCAGCACCTGCTGCTCGCCGAGCTGGGCGGCCCGCTCATCCTTGTCGGATTGCGCGCGCCGGTGATCTTCTTCTTCCTGCCCAAGCCGGCGCTGGTGGCGCTCGCCCGCCGCCGCACACTGCGCGCGGTGATGCGGAAGCTGACGACTCCGCTCGGCGCGCTCGCCACCTACGCGATCGTGTTGTACGGGTGGCACTTCGCGCCTGCCTTCGAGGCCGCGCTCCACCACCCGCTGGTGCACGTGCTCCAGCACCAGTCGTTCCTCTTCATCGCGATCCTGGTCTGGATCCCGGCGCTCGAGCCCACCCGGCGGCGGCTGAGCGGCGAGCTATGGAAGGCCGGCCACATCTTCGGTGCCCGGATGGTCGGGATGTTCCTGGGCATGGCTTTCATCGCGATGCGCTCGCCGGCGTACGACTGGTACGTGGGCCGCACACAGGAGCACGGGCTCAAGCCGCTCACCGACCAGCAGATCGCGGGCGGGCTGATGCTCAGCCTGGACGTGGCGATCATCCTGTTCGCCGTCGCGTTCTTCTTCTACCGCTCCGGCCAGGACCACGACCGGGCGGAAGCAGAGGCCAAGGCCTACGGCTCGACGAGCCCGCGCCGGATCGCGTAGCGCACGATCTCGACGCGATCGCGCATCCCGAGCTTCCCGAAGACGTTGGTGCGGTGCGACTCGACGGTCTTCTCGGAGAGCTTCAGCGTCTCGGCGATCTGCTTGTTCGTGTAGGCCTCGGCGATCAGCTTCACCACCTCGAGCTCACGCGGGGTAAGGCCGTCGTCCACCTCGGTCGACCCGCCCTCGAGCCACTCGTCCATCAGCGCCTTCTGGGCGTCGTCCGAGAGGAAGGTGCGGCCGCCCGCGACTGTGCGGACCGCGTCGATCAGGTCCTTGTCGGCGGCTCGCTTGAGGACGTAGCCCGCCGCGCCGGCCTCGAGCCCTTCGAGGAAGTAGCGCTCGTCGTCGTGCATCGACAGCATTACGACGCGCGTATCGGGCGCGTGGGCGCGGATCTCGCGGGCCGCCTGGAGGCCCGTCATGCGCGGCATCGACACGTCGAGCACGGCGACGTTCGGGCGGTGCTCCTGCGTTGACTCGAGCGCCCTCACGCCGTCGTCGGCCTCGGCGACCACCTCCATGTCGGGCTGGCGCTCGATCAGCATGCGAAGCCCCGAGCGCACGATCCCATGGTCGTCCGCGATCAGGACCCGGATCATCACGCCACCCGCTGAAGCCGGGCGATTCGCAGCGTCACCGTCGTGCCGCCGCCCGGCGCGGAGCGCACGTCGAGCTCCCCGTTCGCGAGCCGTGCCCGCTCGACCATGCCGCTGAGCCCGAGTCCGGCGCCGGGGCCGTCGCCGTTCGACCCTCGGCTGACCGCCGAGGGGTCGAAGCCCTCGCCGTCGTCCCGGATGCGCAGCTCGAGGCGCTCCTCGTCGGCCTCGATGTCCACGGCAACGGCCGTGGCGCCAGCGTGGCGGCCGACGTTCGCGAGCGCCTCCTGGAGGATGCGGTAGACGGCGGTCTGGACGTCCTCCGGCAGCGAGTCGGGGGAGCCGTCGGCGTTCAGGCCGACCTCGATGCCGGTGCGGGCGGAGAAGCGCTTCAGCTGCGCCTCCACCGCCGGCATCAGGCCGTGGTCGTCGAGCGCGCTCGGCCGGAGCTGGCGGGCCAGATTGAGCAGCTCCTCGATGGCCTTGTTCACGAGCCGCTTGAGCTCGTTCACCTGGTCCACGTTCTCGGCCGGGCTGTCCTGCGCCAGCGCCTCCAGTCTGAGCAGGATCGCCGTGAGCGCCTGGTTCACCTCGTCGTGGAGGTCGCGCGCGAGGCGCCGGCGCTCCTCCTCCTGGGCGCGCATCGCGAGCGTGCCCGACCGGCGCCGCTCCTCCTCGATCCGCTCGAGCAGCAGGTTGAAGGAGCGCGAGAGCCTGTCGATCTCCTCGACGGGGTCCCGGTCCGGGAGGTGGTGGCTCGAGGGCTCGGCGGGGTCGATCCCCTCGATCCGCTTGATCAGGCGCTCGAGCGGGGCGAAGCGGCGCTGGAGCATCCACATGTTCACGCACAGCGTCAGGACGATCGCGAGCGCGAGGATCAGGAACGACCAGCGCTGGTCGGAGACGGTCAGGTCGAGTCCGGCGGCCAGGCTCGCCGCGAACAGTGTGATGGCGACCAGGACCACGTTGGCGGCCGCGACCTGACCGATCAGTGAGTCGTCGCGTCGCGTCATCGAGCGTCCCTTCATGGATCGGAAGCGGGCTTCGCCCCAGAAATGGGGTCTCCACCCCATATCGGCAGGCACCGCGAAAGACGAAACTCCTGGTGAGGCTTCAAGCAGGTGGAACTGCCAAGGGCTTCCGCACAATCTAGGTCTGGGTCTTCCGCCGGGGCGTCCGAAAGGGCGCCCCGGTCGTAGTTGGGGCGGCGGTACCCTTCTCTCGAGCCGACCCGTCGAAGGCCTGGCCGCGGCGCTACACTTTCTGAAGTATTGAATCCCGACCGGGTTTTGAGGTAAATCGAGGAATGGCGTCTGGCGCGGAGCTGATCCGCAAGATCAAGGAGCAGATCGAGGAGGTGGACCCGAAGGAGGTCCACGATCTGCAGCAGAACGGCAACGGAGCCGTCGTCGTCGACGTGCGCGAGCAGCACGAGTTCGAGGAGGCGCACCTCCCGGGTGCCGTGCACGTGCCGCGCGGCTACCTCGAGTCGCGCATCGAGGGCGCGGTCGGCAACGACCGCTCGAAGCGCGTGATCCTCTACTGCGCCTCCGGCCAGCGCTCGGCGCTCGCCGCCCACACGCTCACGGAGCTGCTGGGCTACGAGGACGTCGCCTCGATGCGCGGCGGCATCACGCTCTGGAAGGACCGCGGCTACGACGTCGAGGTCCCGCGGGCGCTCACGCCGGAGCAGCGCGAGCGCTACTCCCGTCACCTCCTGATTCCGGAGATCGGGCTCGAGGGCCAGCTGAAGCTCCTCGACGCCAAAGTGCTCCTACTCGGCGCGGGCGGCCTCGGTTCGCCGGCGGCGCTCTACCTGGCCGCGGCGGGCATCGGCACGCTCGGGATCGTCGACAACGACGTAGTCGACCTCTCCAACCTCCAGCGCCAGGTGGCGCACTCGAACGACCGCGTGGGCGTGCCCAAGGTCGATTCGGCCGAGATCTCGGTCCACGAGATCAACCCGGACGTGAAGGTCGAGAAGTACCCCGTGCGGCTCGGCGCCGACAACATCATGGAGATCGCAGGCGGCTACGACGTGATCGTCGACGGCCTCGACAACTTCCCCACGCGCTACCTGCTGAACGACGCGAGCGTGCGGCTCCAGATCCCCGTCGTGTCCGCCTCGATCCTCGGGTTCGAGGGCCAGCTGTCGGTCTTCCACCCCTATGAGGGGCCGTGCTACCGCTGCCTCTATCCGACGCCGCCGCCGGCCGAGCTGGCGCCGTCGTGCGGAGCGGCCGGCGTGCTCGGCGTCCTCCCGGGCGTGATGGGACTGCTCCAGTCGGTGGAGGTCATCAAGCTGGTCACCGGGGCCGGCGACACGATGGCCGGCCGCCTGCTGCTCTACGACGCGCTCGGCACCACCTTCACCGAGCTCAAGGTCCGCCGCGACCCCGACTGCCCGATCTGCTCGCGCGACCCGGGCGAGATCTCCGACGAGGAGATGGGCGTCTTCCCGGACTACGAAGCGTTCTGCGCGGGCGCGGGCTAGGCTGCCCGGCCGAGATGGCGACCATCAAGATCCCCCCGGTCCTCCGGGGCAGCGTCGGCGGCGAGAAAGAGGTGCAGGCGGCCGGCAGCGACGTCGGCGAGGTCCTGCGCGCGCTCGCCTCGCAGCACCCAGCCACCGAGTCGCAACTCTTCTCCGAGGACGGCGAGCTGAACCGCTACGTCAACGTCTACCTGAACGACGAGGACGTGCGCGTGCTGGAGGGTCTCGACACGAGCGTGTCGGACGGCGACACGGTCGTGATCCTGCCGGCGATGGCCGGCGGCCGCCGCTGATCGTCCGGCGCGCCGCGGCTGGCGACGAGCCCGCGTGGTCGCGCGTCTGGGACGAGTCCGCGCGCTCGGCGTTCGGGCCGCTGCTGCCCGCCGGTCACGAGTTCCCGCCGCTCGACCCGCAGCGCTGGCACGCGCTGCTCGCCGACCCCGCCGTAACGATGCTGCTCGCCGAGGAGACGGGCGAGCTGCTGGGCTTCACCGCCTGCGGCGAGAGCCGCGACGCCGACGCCGCCTCCCACGCCGGCGAGGTGCGGACGCTGTTCGTGGCCGCCGGCCGATGGCGCCGCGGAGTGGGCCGCGCGCTGATGGCGGCCGCGCTCGACGACCTGCGGGAGCGCGGCTACAGCGAGGCGACCGTCTGGTCCTTCGCCGACAACGAGCGAGCGAACCACTTCTACGAGAGCCAGGGCTTCGAGCGCGACGGCGCCGCGAAGACCGAGGAGGTCTGGGCGGACCTCACGGAGGTTCGCTACCGCCGTACCCTCTGAGCGATGCGAATCGAGAACCTGGAGCGCGCCGAGCCGTTCATCACGAAGGACGGCTCCGAGATCCGCGAGCTGGCCGGCACGCCGACGGGCAACTCGGTGAACCAGAGCCTGGCCGAGGCGACCGTGCCGCCCGGCGCCGAGACCGAGGAGCACTACCACGGCGCCACCGAGGAGATCTACTTCTTCACGAGAGGGGCCGGCGTCATGAAGCTCGGCGACGAGGAGAGCGAGGTGGCCGCGGGCGACACCGTGGTGATCCCGCCCGGCACGGCGCACAAGCTCCGCAACACGGGTGCCGAGCCACTCAAGCTCCTGTGCTGCTGCGCGCCGCCGTACTCGCACGACGACACGTTCATGGTCGCGTGACAGGAGCGGGCGCTAGAGCGGTGGCGGCAGCTTCGCGCTGCCGGGCGCCCGCAGGCCGTCGAGGATGATCTCGACGAGTCGCGGCCAGCGGCCCGTCGCGGGCCCTGCGGTGGCCTGTGTGATCCGTCCGAGGCCGCAGGCGATCATGGGGATGTCCTCCCAGGCGAGGTCGGGCCGCAGGTCGCCCGACCGCTGAGCACGCTTGACGAGCCGCTCGCAGAGCTCGGCCAGTCCAGCCGCGCGCGCCGCCGTGTCCATGAGCTCGGGACGGGATCCCATCACCTCGCAGAGCCCGCGGTCGTCGGCTTGGAGCTGCGCCGAGAAGCGGATGAAGTCGGCTATCCCTTCCCAGGCGTCAGGCGTTTCGAGGCACTCGCGTGCCCTGTCGGCGAGGCGCTGGAAGCGCTCGGCGACCAGGGCGGCGATCAGGTCGTCCTTGGTCGGGAAGTGCCGGTACACGGTTCCCACTCCGACCTTCGCGGCCTTGGCCACGTCGGGCATCTGGGCGTCCAGGCCCTGGTCTGCGAACAGCTTCTTCGCGGCTGCGATCACGGCCTGGTGGTTGCGGCGCGCGTCGGCGCGCAGAACCTTCTCGACGTCGGCGCGCGACGCGTCGGCGGTGGGGGAGGTCGGGGTGACCGTTCTCATCAGACTCGGGGTCGTACCGGAACCGGAACTCAGGTTCCGTTAAGATGATACCCGAACGACTACCCGACCGACGCAGGCTCTCCCTCGCGCCCCTAGGAGGAGTCACGCACATGACGACGACAGACGAGCATCTGGACCGCCGGTGGACCGCATTGATCCTGCTCTGCGCGGCGCAGTTCGTCGTCGTTCTCGACGCGTCGATCGTCAACGTCGCCCTGCCGAGCATCGGCAGCGGGCTCGACTTCTCCGAGGCGAACCTTCCGTGGGTCGTCAACGCCTACGTGATCGCGTTCGGCGGCTTCCTGCTGCTCGGCGGTCGAGCCGCGGACCTGCTCGGCCGACGGCGTGTCTTCATGGCCGGATTGCTTGTCGTGGCCGTCGCGTCGCTCCTCGCGGGATTCGCCGCCAACCAGGGTCAGCTGATCGCCGCCCGCGCGGCACAGGGCTTGGGTGCCGCGATCATCTCGCCCTCGGCGCTGTCGATCGTCACGACCCTCTTCCGCGACGGCGTGGAGCGAAACAAGGCCCTCGGTGCGTGGGGCGCCGTGGCGGGCTCGGCGGGCGCCGTAGGCGTGCTCCTCGGCGGGATTCTCACCGAGGGACTGGGATGGGAATGGGTGCTGTGGGTGAACGTCCCGGTGTCGCTGATCGCCCTCGCCCTGACGCCCGGCCTGATTCCGGAGAGCCGCTCGGAGTCGGCGACACGCCACTACGACGCGGCCGGCGCCATCAGCATCACCGCGGGTCTGTCGCTTCTGGCGTATGCGCTGCTCGACGCCAACAGCGCGGGCTGGGGCTCCACCAAGATCATCAGCCTGCTCGCGCTCTCGCTCGCCCTGATCGCAGCGTTTGTCGCGATCGAGCTGCGCTCGAAGGCACCGCTCGTCCCCTTCCGGATCTTCCGTCTGAGAACGCTCACCGGCGCCAACGTCGTCGGGATCCTGCTAGGCGCCTCCCTGTTCTCGATGTTCTTCTTCATCTCCCTGTATATGCAGCAGGTGCTGGGGTACAGCCCCATCCACGCCGGCCTCTCCTACCTGCCGCTCGCAGTGACGATCATCATCGCGGCCGGCCTGGGCGGTCAGCTCGTCACGCGGTTCGGGTTCAAGACGATCCTTGCGGCCGGCATGCTGTTGATTGCGCTCGGACTCATGTGGTTCGGCGGCGTATCGGTCGGCGGCGGATTCATCAGCGACATCCTCGGCCCGTCTCTCCTTGCTGCGATCGGCCTCGGATTCGGGTTCGTCACCTCCACGATCGCGGCCGTGTCCGGGGTGGAGGAACAGGAGCAGGGTCTGGCGAGTGGGCTGATCAACACGTCGCAGCAGATCGGAGGCGCGCTCGGCCTGGCCGTGCTCTCGACGATCGCCACGTCGAGAACCGATGACGTGCTGGCGACAGGCGCGTCGAACGCGACCGCCCTGACCGAGGGATTCCAGACCGCCTTCCTGGGCGGCGCGGTGATCGCAGCTCTGGGCTTCGTGGCCACGCTGGTTCTGATCCGCAGCCGCGACAGCCGGGCGCACGTCGAGATGGCGAACTCACAAGCCGCTCCCATACGGGCGTGACGGCAGTTCCGGCCCGGGTGACCGGGTACTACACTTTCTGAAGTGCTGGAGCCGCGCCTCGACAACAGGCCTTGCGGGGGCAAGTACGGCGACATCGTCCAGGCGATCGGGAACACGCCGCTGGTCGAGCTTCGCCGGCTGAGCCCCACCCCGGGCGTCCGCATCTACGTCAAGCTCGAGAGCTACAACCCGACGGGATCGGTCAAGGACCGCGTGGCGCGCTCGATGATCGAGCGGGCAGAGGAGGACGGCCTGATCCGGCCGGGGCAGACGATCCTCGAGCCGACGTCAGGCAACACCGGCATCTCGCTGGCGATGATCTGCCGGCGCAAGGGCTACCCGCTAAAGGTCGTCATGCCGGACAACGTGACCGCTGAGCGCACGCAGCTGCTCCAGATGTACGGCGCGGAGATCGTCTACTCGCCGGGTGAGCAGGGCTCGAACGGCGCTGTGGCGATGGCGCTCGAGATGGCAGAGGCCGATTCGAGCTACTACTTGCCGTATCAGTACGGCAACCAGGCGAACCCGGATGCCCATTACCACGGGACCGCTGTGGAGATCCTCGAGGAGCTCGAGACGGTCACGGCCTTCGTGGCAGGCCTCGGCACGGGCGGGACGCTGATGGGGAACGCCCGGCGCTTTAAGGAGGAGGACCCGGAGACCCTGATCGTGGCCGCGGAGCCGCTCCAGGGCGAGCTTGTGCAGGGCCTCCGCTCGCTCGAGGATGGCTACATCCCGCCCATCATCGACCTCTCACTGCTCGACCGGAAGATCTTCGTCTCGAACCGCGATGCGGTGGTCTGGACCAAGAAGCTGATGGAGGAAGAAGGCCTCTTCGTGGGCGTCTCGACGGGCGCGATCGCCTCGATCTGCGTGCGCGTGGCGAGCCAGCTCGACGAGGGTAACGTCGTCTTCGTCGCGCCGGACGACGGCTGGAAGTACCTCAGCTCGGGCGTCTACAACAAGACGATCGAGCAACTCGAGGAGGAAGGCGTCCTCGAGCGCGGCTCGTTCTGGTAGCGCGTCAGACGACCGGCAGTCAGGGGGTTGCGCCGTGCGTTTGGCGCGGCCCCGGGTCTGGCATTCACGTTATCGCCGCCAACCGTGAACCGCGCCGCGCCGGTGACCACCCCGCGGGCGGAGACCACCGCGTATCCGCGCTCGCCCCTATCCGGCCTTGCTCGGCTCGTCGTAGCTGTCGCGGTCGTCGTCCTCGCCACTCAGCGAGGCCTTCAGCTCGCGCATCCCCTTGCCGACCGAGCGGGCCGTCTCCGGCAGCTTCTGGGGGCCAAGCACGATGAGGGCGACCACGAGGATCACCATGAGCTCGAGCGGACCTGGTGCCGAGATGAAGCCCATCCTTCACTCAGGTTAGTTGACGAGCGACCGCTCGGCGAGCGAATTGCGCAGCTGCACAACGTGCGCCTCTCCGCAGGCCATGATCGAGCCGAGCGGCCGGCGGAGCCCGGCGCGAACCCGCGGTGCCGCCTCGACGTAGGCGGCGGCGGTCCGCTGCTCGAGCTCGATCGCGAAGCGCGCGAACGACTCGCGGCTGCGGAGCGCTGCCGTCAGCTCAGGCGGCGGCACACTCGCGCGCGGATTGCGGGCGCCTCCCGCGAGCACCTGCTCGAGCCCGCGGACGTGCTCGCGCTCGTGGTCACGCAGCATCTCCCCGAGCGGTGCCTCGATGGAGTCCCGGCGTAGCGCCGCCTCGTATGCCGACAGCAGCCGGTTCTCGCGCGCGAGCAGGTCCTCGAGCAGCTCGGCATCGGAGGCGGCCATCAGAGCGCTCCCGTCACAAACGGCCCCTGGGCGGCCGGTAGCCCGCGCAGCACACGGATCGCGGCCAGGTGGTTCGCCTCGTCGGCGCAGCCGCGCGCCGCCGCGGCCCGCAGATCGACGTCGGGGAAGTCGGTGACCGCCTCGAGGTAGGCGCGCAGCTCGCGCTCCTTCAGGTCCTCTGCGAAGCGGAGCGCGTCGGCCGAGCTGGTGAGCCGGGGAAAGCTCCGCGCGTACTCGGCGGCGCTCCGACCCGGGGCGGGCTCGCCCCCGAGGTCTCTGATCAGCTGCTCGAGGCGGCTGGCATGCTCGCGCTCCTGGGCCCTGATCGCTCGGATGTTGTCGAGGGCGCGCCCGCTCAGGTGCTCCCCGCAGTCCCCGAACGCGGCGATCGCCGCACGCTCGAGCGCCAGCAGCGAGCCGAGCAGCGCCGCGCCGGAGCCCGGCCGCGGGCCGGTCGACGGAGGCGGATCGCCCCCGCCGCACGAGGCGAGCAGCACGGCCGCCGCAGCGCCGCCGAGCGCCTCGCGTCGGGTCAGGAAGGGCGCCATGCGGCGGCAGACTAGCCTTCGCCCCGTGAGGATCTCGCGGGCCGACTGGGATGAGCTGGTGGCGCACGCGCGCGACGACGCGCCGAACGAATGCTGCGGCTATCTGTGGGCCACGGACGGGACAGTCGAGGGGGTGAGGCGGGCCGAGAACCCGCGCAAGTCGCCCTACGGTTACGAGCTCGACCACAAGAGCCTCTTCGCGGCGAACGAGCTCGACGACGACGGCTACGAGGTGGGCATCTACCACTCGCATCCGAAGAGCCCCGCCGAGCCGTCGCAGACAGACATCAACCTCGCGACATATCCGCACTGGCGCTACCTGATCGTCTCGCTCGAGAACGAGCCCGTCGTGAGGGTCTGGCGGATCCAGGACGGCCGCGTCGAGGAGGAGGAGCTCGACGTCCTCGAGGGCTGAGCCGCTCGCCTGCCCCGGCTGCGGCCGGGTCGACGAATCGGGCGCGAGCTTCTGTCCCGCCTGCGGGATGCCGCTCGTGCACCCGGGCGGCGAGTCGCTCGAGGCCCCGCTGAACGACGCCCACGGCCGCGCCCGGAAGATCGACCCCACGCTCACGGAGGGAGAGCTCGTGCGCGTGGCCGGCGGGCGAAACCAGGCGGAGGCGGAGCTGATCCAGGGCCTGCTGCTCGAGTGGGGCGTGCCGAGCGTGCTGAGACGCACGGCCGGGTTCGACGTGCCGGACTTCCTCGCCGCCGGGCCGCGCGATGTGCTGGTGCCGGAGTCCGGAGCCGAGACTGCGCGCGAGGTGCTGCTCCAGGCGGACCTGGCGCCGACCACCGGCGAGAGCAGCGGACCGCGCCCGCTGGTGCTGGCGGCGGTGATCGTCCTCGGCGGTCTCGCGACCGCGCTGGTCGCCTGGCTCGCCTCGGGCGGCCCCTGAGAGCTAGGCTCCCCGGCCATGGATTTCGCACCATCGGAGCGAGTCGCGGCCCTCCTGGAGCGCGTCCGGGAGTTCATGGAGGAGCACGTCGATCCGGTGGAGCGCGAGGCGATGCAGGCGCTGGACTCCGAGGTGCGGCCGGGCGTTCCCTACCCCGAGATCCTGGTGGAGCTGCGCGAGCGCGCCAGGGCCGAGGGGCTCTGGAACCTCTTCCTGCCGGACGAGCGCTACGGCCCCGGGTTGACCAACTGGGAGTACGGGATGCTCTGCGAGCTGATGGGCCGGAACGGCGTCGCGCCGATGGTCTTCAACTGCGCGGCGCCCGACACCGGCAACATGGAGATCCTCGCCGAGCACGGCACGGACGCCCAGCGGGAGCGCTGGCTCCAGCCGCTCCTCGACGGCGAGATCCGCTCGTGCTTCTCCATGACGGAGCCGGAGAGCGCCGGCTCCGATCCGACCGGCCTCGTCTCGCGCGCCGAGCTCGACGGCGGCGAGTGGGTCATCACAGGGCATAAGTGGTTCACGTCGGGGTACAACGGCGCGGGGCTCGCCATCGCGATGGTCGTGACCGATCCCGACGCGCCGCCCCACAGGCGCGCGAGCATGATCCTCGTGCCCGTGGACGCGCCCGGCTTCGAGGGCGTGCGGCCGGTGCCTGTCATGGGCCACGACGAGGGGCCGGGCCACTGGGAGGTCCGCTACGAGGACTGCCGAGTGCCGGCGGACAACCTGCTCGGCGAGCGCGGCGCCGGCTTCGCCATCGCGCAGGACCGGCTCGGCCCGGGCCGCATCCACCACTGCATGCGCGCGATCGGCTCGGCCGAGCGCGCCTTCGAGTTGATGTGCCGGCGCGCGCACGATCGCCAGGCGTTCGGCGGGCCGCTGGCGGAGAAGCAGTTCGTGCAGGACTTCATCGCGACCTCCCGCATGGAGATCGACCAGGCGCGGCTCATGGTGCTGCACGCCGCCTGGCGGATGGACACCGAGGGCAAGCGAGCGGCTCGCCAGGACATCTCGATGATCAAGGTGATCGCGGCGCAGATGCACCAGAACGTGCTCGACCGCGCGATGCAGGTGCATGGGGCGCTCGGGATGTCTGACGACACGCCGCTCGCCGCGGCCTGGCGGCAGGGCCGCTGGCTGCGGATAGCGGACGGGCCCGACGAGGTGCACAAGATGGTGATCGCGCTGCGCGAGCTCAACCGCTTCAAGCCCAGGGAGGCCGTCGAGGCTTGAGCGTCACGGCGCCGCAGGCCGCGGACCGCGGGCTGACAGACGAGCAGCGCGCCTTCGTCGAGGCGATCCGCGACTTCGCCGCGCGCGAGCGGTTCGACCGCTCGGACGAGGACGGCCACTCGCACGAGGTGGCAGCGCGCATGGGCGAGCTCGGCTGGTACGGGCTTCAGATCCCCGAGGAATACGGCGGCTCCGGCGGGTCGTTCCTGGACGCGACGCTGTTCCTGGAGGAGTTCACGCGCGGGCAGATCCCGGTCGCCGGCTACGGCGTGACGCTGATAGTCGTCGGCGCGCTCAACCGATTCGGCACTGAGGAGCAGAAGCGCGAGCAGTTCGCCCACGTGGTGAAGGGCGGCACGCTCGCGATCGCGATGTCGGAGCCGGACGCCGGCTCGGACGTGGCCGCGCTGAAGACGCGCGCCCGGCTGGAGAACGGCGAGTGGGTCCTCAACGGCGCGAAGATGTGGTGCTCGTACGCGCACAAGGCGAGCCACATCCTGATCGTGTG
Source organism: Actinomycetota bacterium (assembly GCA_046735115.1). Taxonomy (GTDB): domain Bacteria; phylum Actinomycetota; class Thermoleophilia; order Solirubrobacterales; family Thermoleophilaceae; genus JACVRW01. Next base: position 30,406 of record JBKPSR010000034.1, read on the forward strand.
CCGGACCGGCGAGGGCGAGCGCCACGACGACATGTCGATGATCCTCGTGCCGCGTGAAGCCCCGGGCATGACGATCACGCCGATCTCGACGCTCGGCGGCGAGGAGACGAACGAGATCCACCTGGACGGCGTGCGCGTGCCGGAGGACGCGCTGCTCGGCACCGAGGGCGGCGGCTGGACCCAGCTGATGGCCGGGCTGAACTACGAGCGGACGATCCTCGCGGCCACCTCCCTGGGCCTCGCCCAGCGCGCCTTCGACGACGCGCTCGCCTACGCGAAGGAGCGGCGCCAGTTCGGCCGTCCGATCGGCTCGTTCCAGGCGATCTCGCACAAGTTCGCGGAGCTTGCGACCGAGATCGCGCAGGTGCGGCTCCTGGTGCGGTGGGTCGCGTCGCTCACCGACGAGGATCCCACGCGGATGCTCCCGCAGGAGGCGTCGATGGCGAAGCTGGCGGCCACCGAGCTCGCGAAGCGGGTCGCGCTCGAGGGCGTCCAGATCATGGGCGGCTACGGCTACGCGACCGAGTACCCGATGGAGCGCTATCTGCGCTCGGCGGTCGTCACCACCGTCTACGGGGGCACCTCCGAGATCCAGAAGAACATCATCGCCAAGACGCTCGGGCTCTAGCCGTGCGGGACCCGGTGTCGCGGCTCCTCGACGCTGCGCTCAGCCTGCACCAGACGCTCGACCCCAGCAGGCTGCTCGTGCGCGTGTGTGAGGAGGCCACCCGCGTCACCGAGGCAGCGTACGCCGACGTCTTCCTCGGCTCCGCAACCGAAGGCCTTCGCCTCGAGGCCACCTACGGCCGCTCAGGCGACGCGCTCGGGTCTCGCGTCGAGCCCGGCGCCGGGATCGTCGGCGAGGCGGCCAAGCGCGGCGAGCCCATGCTGAGCGGGGGCTCGCTCGCCGCTCCGCTGAGGTGGGACGGCGAGGTGCGGGGCGTGCTGGCCGTCGAGCTCGGCGAGAAGAGCGCGCCCGGCAGGCCGGAGCTCGACCTGCTGATGGAGCTCGCCGACCTGGCAGCCGCGGCGTGCCGGAACGCGACCGCTCACGCCCAGCTGGCGCTCGCCGCCCGCACCGACGGGCTCACCGGCTGCCTCAACCACGCCGCCATGCACGACACCCTGCGCCGCGAGCTCGAGCGCTGCCGGCGCACGGGGCGCGACCTGTCACTCGCGATCCTGGACCTCGACGACTTCAAGCAGGTGAACGAGGTGCACGGCCACCTCGCGGGCGACGAGGTGCTGCGACGCGTGGGCGCGGCGCTTCGCGAGAGCGTCCGGGCGTACGACGTGGTGGCCCGCTACGGCGGCGACGAGTTCGCGATCATCGCCATCGACGCGCGCGAGGACGCCGCCGCGGACGTCGCCTCGCGGGCCCTCGACGCGATCGGCCGCGCGCTGGGCGAGCTGGGCACGGTGGGCGACGCCACGGTGGCCACCGCAGGAGTGGCCGAATGGTCCTCGGACGACTCCCCGACGATGCTGATCGCGCGGGCGGACGAGGCGCTCCTGTACGGCAAGCAGCGCGGCAGCCGCGGGACCGCGGTGCGCGCGTCGTCCGTGCCTGCCGGCTTCACGCCGGAGCGCTCAGGACGCAGATAGCGAGTCGAGCTCGGCCCGCCAGTCGCGCTCGACGGCCGCGAGGTGGCGCCCGAAGGCCTCGGCGACGACCGCGCGCGCTCCACGGTAGTCGAGTGGGCTGGTGGCGAGCGCGGCGGCGGCGCCCGCACCGGCCTCGCGCTCCAGCAGGCTGAAGATCGTGCCGCCGAGGAGCATGGCGTCGCTCGCCGAGGGCGGGAACTCGGGCCGGCCACCCTCGCGCAGCCGGCGCACGATCGCCGCCCGCAGATACGGCGTCTGCCCGGACAGCCACACGGCGCCGCCCTCGCACAGCCAGGCCCAGCGCACGTAGCGCCGGAACGCCGCGGGCGAGAACGGCGGCGGCAGGTCCGAGTTGTTCGCTCCGATCACGAGGTGGGAGTACTCGTGGAGCGGCGACAGCAGCAGGGCCTCGCGCGACCCGGGCACCTTCGACGCCCGCCGTTCGAGCGCCGGCGGCGAGAGCACGTGGATGTCCGCCACGGTGAACCAGCCGGCGAAGTAACGGCGGCTGGCGGGCGCGGCGACCATGCGCGCGAGCGGCAGCCACGGATGCGCGAGCGTGAGCGCGGCCGCGCGCGGGTGGAGCACGACCGCGATGTCGCTCGGAGCGCGCTCGAAGAGCCCGTCGACCTCCTCGCGGAACGCCTCGAGCGACTCGAGCACGGCGGCAGCCTCCGCACGCTGCGAGGAGTCATGGCGAGCGGAGAAGGTGGGCGAGTGCGACTCCTCCCAGGGCACGCCCGCAACATAAGGGGTCAGACCCCTTGAGTCGGTGGGACTTAGGGGGTCAGACCCCTTGAGTCGGTGGGACTTAGGGGGTCTGACCCCTTGAGTGGGGACCGCTCATGGGCGTTCGGCCGTATGACCTTCGGTGGAGTGCGTGAGAAGCTCTGCGGTAGCGATGACCGGCGACGCGCCAGCGGCGTTCGTCCCCGCGGCATCCGGGCCGGCGCTCCTTGCGCGCTCGGAGCCGGGCTCGCGGCGGGGGGAGCGGCGGCTGGTCCGCGAGGTGCAGCGCGGCTCGACCGCCGCCCTCGAGGAGCTGTTCCGGCGCGAGTGGCCGCGGGCGTACCGCGCCGCCTACCTGGTCGTGCACGAAGCGGCGGCCGCGGAGGACATCGCGCAGGAGGCCTTCCTCGCGGCGGTGCGGGCCATCGACCGCTTCGACCGTCGCCGCCCGTTCGGGCCGTGGATGCACCGCATCGTCGTGAACCGCGCGATCGACGTGACCCGCGCGCGCTCGCTGCGGCGCGAGGTGGACGCGGCGGCGGCCGACTCCGCCGAGGCGCCGCCGGACCCCCCGAGCTTGCCGCTCTCGGATGACGTCGTCTCGGCGCTCGCCGGGCTGAGCGCCGAGCACCGCGCGGTCGTCGTGCTCCGCTACCTGTTCGACTACACGCCCGGCGAGATCGCCAAGGCGCTCGACATGCCGCGCGGCACAGTGAACTCGCGCCTCCGCCGTGCCCTGGACCGCCTCGGCGAGGTGATCGAGCCATGAGCCCGGTTCGCGACCGCCTCCGCAACCAGCCCCTGCCGGGCGAGGCCGAGGCGGCCGCTCGGAGTTGGCCCGTCGTGGAGGCGGCGCTGGCCGAGCAGACCGCCGGCCGGCGCTCGGGCGGCGCCCCCGCGCACGCGCGCCGAGCCGCGCTGCGGATCGCACTCGTTGCCGCGCTCATCGCCGTCGGGCTCGCCGTCGCCCTCACCCCCGCCGGCGCCTGGATCGGCGATCGATTCAAGAACGAATCGAAGCGATCCACGCCCGCCTTCGAGGCGCTGCCGAAGGGCGGCTCGGTGCTCGCGATGTCGCGCACCGGCGCCTATGCGATCGGTCCGGACGGCGATACGCAGCGGCTGGGCTCGTTCTCGGAGGCCGGCTGGTCGCCGCACGGTCTCCACGCGATCGGCGTCGACGGGAATCGCCTGACCGCCGTGGATCCGCTCGGGACCGTCAAGTGGACGCTCGTGCGCCCGCGCCCGCTGCACCGCCCGGCCTGGAGCACCGGAGCGGGCTTCGCGGTGGCCTATCTGGAGGGCTCGACGCTGCGGGTTGTCGCGGGCGACGGCGCCCGCGCGACCGATCGGCGCGTGCGCACGCGTGCCGCGGCGGTGACGCCGGCGTGGCGTCCGCACAGCGATCGCGTGCTGACCTACGCGACCGAGAGCGGCGTGATCGAGACGGTCGACACCCTGAGCGGCCGCACCATCTCCAGCTCGCCGCCGTCTGCCGGCGCCGAGACGCCCCTCTCCCTGGCTTGGTCGCGCGACGGCCGGGGTCTCGTGGCGCTCTGGCCACACGCCGTGACGGTTCTGGACACGCGCGGCCATGTCGTCCGCTCGATCGGCCTGCCCGGCTCGGGTCGCGCGCTCGCCCTGAATCCCTCCGGCAGGCGTGCGGCGGTGCTCGTGGGCTCGCGGGTGCTGGGGCTGCGGCTCACCGGCGCGGGATCAGCGCCGCGCCAGCTCTTCCAGGGCGACGTGGACGGCCTCGCGTGGTCCGCGAACGGCCGCCGGCTGCTCCTCAGCTGGCGCGGCGCCGGCCAGTGGCTGCTGCTCGGGCCGGGCCGTCGCATCACCGCACTCCACGGCGTCAGCCGCGAGCTGGGCAACGCCGGCGGCTTCCCGCGCGTAGTCGCCTGGTGCTGCCCCGGCTAGCCCGGCGCCGCAGGGCTGGACTGACGTGTCCGGAATACGCGGCGCGCGAGCCGCGTGCGCCAGTTGTCCGGCCGCGGTTCTAGGCCAGCACCGGGACGGCGTCCGAGGCGATCGCCTCGATCTCCTCGGAGGCGCGCTCGAACTCCTCGTCTGAGAGCACCGGGGTGCCCTCGAACGGGAGGTCGCGGTAGAGCTCGAGCCAAGAGCGGCAGCCGTGGTACTCGGGCCTCACCTTCACGGTGACCGGGCGCGGGATGCGGTAGGTGCGCAGCACCATCACGTGCAGCGGATGGCGGCGCTTCCAGCGCAGGCGCTTCTCCGCGTAGTCGGTGGTCCACACGTAGTAGGGCGACAGCGCGTCGATGGCCCGCGGGTCGGTGATCAGGTAGCTCGCGGCCACTTCGGCCCACGCACGGATCCGTACCCGCTCGGGCTGCGGGATCCCGCCGTCCTGGAGCAGCGCCTTGGCGGGCGGCTCGTCGTCCGGCCAGACGCCCTCCTCGAGCGCCCTGGCCAGCTCCGGCAGGTGGGACTGGCGGACCAGGTCGTTCCGCTGGTGGTCGAATGTCGGGTAGAGGAAGAAGCGGTCGTGCTCAATCTCGAAGTGCTTGTTCTCCTCACGGATTCCCCCCTTTCGGAGGGTGAGGAGCTGCTCGCCCTCGGCGAGCGCACGCACGGTCACGGCCCATTCCTTGAAAGCAACTGGCATAGGTGAGAGATACCTCCAAAACGCCGCGTCGAGGCTCTGCAAAACTGTGGGCGGACGCGGGCGGCTCATTCTTGCGAACCGACGCTCCCGTTTCAAGCGAAATTGGTCGGGGACGCCTACTCCAATGCCCGGATCACGGCAGCGAAGTCCTCTTCTCCGTGGCCGTCGGCCGCGGCCCTCTCAAATAGCGGCTCGACCATCGAGCCGAGGCGCAGCTCCACGCGCAGCGCCTTGGCCTCATCGAGGCAGTGGCGGACGTCTTTCAGCATGTGCTCGAGCTTGAAGAGCGGCGTGAAGTCGCGCTCGAACATGGGGCGGCCCTTCAGGCCCAGGACGGTCGAGTTGCCGGCGCTTCCGGCCGCCACCTCGAGGAAGGCGTCGGGGTTCACGCCCGCTCGCTCGACGGCGAGCACGGACTCGGCCAGCGCCGCGGCGTGAACCGCCCCCATCGTGTTGGTGAGCAGCTTGGCCAGCTGGGCATGGCCCCTCGGCCCCACGAACACGATGCGCTCGCCCATGGCCTCGAACAGCGGCCGGGCGCGCTCGAAGTCGCCCTCCTCGCCGCCGACCATGATCGTCAGCGTGCCGTCCTCGGCCTTCGGGCGGGAGCCCGACACGGGCGCCTCCAAGAAGGCGATTCCGTCGTCGGCCAGCCGCTCGCCGATGGCGCGGGCGGCCGTGGGGGCGACCGTCGACATGTCGATCGCGAGCCCGCCATCGCCGAGGCCGTGGACGGCGCCCTGCTCGCCGAGCAGCACCTCCTCGACCTCGGGTGCGTCCGGGACCATCGTGATCACGGCGTCGGCGCCCTCGGCTGCCTCCCTGGGCGTGGCGGCGGCGCGGCCCCCATGCTCGGCCGCGAACGCCTTCGCCTTCTCGTGCGTGCGCGTGTAGACGGCCAGCTCGAAGCCGGCGCGCGCGAGATTCGCGGCCATGGGGCCGCCCATGATCCCGAGGCCGCAGAAGGCGACTCGCCGTGCGCCGGCGCCGGGCGGTGCCCGGTGCGCCGCGATGTCTTCTTCACCTGCCATATCCGCCACCTCCGGGCGTCTCGATCCGCAGCCTGTCTCCGGGACGGAGGGTGCCAGACGCCTTCGGTGGCAGCTCCTCTCCGTTCAGGAGGTTCCTGCCGGGCGCGCCCGGCTCGCCGCCCTCGGCGCCGGGCGGGGCGTGCCGGCGACGCTCGGTGATCAGCGAGAAGCGCATCTCGTCCAGCGCCTCGAGCTCGCGCACGACGCCGTCGCCGCCACGGCGTCGGCCGGCTCCGCCCGAGCCGCGCCGGAGCGAGTATTCGACGGCGCGCAGCGGGAACTCGAGCTCGAGCGCCTCGATCGGCGTGTTGAGAGTGTTCGACATGGCGACGTGGACACCGCTCGGGCCGTCCCCGTCCGGGCAGGCGCCCTGGCCGCCGCCGAGCGTCTCGTAGTAGGTGAAGGAGCCGCTCCCGAGCGTCACGTTGTTCATCGTTCCCTGACCGAGCGCCTGACCGAACGCCCTCAGAACGAGGTCGGCGACCCGCGACGACGTCTCGACGTTGCCGGCGGCGACCGCCGCGGGCGGGCGCGCGTTCAGGAGCGAGCCCTCGGGCGCGCTCACGGCGAGCGGGCGGTAGGCGCCGGCGCACGGCGGGACGTCGGGGTCCGTGAGCACGCGAAGCGCGAAGTAGCAAGCGGACAAGGTGACCGCGACCGGGCAGTTCAGGTTGCCCTCGTGCTGCGCTGCGGAGCCTGAGAAGTCGAGCTCCATGCGGTCGCCGGCGACGGTTGCCTCCAGCCTCAGCTCCAGATCGCCCTCGGCGCCTTCGAGGACGTCCGATGCGCGGTAGGCGCCGTCCTCGAGCGCCGCGATCCGGGCTCGCGTCCGGCGCTCCGCGTAGTCGAGCGTCTCGTCGAGGCCGGCCCCGAAGGTGTCGAGCCCGAAGCGCTCGATCAGGGCGGCGACCCGCTCGCCCCCGGCTCGCCCGGCAGCCAGCTGTGCGCGGAGGTCGGCCTCGCGCTGGGGCGGGTTGCGCATCCCGCCCGCGAGGTCGTGCAGAACCTCGTCGGTGAGCCTGGTGGGGGGGATCACGACGCCCTCGTCGTCGAGTGTGCGCGAGAGGGCGGGCATGCTGCCCGGCTCCGCGGCGCCCACGTCGGCGTGGTGGGCGCGGCTGGCGGCGAAGCCCACGAGCTCGCTCCCGTGGAAGAGCGGCATGATGACCGTGATGTCGGGCAGGTGGGTGCCGCCGCGGTAGGGATCGTTCAGGATCCACGACTCGCCCGGCCGCTGGTCCTCGTCGAGGACCGCCGCGACGGCCGACGGCATCGCCCCCAGGTGGACCGGGATGTGCTCCGCCTGCATGACCATCTCTCCCTCTGCGTTGAAGAGGGCGGTCGAAGCGTCCCGGCGCTCCTTGATGTTCGCGGAGTGCGCCGAGCGCACCAGCACCGCACCCATCTCGTCGCACGCGGCGCGCAGGCTCCCGAGCAGCACCTGGAGGGTGATCGGATCGACGCTCATCGCTCCATCACGACGAGGTCCTCCTCGGCGTGCGCGCGCCAACCGTCGGGCACGACGAGCGTCGACCCGGGAAGCGCGACGACCTCGGGCCCGTCCACCGCACCGCCGGGAAAACCCTCCCAGGCGGCCGGCCGCGGCTCGGCCCCGGGCAGCGCGACGGCGACCCGGATCGTCACGAGCTCGAGGTTGGCGTCCGGATCGGAGTAGCCGTACCGCTCTTCGTGGGCGCGGTCGAACGCCCGCCTGAGCTCCGCCGGGTCGGGCCGGGGCTCGCCGTCGACGGGCAGCTCGAAGGCCTGGCCCTCGTAGCGGAGCTCGTAGGTGGCGCGCAGCTCGGCGTCACCGCCCCGGAGCTCCTCGCGGCCGCGCCGTACGAGGCGGTCGACCGCCTCGGCGATGCGCTCGGTCGTCAGGGTCTCGCCGCTGAGGAGGACGCTCTCGACCAGGTCGCGGCGGCGCTCGGCCACGACGAGGCCGAAGGCCGACAGGACCCCGCTTGCGACCGGCACGAGCACGCGGCGCATGCCGAGCTCGTCCGCGATCTGCGCGGCGTGCAGGGGGCCGGCGCCGCCGAAGGGGACGAGCGCCAGGTCGCGCGGGTCGATCCCGCGCTCGACAGTCACGATTCGGACCGCCTGCGCCATCGCCGCGCTCGCGACGCGAGCGATCCCGGCTGCCGCGTCCTCGATGCTCAGGCCCAGCTCCTCGGCGAGCGCTCCCACGACTCGCTCCGCCGCGGCTCGCTCGAGCCGGACGCCGCCGGCCAGCGGCGCGTCCTCCGTCAGGTGGCCGAGCAGCAGGTTGGCGTCGGTGACCGTCGCCTCCTCGCCGCCGCGGCCGTAGCAGGCCGGGCCCGGATCGGCCCCCGCCGAGCCCGGGCCCACGCGGAGCGCGCCGCCCGAGTCGCGCCAGGCGATCGAGCCCCCGCCGGCCCCGACCGTGTGCACGTCGACCATCGGCAGCGCAAGCGCGCGCCCGCCGACCTCGCGGCCGATCCCCACGGCGGCGGCGCCGCCCACGATCAACGAGACGTCGCAGGACGTGCCGCCCATGTCGAGCCCGACGGCATCGGACCTCGCCATCCGGGCCGCGCCGACCGCTCCTCCGGCCGGGCCGGACAGCACGGTCCACGAGGCGTGGCGGGCGGCCGTCCCCGCCCCTGCGGTTCCTCCGCTCGAGAGCATCACCTCGGGCTCCGGGAGCCCCGCCTCGCCCGCTCGCTCCGTGAGGCGCTCCAGATAGCCGCCGAGCAGCGGCGACAGAGCGGCGTCGACCACCGTCGTCGCGCAGCGCTCGTACTCGCGGAACACGCCGGCGGTCTCGTGCGAGGTCGACACGTGGATTCCGGGGACAGACTCCTCTAGGAGCGACGCCGCGCGCCGCTCGTGCTCCGGGTGGCGGAAGCCCCATAGGAGGCAGACCGCCGCCGCCTCCGCGTCCAGCCCGGCGAGCGACTCCCGGAGCGCGTCCTCGTCCAGCGCCCGGAGGACGCCTTCCGGACCGGTTCGCTCCGGCACGGCCACGCGCAGCTCCGTGGGCACGAGCGGGGGAGGGTGGCCCGCACAGAGCCGGTACAGCTCGGCGCGAGCCTGGCGGCCGAGCTCCTCGAGGTCGGTGAAGCCCTCTGTCGCGAGCAGCGCCGTCCTCGCAACCCGTCCCTCGAGCAGCGCGTTCGTGCCCACGGTCATGCCGTGCACGAAGCGCTCGACGTCGCTCGTGGCAGCGTCCGCGGCAGCGAGCGCCTCATCCACGGCGGCCATCACGCCCTCGGACTGGTCGCTCGGCGTGGTCGGCGACTTCCCGGTGACCAACCGGTCGCCGGCGAGAAGGGCCGCGTCGGTGAAGGTGCCGCCGACGTCCACCCCGAGGATCACGGGGCGGACGTTAGGCGGTCAGATCCCTACGCTGCCGCGACCTCGAACTCTTCGTCGAGATGCTTGTGCGACGGGCAGTACTTGCTGCCCGGCAGCGGCACCCGCGCGCACGGCGTCCCGCGCCGCGTGCTCGCGTGGCAGCACACCGGGCTGCCGTCGAAGGTGGTGCCGGTGCGGAGCTGCGTGTCGACGAACTCGGTGGCGAGCTGCATGTGGCGCTCGCAGACCCTGTAGACGTGCAGCTGGTCCTCAATGGGAAAGAAGTGGCGCACGTCCCTGAAGAGCGTGCGCACCGGCTTCGCGAAGTAGTGACGATCCATCGCCAGGCGCTCCATCGAGACCTCGCATGCGCGGAGAAAGCGCATCCGGGATGCCGTTACGTCCTCGCCTCGACACGGGACGACTCCGGGCGCCAGCTCGCGGAAAATCGCGCGACTGAACTGGTACATCCTCCCTAATACCCCCTGTGCAAGCGGCCTTGCCGCACTGGAAAATCCTCCTTAGACCCCGCAACGCGCACTATGTTAAGTTCGCGTTAAGCCGCCTGAACACTTTGTCAGGTGAGGTGCGTTTCCCCCCGCGTGGACCGGTGCAAACCCCCATCGGCTGCGCGATCGATCACCGCCATCGCTCGAACGACGGGGAGCCGTCGCCGCCGACGAGGCCGTGCATGCAGTCGAGTCGCGGCTCCGATTCGAGATGGTCGCTTCGCTGGTGGGCGCCGCGGCTCTCTTCGCGCGCGAGGCAGGCGGCGCCGATCAGCCGGGCGAGCGGGTACGGATCATCCGACAGCCGGGACAGGCCCTCGGCGTCGCGGCGCAGCCCGGCGTGGCACCAGAGCGCGACGCGCGTCTCCTCGCCGGGCGGCGACTTCTCGCGGCGATCCGGGGCTGGGATCGCGCCCTCAGCTCGCGGTGCCGGCTCGCCGCATGCGGCGAGGCCGGCGCGCCGCCCGAAAACGAGGCACTCGGCGAGCGAGTTCGACGCGAGCCGGTTCGCGCCGTGGAGCCCGGTGCAGGCCGACTCGCCGACGGCGTAGAGGCCGGGCACGGTCGAGCGCCCGTCGAGATCGGTCGCCACGCCGCCCATGGTGTAGTGGGCAGCGGGCGCCACCGGCAGGAGGTCCCTCGCGGGGTTCAGGCCGACGTCGGCGAGGGCGGCCGCGATGTTCGGAAAGCGCTCGACCTCCACTCTGCGCATGTCGAGCCACACCGCCGGCTCGCCGCTGCGGTCGAGCTCCGTTTGGATGGCCAGCGCGACCTCGTCTCGCGGCGCCAGCTCGTCGACGAAGCGCTCACCCTGCGAGTCATAGAGCAGCGCGCCCTCACCGCGGACGGCCTCAGTGACGAGGAAGCCGTCGCGGGGGCCCTCGAGCCGCAGGGCGGTGGGGTGGAACTGCATGAACTCGAGGTCGGCGAGGAGCGCGCCCGCCTCGCTCGCGAGGCTCAGGCCGGCGCCGATCGCGCCGCGCGGGTTCGTGGTGCGCTCCCAGAGCGCGGCCATGCCTCCCGTCGCGAGGATCACCGCGCGCGCCGACAGCGCGAGCGGGCCGCCCTCGCGGCGCCTTGCGGTGAGCCCGACGCAGCGGCCGTCGGCGTCCGTCGTCAGCGCGCTGGCCGCCACGGGCTCGAGCACCTCGATGCGCGCGTTGGTCGCCGCCAGCGCGGACAGCGCGCGCGTTATTCGCCGGCCGGTCGCCGCGCCGCCCGCATGGACGACCCGCCGCCGCGAGTGTCCGCCCTCCAGCCCGAGCGCGAGGTTGCCGCTCCGGTCGGCGTCGAACTGGACGCCGAGCTCCTGGAGGTCGCGCACGCGGGCGGGCGACTCCTCACAGAGCACCCGCACCGCGCTTGGCCGCGCGGCGTCGCGGCCTGCCGCGATCGTGTCCTCGGCGTGCTGCTGCGGCGAGTCGCCTTCGGCGAGCGCCGCGGCGATCCCGCCCTGTGCCCAGTAGCTGGCCGTCTGCGCCAGCGGCGAGCGGCTCACGAGCGCGACGTTCGCTCCCGCCTCGGCCGCCACGAGCGCGGCGTACAGGCCGGCGGCGCCGGCGCCAACAACCGCCACGTCGGTGCTGAATGAGTCGTCCAAGGCGCGCCGGTACCGTACCGGCGCCCATGCCGTCGCTCTTCCGCCATCCGGCGTCGCTCGCCCACGACACGGGCTTCGGCCATCCCGAGCGGCCCGACCGCATCCGCGCCATCGAGACCGAGCTCGAGCGCCGCGACTGGCTCGGCTGGGCTCCGGTCGAGGCGCCGGCGGCGACCGAGGAGCAGCTCCTGCGCGTGCACCCTCGTGAGTACGTGGAGCTCGTGCGGGAGTTCGGCGCGCGGGGCCGGCCGTTCGACATGGACACGCCCACGAGCCCGGGCAGCTTCGAGGCGGCGCTTCGCGCGGCGGGCGGGGCCTGCGCGCTGGTCGAGTCGCTCCTGTCCGGCGGCGAGCGGACCGGCTTCTCGTGCCTGCGCCCGCCCGGGCACCACGCCGAGTCGGCCACCGCCATGGGCTTCTGCCTGTTCGCCAACGTGGCGATCGCCGTCCGGCATGCGCTGGACGCGCTCGGCGCGGAGCGCGTGCTCGTGCTCGACTGGGACGTCCACCACGGCAACGGCACCAACGCGCTGTTCCACGACTCGCGCGAGGTTCTCTTCGTGAGCATCCACCAGTTCCCGTTCTGGCCGGGCACGGGACCGCTGCAGGACGTGGGCGAGGGCGAGGGCGAGGGCTACTCGATCAACCTGCCGGTTCCGGCCGGGACCGGTGAGGCGGCGTTTCTCTCGCTCCTCGAGCACGTCGTCGTGCCGGTCGCGCGGCAGCACCGACCCGACCTGATCCTGATCTCGGCCGGGTACGACTCCCACCGGAGCGACCCGCTAGGCGGGCTGAGCCTCGAGACGTCGTCGTTCGGCGGGATGTCAAGCCGGATGCGAGCGCTCGGCGACGAGCTCGGCGCGCCCGTGGGCGCGGTGCTGGAGGGCGGCTACGACCTGCGCGCGCTCGCCGAGTCGGTGGCCGAGACGATGGCCGCGCTCGCGGGCAGCGCCGCGACGCGGCCCGAGGTGGCGCGCCATCCGCTTGCCGACCAGGCGGCGGACGTCCTTCGCCGTTACTGGGACCTCTGAATCAGCTGCGGGTAGGCGCCCGGGTAGCGCCCGGCCAGCTGGCTCGCCTGTCGCGCGGCGCCCTCGCGCGTCGTGAACTGCCCTGAGTAGACGATCCAGAGGCCGCTGCCGAGGTTGTACGGGTCGGAGGGCAGGAGGCCCGCCTCGAGGCCGCTCCTCCGGGCCTCCCTGGCAACGTTCAGCGCGGCGGGCCGGTCGCTCGACGTGACGAGCACCACCGTGTGGGCGGTGAGGCCCTTGGGCCAGCTGGGCACACCGGCCCGGCGGCGCGCGGATCTCTGCGGCTTCTGCTTCGAGCCTGAGACCACGGCGGGAGCGGCGGGTGCTCGCTTTGCCACGGTCTGCGTGCCAGAGCGAGCGCTCCCCGCACTGCCGTCGCCGCCGTCCCCGCTCGTGAGCTCCGAGATCGCGAAGCCGAACAGCCCGGCGCCGACCACGATCACCGACAGGATCACCGCCGCAAGGGCGGTGGCCGGCTCGCGCGCGAGCGAAGTGGGCTCCCGGAGCGCGACGCGCGCCCCGCAGTTCAGGCAGACGAGCTGGCGCGGCTCCACCGGCTCACCGCAGTTGGGGCAGGACGCCGCGGTCACCGCTTCTCGAGCTGGTCCTCGAGCTCACGCACCTCGCGATCGACCTTGCCGAGCTCGATCGCCTTCTGCTGGAGCAGCTCCGGCGCGCGCTCGCCCTGCCTGTGGAGCTCGTATACGAGCGCGCCGAGGTCGAGCAGCATCGCCTCGCGCTCGCGGCGCCGCCGGCGCAGGCGCCGCCAGGTCTGGAGGTCAGCCATCGAGCGCATCTTGAACGACCCCAAGGATGCCGTCGCGACGGCTCTCCATCGGGAATGCGATAAGGATCCGCTCGCGGGCGCGCGCCGCCGCGCCCGGGCCGAGCTCGAGCGCGCGGCGCACCCCGTCGGCCACCTCGGACGGCTCCTGCGACTCGATCAGGACGCCGGCGTCGCCCACGACCTCGGGCATCGCGGTCACGTTCATCACCACCGGGACGCAGCCGGCCAGCATCGCCTCGGCCACCGCGAGGCCGAAGCCCTCGTGACGCGACGCCTGCACGTATACAGCGGCGCGCCGGTAGGCCGCGTGGAGCTCGTCGTCGGAGAGCCAGCCGGTGAAGGCGACGTTGTCGGCCGCGCGGGCGCGCAGCTCCTCGACCGAGCCGTCGAGCCATTTGCCGGCGAGGGTGAACGTCAAGTCCGGGACGAGCCGCGCAGCCTCGACGAACGGGATCTGCCCCTTCTGGACGAGCGTGGTGTGGTTGATCGCTCCAACGGTGAGCACCTCGGGCTCCTTCGCGTCCTGCGCGGCACCGAACGGGTCGGGCACCCCGTGGTGGATCACCCTGACCCGCTCCGGCGGTATCGGCGTGTTGCGCGCGATCTCGCCGAGGCTGTACTCGGAGTTGGTCGCGAGCCTGCGCGCGCGGCCCATGATCCAGCGGCTCGCCACCCGCCGAAGGCCGCCCTGCTGGTAGCCGTAGCCGATGTCCGGCATGTTCGCGGTGTCGAACCCGCCGACGATCAGCACCGACGGCTTGCGCAGGAGCCAGGCGAGCGTGATCGGGAAGAAGGTGTGCCAGGAGGCGAACCAGCCGAAGACGAGGTCCGCGCGCAGGACACCACGGACGACCTTCATCGGGTTCGGCCAGCGGCCGGGCTGGTATAGATCGTCGATCTCGTAGCGCTCGGCCAGGATCTCGCGGTCGATGTCGACGAAGCTCGCCTTGCTGTTGTGGACGTACAGGACGCGACGGCGGCTCACGCGGCCACGGGCTCCCGCGCCTCGACGAAGGCGGCGTGCCACTCGGACAGCTCGAGCAGGCAGAAGAGGATCGCCTTGTGATCGGCGCGGCTCCGCCGGTGCTCGTCGACGAGCCTGGTCGCCGCCGCGGGGTCGATCAGCTCCGCGAGCGCGGAGCCGGGCGCGTAGCGGCGCTCCACCTCGCGCCCGAGCGAGGCGCGCAGCCAGTCGTCGTACGGTGTCGCGAAGCCGTGCTTGGGCCGGTTCGTCAGCTCGGGCGGGAGCAGGTGCGCCACGGCACGCCGGTGGAGTCGCTTCGGCTGCCGAGGGCGGACGCGGCGGCTCGCGGGAATGCGCTCGACGAAGCGCATGAGCTCCAGGTCGAGGAAGGGCACGCGCAGCTCGAGGCCGGCGGCCATGGACATCTTGTCGTTGCAGAGCAGGATCCCGTCGGTCAGGCACATGTGCGTGTCGAGGTAGAGGGCCTGATCGAGCAGGCCGCGGCCCGGCACGTCCGCGAGGATCGCGCGGGCGCGGACGAGCCGCTCCGCCTCGGCCTCGGCGCCGGCGCCGAGGAGGGCGGTGCGTGTCTCGGCGTCGGTGATCTCGACGAGGCGCAGTAGACG
>JBKPSR010000035.1:0-7196 GCA_046735115.1 Actinomycetota bacterium
TAGGAGAGCCCTTGCGCGAACGACTGCCAGCGTCCGTCATCCAGCCGATGGCGGGAGAACTCATCGATCGCCCCGCGGGCGCGCTCGCGGAAGCCCGCGTCGTCGAGGCGGCTTCCCCCCGAGCCGACGATCGCGTAGCGCTCGGGCAGCAGACCCTCGTAGGCCAAGTCGTACAGCGCCGGAAGCAGCTTCCGGCGGGTCAGATCGCCGGACGCGCCAAAGACGACCAGCATCTGGTGTGGCGGTGACGCGAGTGCCATGACGGTCCGGTGGTCCCGTAGCGACGAGTCAGGCGCTGACCGGGACGCGTCGCCTCGTTTCGGTCTGGGGCGGGGTTTGAGCTTCCTCGGGGCTGATGCGTGGCAGCCACTCCAGCCAGTGCGGTAGGTACCAGTTCCAGTCGCCCAGCAGCTTCATGGTGGCCGGGAGCAGCACGGCGCGCACGATCGTGGCGTCGAGGAGCACGGCCACCGCCAGGCCGACGCCCATCATCCTGAAGTCGATCCACCCGAGCGTCGCGAAGATCGCGAACACTCCGACCATGACGATCGCCGCGCTCGTGACGACACTCGCCGTGGCACGGATGCCGTATTCGACTGCGCGCTCGGTCGACATGCCCCCGTCGTACGCCTCGCGCACACGGCTGAGAATCAGCACGTGGTAGTCCATCGAGAGCCCGAAGAGGACAACGAACAGGAAAAGCGGCAGCCAGATCGTCACGCCGCCGAACGACTGGAAGTCGAGCAGCGATTCGAACCGCCCGTCCTGGAAGACGAGCACGAGCACTCCGTAGGAAGCGCCCACCGAAAGCGTGTTCAGGACGATCGCCTTGAGTGGGATCACGATCGAGCGGAAGGTGACCAGCAGCAGGACGAACACGAGCCCGAGCACGAACGCGAAGACGATCGGCGCGTGCGACTTCATCGAGTCGTTGAAATCCCGCGATGTTGCCGTCAAGCCGGTGACGTGCCCCTCGGCGCCATCGATACGGCCGATCGTGGCCGGGATCACCGTGCCGCGGAGCGCATCGAGGGCGCGGTTCGAGGCGTCGTCCGTGCCCTCGCCCGCGAGCGGGATCCGCACGCGGGCCGCGCGGTGCGACGCGCTCGTGTCGACGCTGATCGGCTCCCGCATGAGCCCGGTCGCGACCGCGGCACGCTTGAGCGCGTGGATCCCGGCCCTCACCTGCGGCGCGGTCACGTCCGGCGCGCTGACCGCGACGAGCGCCGGGATGGGGCCGCCGGGGAACGCCTCCTGCGCGTGGTCGTAGACCTTCATGATCGGCAAATCGCGTGGGAGCCCCTGCGGGCCGGCGTCCGCAGTGTGCAGGCGGAACGCCGGTACCGCCAGAACGACCAGCAGCGCCGCGGCGAGCCCGCCCCAGAAAAGTGGACGGCGCAGCACTCCGCGAATGATCGTGGCCCAGAACCGCGACTCGCCGTCGCGCGTCGCAAGACGCCGGAGGAAGGGGATGCGGCCGCGGTCGATGCGATCGCCGAGCTTGGAGATGATCGCGGGAAGCACCGTGAGCGAGCCGATGAGCGCGATCGCGACAACCAGCACGGTCCCCAATCCGAAGCCCTGGAACACGCGAGTCCCCATCAGGAACATGCCGGACATCGCGGCCATGACGGTCAGGCCGGACACGAGCACCGCGCGCCCCGACGTCGCCGCCGTGATCTCGAGTGCTGTGCCCGGCGGGCGGCCGCCTGCCCGCTCCTCGCGGTAACGGCGCAGGTAGAACAGCGAGTAGTCGATGCCGACGGCCACGCCGATCAGCAGGATCACCGAGTTGATCGACTCGTCCACGTGGAGCAGGTGGCTGAAGAGCGCGGTCAGCCCGAGCGCGGCCATCACCGCAGTCAGCCCGAGCAGCAGCGGGATCCCGGCGGCCACGAGCGCGCCGAAGGCGAGCACCAGAACCACCAGGGTCACCGGAAGTGAGGTGACCTCAGCCTGCTGGAAGTCGTCGGCGAGGCGGTCGCTCATCGCCTTCTTGGCGCTGGCATCGCCGACCTCGCCGATCAGCAGCTCCGGGTGCGCGCGCTGCCCCGCCGCCGTTGCGGCAAGCGCAGGGGCAACGCGATCCTTCGCGGTATCGGGGTCGCCCTTGATCTGGAACGTCAGCAGCGCGGAGCGGCGGTCGGAGGAGACTTGGCCGGCGTTGGCGGCGTCCAGCGGCGACTCGATCGCGGCCACTGCCGACAGGCGCGACAGCCGCGCGGTCAGATCGTCCACCACCGCGCGCAACTTCGCACGCTCCAGCCGGCCGTTGCGACTCTGAATCAACACCTGCTCAGCAGCGCGCTGGGTCGGGAACTCCCGTGCCAGAACCTTCTCCGCACCGTGCGAATCGCCGATCCCGAACTCCTCGTCCTTCATGAAGACGACGCCCGCAGCGGATCCGATCGCGAAGGCGATGAGGACGAACGCGAACCATCCAAGGAGAGCCTTGCGACGGTGGGCAGCACTCCAACGGGCGGCCCGCGCGGTCAGGTTGTCGGGCCTCGGTCCGATCATCCGAGGACGAGCGCGAGGACGACCGCGATGAGGAAGATGCTCTGACTGGAGTGCACGATGATGCCCATCCAGGCGCTCTGGAACCTACGCGCGGGATAGGCGTTGAGGAAGATGCCGTCAATGAATGTCGGCAGGATCCGCCACGGCATGTGCAGGTGATAGAGCGCGAACATCGTGCCGTTCGCGACCCAGTCCCGCTTTCCGAAGACGGCGCGCATTCGCGGCAGCAGCAGCCCGCGGAAGAGCAGCTCCTCGCCGACGACGGTGTTGAAGACTGCGAGCGCGACGATCACCGCGAACCAGCCCCAGGCGCCGCTGAAGAAGTCCTCGCCCCGGTCGGAGCCAAGGAAGTCGGTGAAGTCCCTCACGTCGGGTCCCGGGATTCCCGGCACCATTCCCCAGACCACATACAGGACGACGAAGAGAAGCGCCCACCACCAGACCCGTCCGCCCACTCGTCCGGTCTTGGGATCCCGCGGCGCCTGCAGCCACAGCGCGTCGCGCACACGCGACCATTTGAGCTCGCCCAGCTCCCGCTTGAGGAGGATCAGGACAAGCACGAACTGCCAGATGAGCCCCGCGGTGAGGCAGATCAAGAGCGCTTGAGCCAACGGTTCGTCGCCGCCGAGTCGGTCCCTGAGCCAGGGAGCGACGATCCAGGCCAACACCCCCATCGGCACGGCCGCCGCCGCCCACACGCCGACGATCATCCCGAGCGAGTACTGCTCTATGCCCTCGTAGCGGTCGGCGTCAGCCGCGACAGGCTCGGCAATCACTGGTGCCGGAGGAATCCGTTCGAGTGGCCGGGTTGTGCCGGTGTGCGCGGACATGGCTACTCCTTTCGTCTACTCGGCGCCGGGGGACGCAGCACGCTTGCGGCGAGCGCCGGCGTGCGCGCTCGCGCATCCGCGTGCGAGCGGCAGCGCGAGGGCCGCGAGCGCGACTCCGATCGCTGCCGCAAAAGCCTCGCGGAGCGAATCGACCGTGACGACGCCGAGGTTGGGTGAGCCCGTGGAGGTCGTTGGGGTCCAAGAGCGCCGAGTACCAGATCGGCATAAGACGAGGTCGCGCAGCACCGCGATCGTCCACGCCTGGAGTCCCCTCCCCCACGCCTCGCGGCGGTGCTCAGCGACGTTAGGGCCAGCCTTGGTCGTTATCTGCGTCGTTGCCAACGCCCTCACCTGCCGTCTGGTGGGCGCGCAAGTCGCCCGGCTGCTGTGTGTGAGTCGCAGCCTCCCAGGCGCGGCAGCGGCGTAGATGACCAATCTTGCTCAGGCGCGCCGCCCGCTACGTGATGAGCTGCAGGCGACGGGCCTTTGCGATCGCCTCCAGCTGGGAGTGCGTCCCGAGCGCAACAAGTACCGCCCGGATGTGGTTCCGCACCGTGGCCTCTGCGAGTCCGAGACGCGCCGCGATGACCTTCGCCGGGACACCGTCGGCCAGAAGCGCGAGCACCTGCCGCTGCCGGCGCGTGAGGGAGACAGGGACGGCCGGCGGAGAGCTGGTCTCCCGGCGAGGCACCATGACATGAAGGAAGAGCGGACGCTCACCCTCGTCCACCGCGACCGTGGCCATCTCGACCCGGCGCGCGCCCTCTCGCGCCTTGATGAGCACGCCCTGGCAGCGGACCGGCCAGCCTTCGCGAGCCAAGCGCGCGGTCGAGCACCCGGGGTGGCACACGATGTTGCCACGCTCGTCGCGCCCGCCCAGCACCTCCCAGCAACGCCGTCCAACCGCGTCGTCAGCGGAGACTCCGGTCAGCTCTTCCGCCGCCCGATTCCACGAGACGACCGTCAGGTCAGCATCGAAGGCGAAGAGAGCGTCCCCCGATCGAAACGCCTTGGCCGATCGCTCAACCATGGCCCGAGTTTCGCCCAAGCGGCAGCCGCGCACATCCGCAGACTCCCCGGATCGTTCGACGGGTTAGCACCTAACCCGCAGCAGGCATCGAACACCGGTTGCGGTACCGGCGCTTACCCCGGCCGGTCCTGCGGTGTCGATCCCTGTCGGGGGTTCTTGTCACGCGGACGCTGCCGCGAGAAAGCCTTCCACACTGGACCAGGCGGCCCACCAGCACGATCCCCCGTGTCACACCCGCGGCGTAGACCACGCCGATTTCTGTCCCCGACGGCGTGTCGGCGCCGTCACGGCGTCACGATGGCGAAGGTCGGGTCCGGCGGGTCGAGCAGGCCGAGCAGCTCGCCGAGCTTGGCCTGGTCGCCCTCGACGGTCAGACGCCCCGACGCCATCAGCGTCTCGAGCGTCGCCGATCCGGCGACGACCTCGTTCACCGCGCTGCGCTGGACGCTGACGATGGCGTGGACCTGGCCGCGCGGGCTTCCCGGACGGTGGGTCAGGACGCCGTGCTGCAGTGTGACGGCGTACTCCTTCCCGGTGTCGGTGAACCGCCAATGCAGCGTGATGCTGCGGTCGCCGGCGCGCGGCCCGTCGATCTGGATGGCGAGCGCGTCAAACAGCTGCTCGTTGGTGAGGTTGACGATGAAGTCCGGCGGGATCGTGGCCGCAGTTCCGCTGCTGCCGTGGCGCAGCTCGTGGGCGCCGGTGAGGAAGAAGTTGCGCCAGGTCCCGTTCTCGGCGCCGTAGGCGAGCTGCTCGAGCGCGCGCGCTTGGAGCTCCTTGGCCTCGCCGTTTTCGGGGTCGGCGAACACGAGATGGTTGACGACCTCCGCCACCCAACGGAAGTCGCCGCCCTCGAACGCGTCGCGCGCGTGCGCGAGCAGCGCGTCGGCGCCGCCAGCGAGCGCGACGTAGCGTTCGCCGGCCGCCACAGGCGGATGCGGCCACAGATGCGCGGGGTTGCCGTCGAACCACCCGAGGTAGCGCTGGTAGACGGCTTTGAGGTTGTGGTTCAGGGAGCCGTAGTAGCCGCGGCAATGCCACTCGCGCTCCAGGCTCGGCGGAAGCTCCAGCTGCTCGGCGATCTCGGCGGCGACGTGGCCCTTGTTGAGCAGCCGCAGCGCCTGATCGTGGAGGTAGCCGTACAGATCGCGCTGCTTCGATAGGAAGTCGACGATGCGTTCGGTGCCCCACCGCGGCCAGTGGTGCTGGGCGAACATGACATCAGTCTGGGGGGCGAAGCCGTAGATCGCCTCGTCGAGGTAGGACGCCCACCCGTGCGGATCCCGGACGAGCGCACCGCGCAGCGTAAGGATGTTGTGCAGATTGTGGGTGGCGTTCTCGGCGATGCACAACGCCCTCCGCTCCGGGAACAGGAAGTGCATCTCCGCCGGCGCCTCGGTGTCGGGCGCGAGCTGGAACACCATGTGGATGCCGTCCACGGTCTCCTCCTGGCCGGTGCGGGTGATGTCGACCGTCGGCGGGATCAGCGTCACCGTCCCCATCGAGGTCGTCTGCCCCAGACCGGCGCCGACCTGTCCGGTCGGGCCCTTCGGCAGCAGCGCGCCGTACATGTAGGTCGCGCGTCGAGTCATCGCGCCACCGGCGTACACGTTCTCGCTCACCGCATGCGCGAGGAACCCCTCCGGGGCGAGCACCGGCACGCGACCCGACGCCACGTCATCGGCCGAGACCACGCCCCTAGCGCCGCCGAAGTGGTCCGCGTGGCTGTGCGTGTACAGCAGCCCTGTCACGGGCCGCTCGCCGCGATGCTCGCGGTAGAGCTCGAGCGCCGCCGCGGCGCACTCGGTCGAGATCAGCGGGTCGATTACGAGCACGCCGTTGTCGCCCTCGACGATCGTCATAATCGAGAGGTCGAGCCCGCGGACCTGGTAGATCCCGTCGGTCACCTCGAAGAGGCCGTGGATCGCCGCCAGCTGCCCCTGACGCCAGAGGCTTGGATTCACCGTGTCGGGGCATTCGGCGTCGAGGAAGGCGTAGGCTTCGGCGTCCCACACGACGCGCCCGTCGGTCGCGCGGATGACCGGGTCCGACAGGGAGCCGATCCGCCCACGCCGCGCGTCGTCGAAGTCCTCGGTGTCCGCGAACGGCAGGCGCATCCGCACCGCGGCGTTCGCCTCGACGATCTCACGCGTGGCCGGTGCCGGCGTCTCGACAGCCATCAGTGCCTCCAGAGGTCGCTCGTCCATCGCAGGCTAGTTCGGCCGCGCGAGCGTCGCCTCACCCACAACGGAGGATTTCGCGAGCTCTCGAGTTGCTCGAGTGTCGCGGGCGATTGTCGTCCACAGTTGTTCCGACCGCGAAAGACCCGTGCCACCACGGAGCAAAGACTGTGGCCAGCCGCGTTTTCACGGTCCCCGAAGCGTCGTAGCGTCGGTCGCCTGGTTCCAACGACGGAAGGGAAGGCAAATGGACACGCTCGCCAAGCTCTCAGCGCGGCCGACGCCGCTCTGCTTCCTCTCAACCGTCGTGGTGTCCTGGGTCTGCCTTGCATTGAGCTCCTCGGCCCATGCGACGGTGGCCGATCAAGGCAGCTTCTCGCGTTTCGAGGTCCTCCCGGAGATCATCACCGACCTCCCGTGCCTGGAGGGAAGCGAATTCGTCGCCAACGGCACCGAGGCCGTCCGTGGGCACTTCGTCGATTCCGCCGAGGGCTTCCACTTCGAGCAGACCGAAAAGCACACCGGGGAGTTCGTTCCCGTCGGCGGCGGCCTGACCTACGTCGAGCAGGGCAACGTCGAGAAGATCGTCGTCAACCGCCGGCCGCTGGGCGCAGGCGGGGTGATCAACTTCACGCT
>JBKPSR010000036.1:0-7265 GCA_046735115.1 Actinomycetota bacterium
GTTCATGGTGATCCTCGCCCTACACGCGCTGATCAACATCTTCTCGTCGCATCTGGTCGCGCTGTTCAACAACATCTCGGTGTTCTGGCACTGCGTCGGCGTGCTCGTGATCATCGGGATCCTGATCGTCGTCCCCGACCATCATCAGAGCGCGGACTTCGTCTTCACCGAGCGGATCAACAACTCGGGCTTCGGGATGGGCATGTACTGGTGGTACATCCTGCCGACGGGCCTGCTCCTGACCATGTACACGGTCACGGGCTACGACGCGTCGGCGCACGTCGCGGAGGAGACCCGCGACGCCGAGGTCTCGGCGGCCAAGGGCGTCTGGCAGTCGGTCGCGCTGTCCGGGCTCATCGGCTGGTTCGTGCTCCTGGCGATCACCTTCGCGGCGAGCGACGTTGGCGCCGTCAACGACGGCGGCGGCACGACGCTGGCGATCTTCCAGAGCGCGATGGACGAGGGCTGGGCCGAGGTCGTGATCCTCATCTCGGCCATCGGCCAGTTCTTCTGTGGCATGGCGTGCGTCACGAGCTGCTCGCGGACGTTCTTCGCCCTGTCGCGCGACCGCGTGACGCCGGGACACCGGCTGTGGGCGAGCGTGAACGGCAAGCGGGGCGTGCCCGTGGCCGCAGTGATCGGCTCGTGCGTCCTCGCCGGCATTCTGAGCCTTCCCGCGCTGGGCGGCAACGAAGTCGGCACGCCGGTCGCGTTCTTCGCGGTCGTCTCGATCGGCGTGATCGGGCTCTACCTGGCGTACGTCATCCCGACCTACCTTCGCTGGCGGAGGCCTGACCGCTTCACGCCGAGCCCGGCCTGGAATCTGGGCGACAAGTGGAGGTGGCTCAACCCGATCGCGGTGGTCTGGGTGATCATCACCTCGGTCTACTTCTGCCTGCCCTTCTACGGGCCGGCGGCCGTCTGGTGGGACGACCAGTTCGACTGGAACGCCGCGAACTTCACGCCGCTCGTGCTGGGCGTGCTCATCATCGCGATCAGCATCGCCTGGGTCGGCGGGATGAACAAGCGCTACAAGGGCCCGATCCGCACGATCGAGTTCGACGAGGGGATGGGCATCACCGAGGAGAAGCCGACGGACGCCGAGGAGCCGCCGGACCGGCCCGCGACGGCGCCCGCCTAGGCCTGGGGCAGCTCGACCGCGCCGCGCACGAACGCCTTCCAGCGTTCGTGCTCGCGCGTGCGCCAGGCGTCGTCCTTCAGAGGCTCGACCGAGCGGTCCACGGGCAGCAGCTCGGCTGCGTCCGCGAGCGAGGGGATCACGCCCGCGCCCACGGCGCCCAGCGCGGCCGCGCCGAGCACCGTCGCGTCGGCGCCGGCCGCATCCACGCGCACACCGATGGCATCGGCCTGCAGCTGGAGCAGCAGCGGCTCGTTCGTGAGGCCGCCGTCCACGCGCAGCGAGTCGACCTCCGCGCTCGCTCGCATGGCCGCGACCACGTCGGCCACGCGCCAGGCGATCCCCTCTAGCGCGGCGCGTGCCACGTCCGCGCGCGTGGTGCCGCCGTGCATCCCGGCGAGCACGGCGCGCGCGTCAGGCTTCCACCAGGGAGCGCCGACGCCCGCGAGCCCCGGCAGCACGCGCGCCCCGCCGTTTCCGCCCGCGCTCCGGGCCAGCTCGGTGAGCGCGGCTGGGCTCTCGGCCATGCCGAGCTCGCGGCAGAGCCATTCGAGCATCGCCCCGGCGGCGAACACGCCGCCGTCGATCGCGTACTCCATCCGGCCGTCGATCCGCCAGGCGACCGTGGGGAGGAGGCCGCCTTTCGGGCGCGGCAGCTCGTCGCCCACGTGGCCGAGCACGAACACCCCGGTGCCGTAGGTGGCCTTCACCCGCCCGGGCACGACGCACCCGGCGCCCGCTAGCGCCGCCTGCTGGTCCACCACCTGGCCGCAGAGCCTCAGCTCAGCCGGCCACGACTCGTGCGTGAGCGTCCCCAGGTCGCCGGCGGTGTCGCGCACCTCCGGCAGGACCTCCGGCGGCACGCCGAACAGCTCGCACAGGCGAGCGTCGAAGCCGGGCGTGCCGAGCCGGTGGAGCTGCGTGCGCGAGGCCGTGGAGTTGTCCGTGGCGAAGCCGGCGCCGAGGCGGTCGCACAGGAACGAATCCACCGTGCCCATGCGCAGCGTGCCGGCGTCGCGCGCGCGCTGCACGGCCTCCTCGTTCTCGAGCAGCCAGGCGAGCTTCGCGGCGGAGAAGTAGGGGTCGAAGGGAAGCCCGCTGAGCGATTGGATCTCCTCCTCCGAGGCGCCCATCCGGTCGAGCACCTCCTGCGAGCGCTTGTCCTGCCAGACGACGATCGGGCTGAGCGGCAGGCCCGTCTCCGCGTCCCAGGCGAGCACCGACTCGCCCTGGTGGTCCAGCCCGCATGCCACGACCTCCTGATCGGCCGCCTCGAGCAGCTCGCCGACCGCCTCGACCACCAGCTGCAGGACCTCCTCGCCGTCCTGCTCGACCCAGCCCGGCCGCGGATGTCGGTTCACCTTGTCGCGGCGCGCCTCGCGCACCGGGCGCAGCCGCTCGTCGAAGAGAGCCGCCTTGACGCCGGTCGTCCCCTCGTCGACGCCGAGAAAAAGCATGCCGCTTACTACCACACCACGTCCATGGCCGGTTAGGCTCGCGCCATGGAAGCCAAGAACGCCGTACAGCGCCCCGGTGGCCCCGGAGGCATGACCGGGATGCTCTCGCTGGACGAGCTTCGAGACGAGGCTCAGGCGGGAACGATCGACACCGTGGTGGCCGCGTTCACCGACATGCAGGGCCGCCTCTTCGGGAAGCGGATCCAGGTGGAGTACTTCCTCGACGACGTGACCGAGCACGGCATCGAGGGCTGCAACTACCTGCTCGCCCTCGACATGGAGATGGATCCGGTGCCCGGCTACGAGATGGCCAACTGGGAAGGCGGCTACGGGGACTTCGGGATCGTGCCGGACATGTCCACCCTGCGGCGCATTCCATGGCTCGACCGGACCGCCCTCGTCCTCTGTGACGTCGAGAACCACGACGGCTCGCCGGTGGTCGCCTCACCGCGGCAGGTGCTGATTGCCCAGTTCGAGCGCGCGCAGGAGATGGGCTACACGCCCTACATGGCCTCCGAGCTCGAGTTCTACCTCTACAAGGACAGCTACTCCGAGGCGCACGAGAAGGACTACCGGGACCTGACGCCGACGATCCCGTACATCTTGGACTACCACATCCTGGCGACCACGATGGACGAGGCCTACCTCGGGCCGATCCGCCGCGGCATGCACGGTGCCGGCATCCCGGTCGAGTTCTCGAAGGGCGAGGCGTGGTACGGCCAGCACGAGGTCAACACGCGCTATGCGGACGCCGTGACCTCCGCGGACCGGCACACGATCTACAAGAACGGCGTGAAGGAGATCGCGTTCCTCAACGGGATCTCGGCGACCTTCATGGCCAAGCCCTCGGAGAAGGACATCGGCAGCTCGTGCCACATCCACTCAAGCCTGTTCCGCGGCGACGACAGCGCGTTCGTGGACGGGCACGACGAGACCGACGTCTTCCGCCACTACCTCGGCGGGATGCGGAACCACGTACGCGAGCTCGCGCTGTTCGTGGCGCCCTCGATCAACTCGTACAAGCGCTACGCGACGGAGAGCTGGGCGCCGACCTCGATCTCGTGGGGGCGCGACAACCGGACCTGCGGCTTCCGCATCGTGGGCCACGGCCAGTCGCGCCGTGCGGAGTGCCGAATCCCGGGCGCCGACGTGAACCCGTACCTCGGCTACGCGGCGCTGCTGGCCGCGGGCCTGGACGGGATCGAGAACGAGATCGACCCGGGCCCGGAGCTGAAGGGGAACGCCTACGAGGAGGGCGAGGCGGAGCCCTTCCCCTCGACGCTACGCGAGGCCGTGGACCTCTGGGAGTCGAGCGACTTCGCCAAGCGCACGTTCGGCGAATCGGTGTGGAAGCACTACCTGAACTACGGGCGGACCGAGCAGCGCCTGTTCGACGAGGTCGTGACGGACTACGAACGGCGCCGGATGTTCGAGCGCGGCTGATCTGCCTACAGTGTTGTGATGTCCCGGCCGGTCATCGGCATCTGCTCCGCGATCGAGAGCGCGCGCTGGGCTGCCTGGGAGGTCGTCGTCAACCTGTCGCCGCGCACGTACTCGCTCGCGGTGCAGCGCGCCGGCGGGCTCGCGCTGATACTCCCGCCCGACGACGTAGTGGCCGAGTCGCCCGACGAGCTGCTCGACATGCTCGACGGCCTGATCCTCGCCGGCGGCTCTGACATCGACCCCGCCAGCTACGGCGCGAAGCCGCACCCGGAGACGAAGGCCAGCTGGCCGGAGCGCGATCGCTTCGAGATCGCGCTCGGCACGCGCGCGCTCGAGCGCGACATGCCGGTGCTCGGCATCTGCCGCGGAATGGAGATGATCAACGTGATCCAGGGCGGCACGCTCAACCAGCACCTCGGCCTCGAGCTCCACCGCCACACACCGGGGGTGTTCACGGATCATCGCGTGGAGCTCGACCCGGCCTCGCTCGCCGCCCGGGTCGTGGGAGCCGAGTTGACCGAGGTGAAGTCCGCGCACCACCAGGGCGTGGAGACGCTCGGCGAGGGAGTCGTCGTGAGCGGCCTCGCCGACGACGGCGTGGTAGAGGCGATCGAGCTGCCCGACAGGTCGTTCGCGGTCGGGGTGCTGTGGCATCCCGAGGAGGACGAGCGGAGCCGCGTGATCGGCTCGCTTGTCAAGGAGGCCAGGGAGCGGATGAAGGAGCCGGCATGATTGAAGTCCTGGAGCCGGCCACCGCGCAGGTGATGGCCGAGCTTCCTCAGGCGGGCATCGAGGAAACCGAGGCTGCGGTCGCCAGAGCCAAGCAGGCCTTTCCGGCCTGGCGCGCGGTCTCGCCAGACGATCGCTCCTCTCTCCTCCACCGCCTCGCGAACGCGCTCGAGGAACACCTGGACGAGCTCGCGCGGCTCGAGGCGCGCAACGCCGGCAAGCCGATCTCGGACGCGCGCGGCGAGATGGGAATGGTCGTCGACACGTTCCGCTACTACGCCGGCGCTCCCGAGCGTCACACGGGGCGCACCATCCCCGTGGCCGGTGGCGTAGACATGACATTCCGCGAGCCGCTCGGGGTGGTCGGGCTGATCACGCCCTGGAACTTCCCGCTCACGATCGCGAGCTGGAAGCTCGGGCCGGCCCTCGCCGCCGGGAACGCCGTGGTGCTGAAGCCGGCCGAGCTGACCCCGCTCACTGCGCTCGAGTTCGAGCGGATCGCGGTGGACGCCGGCATCCCGGAGGGCGTGGTCAACGTCGTGGCAGGGCCCGGCTCGGTGTGCGGCCAGCGCCTCGTCGAGCATCCGGATGTCGCGAAGATCGCGTTCACGGGGTCGACCGAGGTCGGCCGCCGCATCGCCGCCGGTGCCGCCGAGACGATCAAGCGCGTCACGCTCGAGCTAGGCGGGAAGTCCGCCAACATCGTCTACGCGGACGCGGACCTGGAGCGCGCCGCCGCGGCCGCTCCGAGTGCCGTCTTCGGCAACGCCGGTCAGGACTGCTGCGCCCGCTCGCGCATCCTGGTCGAGCGCTCCGCGATCGACCGTTTCATGGAGGTGCTGGAGGAGGCGGTCGAGGCGATCCGGGTGGGCGACCCCCTCGACGAGTCAACCGAGATGGGGCCGCTGATCTCGGAGGGACAGCGCCAGACGGTGTCCTCCTTCGTCCCGGAAGGGGCGCCCGTCGCGATCCGCGGGAGCGCGCCTGACGGCCCAGGGTTCTGGTTCCCGCCGACCGTGCTGTGCCCGGTGGACAACGACGACCGCGCCGCGCGCGAGGAGATCTTCGGGCCGGTGGCCGCCGTGATCCCGTTCCGCGACGAGGAGGAGGCGATCCGGCTCGCCAACGACACGATCTACGGGCTCTCGGGCTCCGTCTGGACGCGTGACGGCGCCAAGGCGATCCGCACCGCACGCGCGCTCGACACTGGCGTGATCTCGATCAACTCGAACACGTCCGTGCGCGTGTCCACGCCGTTCGGCGGCTTCAAGCAGTCGGGCTACGGCCGCGAGCTCGGACCCGACGCGCTCGACCACTACAGCGAAGTGAAGAACGTCTACTACGCCACGGAGGCTTGATGGGCCGGCTCGACGACAAGGTCTGCGTGATCACCGGAGCGGCGAGCGGCATCGGCGCCGAGACCGCGAGGCTCTTCAACGACGAGGGAGCCACGGTGGTGGGCGTGGACCTCGCCGAGGGCGCCGAGGGCGACCTCGCCATCCAGGCAGACGTGACCGACGAGGAGCAGGTGCGCGGGATGTACGCGCAGGCCCGCGAGCAGTTCGGTCACGTCGACGTGCTCTTCAACAACGCGGGCATCTCGCCGGCGGACGACGTCTCCGTGCTCGACACCTCGCTGGAGGCGTGGCAGCGGGTCCAGGACGTGAACCTGAAGTCGGTCTTCCTGTGCTGCAAGCACGGAATCCCGCACCTGCTCGACGCCGGCGGCGGCTCGGTGATCAACACCGCGTCCTTCGTCGCGGTGATGGGCGCGGCCACCTCGCAGATCTCGTACACGGCGTCGAAGGGCGGCGTGCTCGCGCTCTCGCGTGAGCTGGGCGTGGAGTTCGCGCGGAGGGGCGTGCGCGTGAACGCGCTCTGTCCCGGGCCGGTGAACACGCCGCTGCTCCAGGAGCTCTACGCCAAGGACCAGGAGGCCGCGGCGCGGCGGCTCGTGCACGTCCCGATGGGCCGCTTCGCGGAGACCCGCGAGATCGCGAACGGCGTGCTGTTCCTGGCGAGCAACGAGTCCTCGTACGTGACCGCCCAGACGTTCCTCGTCGACGGCGGGCTATCCGGGGCATATGTGACACCCGAGTGAGGGTCCTTCAGGTAGTCCACGAGCTCGATGCGGGCGCCGGCGTGTTCGGGGAGTTTCCGATGTGGGTCCCCGGCAACCAGCCGCCGCCGGACCCCCGGGACGTCGACGCACTGATGATCTTCGGCGGCTCGATGCACGTCGACCAGAACGACGAGCATCGATGGATGGATCCCGAGAAGGAGTTCATCCGCGGCGTGCTCGACAACGGCACTCCGATCCTCGGGGTCTGCCTCGGCAGCCAGCTGCTCGCCGAGGCCGCGGGTGCCGAGCCGGAGCGCATGTCCGAGCCGGAGATCGGGTGGTACGAGATCGAGGTCACCGAGGCGGGCGCCGCGGACCCCGTGGTCGGGCCGCTGGCGCCGTCCGTGGAGCTGTTCGAGTGGCACCACTACTCGGC
>JBKPSR010000037.1:0-18615 GCA_046735115.1 Actinomycetota bacterium
AGCCGGCTTCGCGCACCGCCCGCGTCGAGCGCGGCCTAGCCGGCTTCGCGCACCGCCCGCGTCGAGCGCGGCCTAGCCGGCTTCGCGCACCGCCCGCTCCGCCGCCTCGAAGCCGATCTTCGAGTGGGTCTTGTCGCAGAACGGCTTCGTCTTGGACCCGCCACAGCGGCAGAGCACGACCCCGTCGCCCGGCGGCAGCTCGAACTGGTTGCCGTCCGCGTCGATGATCGTCACCGGTCCCGTCACCTTGTAGGGCCCGTTCTTGCGGACCTTGATGACGACGGGCTCGCGATTCGCCTCCATCCGCCTATTCTCGCTCGCAGGTGCAACGAGTGGCGCAGATCCACCACCCCGAGGTGCACGAGGTCGTTCCGTCGCACCACTGCGTCGTGCGCTTCCGGCAGCGGCGCCCCGTGCGCGAGCGCGGCTCTGAAGCGGTCGCCGAGGCGCTCGTTGCCGTGCTGGAGGGCTGCGACGTGAGCCGCTGGCCGCCGGCGTGGGCGGTCGGCGACCGGAGCACGGATCTCTGGGCGGTGAACGGCCCGCTCGCGTTCCCGCTCGAGCGCACCGATCGCCGTGGCCGCTACCTCGCCACCACATGCTTGTCCCGGAACGGCCGCTGACCGGGTAAAACAGGAGCATGAGCATTCGCGGCGGCATCGACCTAGGCGGCACGAAGATCCAGGCGGTGGTCGTGGCCGACGGCGCGGCGGTGCTCGGCGAATCCCGCTGGCCGACCCCTACCACCGGCGGCCCGCCGGACGTGGCCGCCGCGATGGCCGACGCGCTGAGGGACGCCGCCGAGCAGGCGGGAACCGCTCCCGGTGAGCTCGAGGGCGTGGGAGTCGGCTCACCCGGCGCCGTGGCGGACTCCGAGGGCACCGTCGCGAACGCGCGCAACCTCCCCAACTGGGAGCAGCCGTATCCGCTGCGCGACAAGCTCGCGGAGGAGCTCGGCGTGGCGGTCCGGCTCGGCAACGACGTCCAGGTCGCCACGGACGCGGAGTTCGCGCTCGGCGCTGGCCGGCCATATTCCTCGATCCTCGGTGTGTTCTGGGGCACGGGAGTCGGCGGGGGAATCGTGCTCGACAACAAGCCGTGGCTCGGCCGCTCCGCCGCTGGCGAGGTCGGCCACATGGTCGTGCGCATCGGAGGCCGGCGCTGCCCCTGCGGCCGCCGCGGCTGCATGGAGGCCTATGCGGGCCGCCTCGCGATGGAGCGGCGCGCGCGCAAGCTTCACGCGCGCGGTCGCGAGACGCAGCTGTTCGAGATCATGGAGAAGCGCGGTCGCGACCGGCTCACAAGCGGCGTCTGGGCGCGTGCGCTGAAGGCCGGCGATCCGGTCGCCAACAAGCTCGTCGAGGAGGCGGTGGCCGCACTCGGCGCGGCGATCGCCTCATCCGTGAACCTGCTCGACGTCGAGGCCGTGACGATCGGCGGGGGCATGGGACTTCGGCTCGGCGAGCCCTATGTGCGCCGGATCCGCGCGGCCATGACGCCTCACCTGTTCGTTGAGGACAACCCTCCGGCCGTGCACCTGGCGGCGCTCGGCGACCTGGGCGGCGCTATCGGCGCCTCGCTGCTCGTCAAGCGGAACGGACGCTAGCCCGGAGCCGCGCCGTCCACAGTCCAGGCGGGCTCGGACAAATAGGTACACTCGATTGCGTGAGTGAGGTGGCCGGTGTCGTGCTGGCCGGGGGCCGCTCCACTCGCATGGGTCGGCCCAAGGCGAACCTCGAGTGGCATGGCTCCACTCTGCTCCACCGCGTCACGGGCATCGTAGGCCGCGCGGCCGGCGGCCCCTTGGTCGTCGTACGAGCGCCCGATCAGGAGCTGCCCGCCCTCCCGCCGGGCGTGCGGGTCGTGGGCGATGCGGCGGAGGGCCGCGGGCCGCTCCAGGGCCTGGCCGCTGGGCTCGCGGCGGTCGCCGGCGAGGCGGATGTCGCGTACGTCTCCTCGACCGACGTCCCGCTCCTCCACCCGGCGTTCGTTCGGGCTGTGGTCCGGGCGGCGAACAGCGAGGATGTCGACGTGGCACTGCCAGTCGTCCATGGCTTCAGGCATCCGCTGGCCGCGGCGTATCGGACGTCGCTGGTGCCCGCCGTCGAGGACCTGATCGCCGAGAACAGGATGAGGCCGGCCTTCCTCTTCGAGCGGACCCGCGTGCGCGAGCTCGGGGAGGAGGATCTGCTGCGCGATGCCGAGCTCGCGGAGGCCGATCCCGAGCTCCTCTCTGTGCTGAACCTGAACGAGCCGGACGACTACGAGCGCGCCCGCGCGCGGGCGGCGCCGAGCGTGACGGTTCGCCGGTTCGGGACGCTCGCGACGAACCTGGGCCGCGAGCCGATTTCGATCCGCGCCGCGACTCTCGAGGCCGCCGCGAGGGCTGCCGGCGTGGCGCTCGACCGACACGTGGTCGCGGCGGTGAACGGCGATCAGATCACCCGCCACCCCGAGCTCCCGCTGGCCGGCGGCGACGAGGTTGCCTTCCTGGCCGCGGACGCGGGAGGCTGAGCCGGATGATCCCCGCGAGCGCACAACTCGTCCGGATCGAGCTAAAGGGAGCCGTCGGCGCAGCCGAGGGCGCGCTCCTCGTGCGCGGCGACGCCCATCCGTTCGCGCTAACGGGCGCCTGGGCAGGCGGCGGAGCCCTGGTGGGCTCGGAGCCGATCGCGGTCGCAAATCCGGCCGAGAACCCCTTCGACCTCCTGGACCGACAGCCAACCGTAGAAGGGGTCAGACCCCTTAAGTCCCCCCGACGCAGGGGGTCAGACCCCTTGAGTCGTTGGGACTTAGATGTCGCCGTTGGCGGTGGCTGGTTCGGCTACCTCGGCTACAACCTCGGCGCTCGCCTCGAGCGCGTTCCGCCTCCCCCGCCTCGGCATGTGCCGCTGCCCGGCTTCGCGCTCGCGTTCTACGACCATCTGCTGCGGCTCGACGCTCGGGGCCGGTGGTGGTTTGAGGCGCTCTGGAGCGACGAGCGGGACGACGAGCTGACGGAGCGGCTCGAGCTCCTGCGCGAGCGACTCGCCGACGGCGTTCGCGAGCGGCCCGTCTGGGTCGGCAACTTCCAGCCCGCGCCGCCGGGCGGCGCCGGCCACATGACCGCGATCGACGAGTGCCGCGAGCGCATCGCCGCCGGCGAGATCTTCCAGGCGAACCTCTGCCTGCGCCTCGAGGCCGAATGGCAGGGCGACCCGCTCGACCTGTTCGCGCGCACCGCCGGCACGCTGGAACCCCGCCATGCGGGCGTGGTCGCCGGCCCGTGGGGCGCCGTCTGCAGCCTGTCACCCGAGCTGTTCCTTCGCCGGCACGGGCGCGAGGTCGTCACGGAACCGATCAAGGGCACGGCCCCGCGCGTCCTCGCCGACGGCCGCGAGGGCAGCCGCTCCGAGGACACGCGAGCCGCGCTGGCCGCATCCGTGAAGGATCGCGCCGAGAACGTGATGATCGTGGACCTGATGCGCAACGACCTGGGCCGCGTCTGCGACTACGGCTCGATCGAGGTCCCGGAGCTGAACGAGCCGCGGCCCGCGCCGGGCGTGTGGCACCTCGTGTCCACGGTGCGAGGAACGCTCCGGGCCGATGCCGGTGACTCCGACCTGCTCCGCGCCAGCTTCCCGCCCGGCTCGGTGACCGGCGCGCCGAAGATTCAGGCGATGCGCGTGATCGCGGAGCTCGAGGCCGGGGGCCGCGAGGCGTACACGGGCGCGCTCGGCTACGCGAGCCCGGTGGCGGGACTCGAGCTGAACGTGGCGATCCGGACCCTGGAGCTGCGCGACGAGCGGATCTGGATGGGCGCCGGCGGCGGGATCGTGGCCGACTCGGTCGCAGAGAAGGAGCTCGAGGAGTGCTTCGTAAAGGCGCGGCCGGTGATAGCGGCCGCGGGCGCCCGCCTGATCGAGGAGCCGCGCGTGACCCGGGTGACGCCGGTGCTCGCCCTGGCCGGCGAGCCCGACCGGCCCGACCCGGCGCTCGGTGTGTTCGAGACGATCCTCGTGCGCGGGGGCGTCCCGGTCGACCTCCGCGCGCACCTCGCGCGGCTCGAGCGAAGCGCCGACGCGCTCTACGGGGCCACGCTGCCCGAGGACCTGCCCGCAAGGCTACGAGCCGACGCGGCAGCCGCTCCGCTCCAGCGACTGAGGATCGTGTTCGCAGGCGATGAGGCGATGGTCGAGGCCGAGCCCCTCGCTGCGGAGCCCGAGCCGGATCCCGTTGTCCTCGCGCCCGCGCTGCTGCCCGGCGGACTCGGAGCGCACAAGTGGCGCGACCGGCGGCTGCTGGACGAACTCGCCGACCGCGTGGAGGCCGTGCCCCTGATCGTGGACCTCGACGGCGAGGTGCTCGAGGCCGCATCCGCCAACATCTTCATCGTGGAGGGAACGCACCTCGTGACGCCGCCGCTCGACGGGCGGCAGCTGCCGGGCACCGTGAGAGCGCGCGTGCTCGCCCTTCATCCCGCGCGCGAGGAGCGGCTCACGCTCGACCGGATCGCCGGCGCGGACGAGCTGCTCCTCGCGTCCTCGATCCGCGGCCTCCACCCGGCCCGCCTGGTCGACGGACCGGAGCCGCGCTTCCAGCTGGGCGCCCGCCTTCGAGCGGCGCTCCGCGAGGAGAGCCTTGGGGCGGTGGCGCGGTGAACTGCGCGCGCCTGAGCGCGGACGGTCGGTCGCCGCGTGTGCGAGCGGAGGACGCGCCGGAGGTGGCGTCGTGAGTCGCGCGCCGGCCGCCGAGGTCGTGGGACTGACCACTGCGCCCGGCGGCTATTTCGGCCAGGCGCTCGTCGTCGACGTCGGCACCGGTCAGGCCGAGCGGCTGGAGCTTCCGGAGCCGGTGCTGCGGGGGTCGATCGGCGGGGCCGGGCTCGGCGCGTGGCTCATGCTCCGGCTCGCTCCGCCGGGCGTCGACCCGCTGGCGCCCGAGGCGCCGCTCGCGTTCGTCTTCTCGCCGCTCGTCGGCACGCCGCTCACCACCAGCGCGAAGTTTGCTGTGGTCGCGAAGTCGCCTCTGACCGGCCTCCTCAACGATGCGCTCGCCTCGAGCCACTTCGCCATCGCCGGCAAGCTCACCCGCAACGACGCGATCGTCGTTCGCGGCGCGTGCGAGAGGCCGTCGGTGCTCGCGGTGGACGCCGACGGCGCCCGCATCCTGCCCGCTCCGCGTCTATGGGGCCTCTCCGCCGCCGACACCGAGGCGCGTCTACGGGACCACCTCGGCCTCGCCTGGCGCGTCGCCGCCATCGGCCCCGCGGGCGAGCGGCTTGTGAGGTACGCGACCGTCTCACACGACGGTCGCCACGCCGGCCGCGGCGGGCTCGGCGCCGTGCTCGGCTCGAAGAACATCAAGGCGGTAGCGGTCAGGGGTGCCGGCACCAAGCCGCCGCTCGCTGATCCCGGGCAGGTGCTCGCGGCGGCTCGCGAACTCCGCAGCCGCTCCTTCGGCCCCGCCACGGCCAAGTACCGCGAGCTCGGCACGTTGGCCAACCTCCTCTCCTTCAACGCCATCAACACGCTGCCCACGCGCAACTTCAGCGCCGCCTCGTTCGAGGGCGCGCCGAAACTCGCCGCGGAGGAGCTCCACGAGCTTCGTCTCGTCGCACGCGAGAACTGCGCCTCCTGCACGATCGGCTGCGAGCACATCTACGCCGCGCCCGGCGGCGGCACCGCGCGCGTCGAGTACGAGAACGTGTTCGCGCTCGGCCCGCTCTGCGGCGTCTCGGATCCCGACGCGGTCCTCGGCGCCAGCAGGCTCTGCGACGACCTCGGCATCGACACGATCTCGGCCGGCGGCACCCTGGCCTGGGCGATGGAGTGTGTCGAGCGCGGCCTGATCGACGCGCCCTGGCTGCGGTTCGGCGACGCCGACGCCCTCACCCGCGCACTTTCGGAGATCGGGGCACGCGACGGCCTGGGCGACCTGCTCGCCGAGGGCTCGCGTCGCGCCGCGAAGACGGTCGGCCAGGGCTCGGACGCCTTCGCCCCGCACGTGAAAGGCCTCGAGCTCCCCGGCTACGAGCCGCGCACGCTTCACGCCATGGCTCTCGGCCTCGCCGTGAACGCGCGCGGCGCGGACCACAACCGCTCCGGCGCCTACGAGGCCGACCTGTCCGGCGACCTCGACCGCCTCGCGGGCGGGGACGAGCACGTCAGGGCTGCGATCGAGACCGAGGACCGTGCGGCGGTGATGGACTCGCTCATCCTGTGCAAGTTCCTCCGCGGCGTGTTCGACGAGCCGTGGCCCGAGTGGGCCGCCCTGCTGAGGCCCGTGACCGGCTGGGACGACCTCGACGAAAACGAGCTCCGCCGCACCGCCCGTCGCATCGTCGTCGCCAAGCGGCTCTTCAACCTGCGCGAGGGCTGGACCAGCGCCGACGACCGCCTCCCGGAGCGCTTCCTCACCGAGCCGCTCGCGCTGGACTCGGGCCGGGAGGCGACGCTCACACACGAGCGGCTCACGAGCATGATCGACGCCTACTACGGGGGCCGGGGCCTCGACCCGGACGGAACCCCGACGCCTGAAACTCGCGTGGAACTCGGCTTGGACCTATTTGTGCAAGCGCCCTAAGTGGCGCTAGGCTCCGACCGTGGCGATCACCGCTCCTCCGGCCGCCCGCACCGTCACGCTGAGCATCGACGGGCGCGAAGTCAGCGTGCCCGAGGGCACCACGATCTACGACGCCGCGAAGGAAGCCGGGATTGAGATCCCGGTGCTCTGCCACGACGAGCGCTACGACCCGGTCGGCGTGTGCCGCATGTGCGTGGTGGATGTGGGCGCGCGCGTGTACGCGGCCGCCTGCGTGCGCCCCTGCGAGGACGGCATGGAGGTGAAGACCGAGACGCCTGAGGTCGAGACGCGCCGCGCCACGCTCACCCAGCTCCTGATGGCGGACCAGCCTCCCACCGACGAGGACCCCAAGGAGACCACCACCGCGGACAACGAGCTGCTGGCGCTCGCCCGCCGCTATGGGATCGAACGCGAGGACGGCCTCCCACTCGGCGCCGGGCGCGGCATCGACCTGAGCAACCCGGTCATCGCCGTCAACCACGACGCCTGCATCCTGTGCGACCGCTGCGTCCGCGCGTGCGACGACATCCAGGGCAACGACGTGATCGGCCGCTCCGGCAAGGGCTACGCGACGCTGATCGCCTTCGACCTGAACGATCCGATGGGCGAGTCGTCGTGCGTCACCTGCGGCGAGTGCGTGGCGGCGTGCCCCACGGGCGCCCTCACCAACAAGCCCATACGCGACGTGCCGATCCGGCCCCGCACCGAGCTCGACAGCGTCGACACGGTGTGCCCCTACTGCGGGGTCGGCTGCGCGCTCACCTACCACGTGGACCGCGAGCGCAACGCGATCTCGTTCGCGGACGGCCGCGAGCAGCCCGGCTCGAAGCGGCGCCTGTGCGTCAAGGGCCGCTACGGCTGGGACTACGCGAGCTCGCCACAGCGGCTCACCACGCCGCTGATCAGGCGCGAGGAGTCGTACCCGAAGGGCCCGCTGTCGGGCGACGTCAAGGGCGAGGGCCGCGGCCGCAAGAAGCCCGGCGGCCTCGTGGACTACGATGAAGTGCTCCCCCACTTCCGCGAGGCGACCTGGGAGGAGGCGCTCAGCCTCGTTGCGGAGCGCCTCAGCGCGATCCACGCCGACGGCGGCCCCGGCGCGATCGCCGGCTTCGGCTCCGCCAAGTGCTCGAACGAGGAGGCCTACCTCTTCCAGAAGCTGATCCGCGCGGGGTTCGGCACCAACAACGTGGACCACTGCACCAGGCTGTGCCACGCGTCGAGCGTCTGGGCGCTGTTCGAGGGCGTGGGCTCGGGCGCGGTCTCCACGACCTACGGCGACATCGTGAACGCCGACGTGGCGATCCTCGCCGGGACGAATACGACGGCGAACCACCCGGTCGCCTCCAGCTTCTTCAAGCAGGCCAAGCGGCGCGGCACGAAACTCATCGTCGTGGATCCGCGGCGGGAGCGGATCGCCGACCACGCCGACATCTACTGCCAGCTGAAGCCCGGCACCGACGTGGCCTTCTACAACGGGATCATGCACGAGGTGATCGCGAACGGCTGGGTCGATCGCGAGTTCATCCAGCAGCGCGTCACGAACTACGGCGAGCTCGCGAAGGTCGTGAAGCAGTACCCGCCGGAGCGCGCCGCGCAGATCTGCGGCGTGGACGCCGACACGCTTCGCGAGATCGCCCAGCTCTGGGGGACGTGCGGCGCCGGCGTCATCTACTGGGGCATGGGGATCTCGCAGCACACGACGGGCACCGACAACGCGCGCTGCCTGGTCGCCATGTGCCTGATCACCGGGAACGTCGGGCGCGAGGGCACCGGGCTGCATCCGCTGCGCGGCCAGAACAACGTGCAGGGCGCCTCCGACGCCGGCCTGATCCCGATGTTCTATCCCGACTACCAGTTCGTCACGAACGACGACGCGCGGGAGAAGTTCTCGGACGCGTGGGGCGTCAGCGACCTCGATCCCGAGAGCGGGCTCACCGTGACGGAGATCGTCGCGAGCGCGCTCAAGGGCGGTGTCCGCGGGATGTACATGATGGGCGAGAACCCGTTCCTCTCGGACCCGAACGTGAACAAGGTGCGCAAGGCGCTGAGCGCGCTCGAGTTCCTGGCCGTGCAGGACATCTTCCTGACCGAGACCGCGGAGTTCGCCGACGTCGTGCTGCCCGCCTCCTCCTACATGGAGAAGGAGGGCACGTACACCAACACGGACCGCCGCGTGCAGATCGGCCGCAAGGTGCTCGACCCGCCCGGAGAGGCGCGGGAGGACTGGAAGGTGATCTGCGACATCGCCACGCGGATCGGGCTGCCGATGGACTACGCCTCGCCGCGCGAGGTGTTCGACGAGATGGCGGCGATCATGCCCAACTACGCGGGGCTGTCGTACGACAACCTGAGTCCCGCCGGCAAGATCTACCCGAACCCCGATCCCGAGCACTCGGACGGAACGATTGTCCTGTTCGGCGAGAGCTTCGGAACAGACGACGGCAAGGGCCACCTGGTGCCCGCCGAGTGGCTGCCCGCGAAGGAGCTGCCGGACGAGGAATTCCCGTTCGTCCTCAACACCGGGCGCCTCCTCGAGCACTGGCACACCGGGTCGATGACCCGGCGCTCGTTCGCGCTGGACGCGATCCAGCCCGAGGCGCACGTGTTCCTGAACCCGGACGACGCGGCTGCGATGGGGATCGGCGAGGGCGACTTCGTGCGCGTCA
The DNA here is from genome assembly GCA_046735115.1 of Actinomycetota bacterium. GTDB lineage: Bacteria > Actinomycetota > Thermoleophilia > Solirubrobacterales > Thermoleophilaceae > JACVRW01. Next base: position 9,231 of record JBKPSR010000037.1, read on the forward strand.
CGTCACGGCGCGGCTCCATCGAGCTGTCCGCGCGTCTGTCTCACCGCGACACGCCGGGCACCTGCTTCATCCCCTTCCACTTCCGCGAGGCGGCCGCCAACGTGCTGACCATCGACGAGATCGACTCCGACGCGAAGATCCCCGAATTCAAGTTCTGCGCCGTGAGGGTGGAGGCGGCAGCGGTGCCGGCGGAGCCCGCCGCGTGATCTCGCAGCGCCCCCCGGGCAGCGAGGCCCGCGCGGGCCGCTTCGCCGGCCCCTCGCTGATCCCGGACCTCCACGCCATTCAGCGTGAGCACGGCTGGCTGCCGCGCGAGGAGCTCGTTCGCCTGTCGCGCGACCGGCGCCGCCCGCTCTACGAGATCGAGGGGCTGATCTCGTTCTACCCCCACTTCCGGACCTCGCCGCCGCCCGCGACCGAGATCGCCTGCTGCCACGACCTGGCCTGCTGGCTGCACGGCTCCGACGAGCGGATCGCGGCGCTGCACGCCGAGCATGACTCGGACACGCGCGTGGTGCTTCGCGAGGTCTCGTGTATCGGCCGCTGCGACCGGGCGCCCGCCGTCTCGACGGAGAGCGAGCTTCGCCGCACCGACGTGCAGCGCCCGAACGACCCCTACGGCACCGATGCGCGCGACTACCGCGTGCTTCGCTCCGTGCTGGCCGGCGAGCTGCAGGGCGTGGACCTGATCGCCGGCCTGAAGGAGTCCGAGCTGCGCGGGATGGGCGGCGCGGGCTTCCCGACAGGGACCAAGTGGGAGCTCGTCGCGAAGCAGGAGGCCGAGCCCAAGTACGCGATCTGCAACGCCGACGAGTCCGAGCCCGGCACATTCAAGGACCGGCAGATCCTCGCCGAGCAGCCGCACCTCGTGCTCGAGGGGCTCGTGCTCGGGATGCTCGCAAGCGGCTGCCGCGAGGGCTGGGTCTTCATCCGCCACGAGTACGAGCTTGAGGAGGAGGTGCTCCGCGAGGAGCTCGAGCGGCTGCGGGGCCTCGGCCTGGCCGACGAGGCCGGCGTGTCGGTGGAAATCTTCACGTCGCCGGGCGGGTACATCCTCGGCGAGGAGTCGGCGCTGATCGAGTGCATGGAGGGCCACCGCGGCGAGCCGCGCAACAAGCCGCCGTTCCCGGGTGTGGCCGGGCTGTGGGGCAAACCCACACTGATGAACTCGGTCGAGACGTTCGCCCACGTGCCGGTGATCGCCGAGCGAGGAGCCGACTGGTGGAAGTCCCAGGGCGTTAACGGCGGCTCCGGGCTGAAGTTCTTCGCGGTCTCGGGCCACGTCGAAAGGCCGGACGTGTACTGCGTGCCGATGGGGACGACCGCGCGCGAGCTGATCGAGCAGGCGGGCGGCGTGAGTGAGGGACGCGAGCTGCTGGCCTTCCAGCCGGGCGGGGCGTCGTCGAACTTCCTGGGCCCGGAGCAGCTCGACGTGCCGCTCGACTTCGGCCCGCTCGCCGAGGCCGGCTCGATGCTCGGCTCGGGCGCGCTCGTCGCGATCGCCGAGGGCACCGACCTGCTGGCGGCAGCGACGAACGTGCTGCGCTTCTTCCGGAACGAGTCGTGCGGCAAGTGCGTCCCGTGCCGGGTCGGGTCGACGAAGGCCCACACGATCCTGTCCGAGCTGATCGAATCGGGCGGCGGATCCGAGGACGTGGACGACCGCATCCTCGAGCTCGAGAAGACGATGCGGCTCACGTCGATCTGCGGCCTGGGCCAGGTGGCGCTCGGGCCGGCGATCAGCGTGCTGGGCCTGAAGCGAGGCGGAACGGAAGCGCGCCCCCAGCCTCGCCCAGCCCGCCCGCCGGATCAGGCGGCCGGCTCGCAGGACGGCGACGCCGCGGCCGGCCCGGACGACCCGGACGACCCGGACCGCGACTCTGCCTGACATGTCGGCTCGCGATCAGCGCGAGTTCTTCACCGTCAAGACGGTTTCGGAGGCGCTGACCGGCTTCCGCCCGGCGCGCCGCACGCCCGTCGAGGCCGTCTCCCTCGACGAGGCGCTCGGCCGCGTGCCGGCCGAGTCGATCGCCGCGCCGCACGCGCTACCCGGCTTCGCGCGCGCGACCGTCGATGGCTTCGCCGTGCGGGCCGCCGACACCTACGGTGCCTCCGAGGGTCTGCCCGGCTACCTGGACCTCGCCGGCGAGGCGCGGATGGGGCGTCCGCCCGAGAACGAGGTCCGCCCAGGCGCCGCCGTGGCCATCGCGACCGGCGCGCCACTTCCGCCCGGCGCCGACGCGGTCCTGAAGATCGAACACACGCAGGCCGCAACACCGGAGTTGCTCGAGGTGCTCCGTCCCGTAGCACCCGGCGAGGGAATGGTGCGCGCGGACGAGGACGCCGCCCCCGGCGACCAGCTCGTGCGCCCGGGCCGGCCCCTCCGCCCACAGGACCTCGGAATGCTGGCTGCGGCCGGCTTCGCCGCCATCCCGGTCCACGCCCGCCCGCGCGTGAGCATCGTCTCGACGGGCGACGAGCTCGTGAACGGCGCCCACTACGAGTTGGAGATGGGCCAGGTCCGCGACTCCTCCGCTCCCGCCCTCGCTGCTCTCGTGCGCGAGGCCGGCGGCGAGCCACGCTTCGCCGGCATCGTGCCCGACGATCGTGACGCGCTTGCGACGAGGCTGCGCGAAGAACTTACAGGGACAGTCCCCTGCGACGTGCTGGTCGTCTCGGCCGGCTCGTCGGTCGGCGCCCGCGACGAGACCGCCGAGGCGATCGCCTCGCTGGGCGAGCCGGGCATCTGGTGTCACGGGCTCGCGTTCCGGCCCGGCAAGCCCACGCTGCTCGCCGACTGCGGCGAGGTGCCGGTGATCGGGCTGCCGGGAAACCCACGCTCCGCGCTCGTCGTCTTCAGGCTGATCGGGATGCCGATCGTGCGGCTGGTCGGCGGGTGCACCGAGCCGCCGCCGGAGCCGAGCATCCGCGCCACTCTGACGCGTGACCTCCCCTCCGCGGCCGGCCGGCTCGATGTCGTGCAGGTCCGCCTGTCGGCCGCGGCGCCGGATGCCGCCTGCTCCCAGGCCGAGCCGCTCTTCGGCAGCTCCTCGCTTCTCTCGGTTCTCACGGCCGCTGACGGGTACATCGTCGTTCCCGAGGCGGCCACCGGTCTGGCCGCCGGCAGCGACGTAGAGGTCATGCTGTACGGGTAGTGGCCCGCGCCGCGCCCTACATCCACGACCGCCCCGCCGCCGAGGCGCTCGCCGCCTGGGACCAGGCCTGCTCCGCCGCGGGCTGCCCGGAGCGGCTCGAGGCGGTCCGCCTGCCGCTTGACCAGGCGGTCGGTCGTGTGACGGCGGAGCCCGTCTGGGCACGCACGTCGTCACCGCCCTTCGACGCGGCGGCGATGGACGGCATCGCGGTGCACGCATCCGACACGGTCGGCGCGAGCGAAACCGCCCCCGTCCGCCTCGACGCCGGCGCGTTCGAGATCGTCGACACGGGCGATCCGATTCCCGGCGACTTCGATGCCGTCGTGATGCGCGAAGACGTCCATGAGGTCGATGGCGGCGTCGAGTTGCAGGCGGCCGCCGCGCCTTACCAGCACGTTCGCTCCATCGGCGAGGACGTGAGCGCAGCCGAGCTGCTGCTGCCGGCCGGCCACCGGCTGCGGCCGGTCGACGTGGCCGCCGCCGGCGCCGCCGGAGCCGCCGAGCTCGTCGTCCGCCGGCGGCCGGTGGTCACCGTGATCCCGACAGGCGACGAGATCCGGCCCGTCGGCTCCAAGCTCGGCAAGGGTCACCTCCCGGACACGAACTCGGTGATGCTGGCGGCACAGGCCGAGGCCGTCGGCTGCGAGGCGCACCGGTTCGAGGTCGCGCCGGACGTGCCCGAGCGGATCGCGGAGGCGGTCCGGGCCGGGGCGGCGAGGTCCGACCTCGTGATCGTGATCGCCGGCTCGAGCGCGGGCCGGGACGACCACACGGCGGAGGTCGTCGCGGAGGTCGGAACGCTCGCGGTGCACGGAGTGGCGGTGAGGCCGGGGCATCCCGTTGTCCTCGGAGTCGTGCACGGCAACGCCGCGGCGAGCGGCGGCGCCGCGGGTGCGACGCCCGTTCTCGGCGCTCCCGGCTACCCGGTCTCCGCCGCCCTCACGTTCGACATCTTCGCCGCCCCGCTGCTCGCCAGGCTCGAGGGTGCCCCTCCGCCGGAGGCACCGGTGGCAAGGGCGCGGCTCGCGCGCAAGCTCGCGTCGACCATGGGCATGGACGATTGGGTTCGTGTGCGGCTCGGTCGCGTGGAGGATCGGCTGGTGGCCACCCCGCTGCCGAGGGGCGCCGGCGTGCTCACTTCGCTCGTCCGCGCCGACGGGCTGCTCGTGGTGCCCGCCGAGCTCGAGGGCCACCACGCGGGCGAGGAGGTGACGATCCGGCTGCTGCGCGGCGTCGGAGAGATCGACCGGACGATCGTCGTCACGGGCTCGCACGACCTCGTCCTAGACCTGGCCGCCTCGACTCTGCGAGACCGGGACCCGAGGGTGACGCTCGCCTCCTCGAACGTCGGATCGCTCGGCGGGCTCACCGCGCTCCGCGACGGGCTCTGCCACGTGGCCGGCTCGCATCTCCTCGACCCCGATTCCGGTGAGTACACGCTTCCCTACCTCGAGCGGCTCCTGCCCGACCGCGAGCTCGCCGTGGTGCGGCTGGTCCACCGCGATCAGGGGCTCATCGTCGCGTCAGGCAACCCGAAGGGGATCACCGCCATCGAGGACGTGGCGCGCCGCGGGCTCCGCTATGTGAACAGGCAACGCGGCGCGGGCACGCGCATGCTGCTCGACCACCGGCTCGCGCAGGACGGAGTCGAGCCCAACGCAATCGACGGCTACCGCCGCGAGGAGCACACGCACCTGGCGGTCGCCGCCGCGGTGGCGGCCGGGCGCGCCGACTGCGGCCTCGGCGTCCTCGCCGCCGCACGCGCCTTCGGGCTTGACTTCGTGCCGGTGGCCAAGGAGCCCTACGACCTGGTGCTTCTGGAGGAGAGCCTGGAGGCGGAGCTGCTCGGGCCGCTCCTCGAGCTGCTGGACTCGCCCGGCTTCCGCGAGGCGGTCAAGGGCCTGGGCGGCTACGACACCGCCGAGATGGGCCGCCGCATCCGGTAGGACGAGGGCGCCGGAGTGCGGGCGTACTGGTGAGCACTAGTTCGGCATGGGCGCGCGCGGCGGGGGTGGCTGGTGGCCGGTTGCCGACGCGCGCGCGTGCACGGCCCGCAGCTCGGCGCGCTCTGCCCGCTCGAAGACGGGGCCAGAGCTGATGTTCGTCTCAACCAGGCGGGTCGCCGCCGCGGCAGCCGCCTCGGCCAGGATCACTCCCGTCAGTGCATCGCCTCGGACCGCCGGCGACGCTGACTCCGCCACGCGCGCGCCCAGCTCGGCCGCCTCCGCCGCCGTCTCCGCGATCTGCGTCGGCGGCTCGCTGGCGGCGTCCAGCGCCGTCATCCGATCCGCCTCGGTCTTCGCCTCGAGAACGGACGCGTACGACGTGAGCTCCTCCTTGGCCAGACGGAGGGCGTCGGCCCGCAGCCCGGCCGCCGAATTGGCCTCCTCCTCGGCCGACGCCAGCCGCGCCGCCATCTCCACGAGCGCCGCCGAAAGCGCGGCCGTCAGCGCCGCGGAGCTGCCACCGCCCGGTGCCGGCGTGCCCTCGGCCACCGCCGCGAGGAAGTGCTCCACCGACTCCTTGCCGGGCTCGTCCATCGCGGGGTAGGCTACCTGGACAAATTGGTTCAAGACCTCGCCCCCACTTTGATCGACGACGTCACGGACGAGCAGGTCGCTAGCTTCCGCCGCGACGGCTTCCTCATCATCGAGGAAGGGCTCGTCTCCCCAGGCGGCGTCGAGGGCCTCCGCGAGCGCTTCGCGGCCGTCTTCGACGGCGTCTATGAGACCGGCATCGCGCCCGACGAGGTGAACTGGAGGCGAGGGCGCGACCTCGACGACGTGACCCGCCAGATCTGCAACGGCTGGCGCGCCGACGACCTCATCGCCGCCCAGGTGCTGAGTGAGAAGACCGGCCGCATCGCCGCCCGCCTCGGCGGCTACCGCGGCACGCGCATCCTTCAGGACAACTGCCTCTGGAAGCCCCCGGGGACGAAATCGCTCGGGATGCACCAGGACGGCTCGTACGCCGGCTATCTGTCTCCGCCTGAGATGATCACGTGCTGGGTCGCGCTCGACGAGACCTTCGCACAGGGCGGCACGATCGAGTACGTCCGCGGCTCGCACCTGTGGCCGAAGGCGCCGCCCGACCGCAGCAGCTTCCACGCTCCGGACGACTGGCTGGCGCCGCTCCAGAAGGCGGCGCCCGAGGGAGCCGAGATCGAGCGAGTGCCGGTCGTCGTCAAGCCCGGCGGGTGCGCGTTCCACCACTCGCTGACGTTCCACGGGTCCGGTCCCAACGAGTCGGAGGTGGAGCGGCGAGCGCTCGTGTCCCACCTGGTCCCGGTCGAGACCCGCTTCCACCCCACCAACACGGACATCATCTACTCGCGCTACCGCCGCCGAGGCGATCTCTCCCTCGACGAGTCGTTCTTCCCCGTAGTGTGGGACGAGAACGGCGGTAGGTCCGAGTGGCTCAGGGACCTACCGCCGCTCCCCGACTAGGCAGCCGCCGGCTGCGGCAACGCCTCGTCCGTGATCGCCTCCGGGGCGCTCGCGCGCGCCCTGGACGGCAGGAACAGCAGTGCGATCAGCGCGCCCAACAGCGCCACGGCGCTGGCGAGCGTCGCCGTGGTTGACATGGCATCCACGAAGGCGCTGTCGGCGACGTGGGTCAGACGCACGGCCGCCTCGCCGCCGATCTGGGCCGCCACGTCGTGAGCGCCGCCGACGCTGTCGCTCGCGGCCTCGGCCGCCTCCGGCGGCAGGCCCGCGACCGCCGAGCCGTCCATCGAGGCGCCGTAGCCCGAGGCGAGCACGCTGCCCAGCACCGCGACGCCGAGCGTTCCGCCCAGCTCGCGGACGACGTCGTTCATGGCGGAGCCGATGCCGGCCTTCGCCTTGGGCAGAGAGCCCATGATCGACTCGGTCGCCGGCGACATCGCGAGCGCCATGCCCATGCCGAGCATGCCGAGCGCGATCGCCACGCGGTCGTAGCCGGTGTCGACGCCGCAGGTCGAGAGCACATACAGCGCGGCGGCCACCGTCGACATCCCGATCGCCACGACGATCTTGGTGCCGATCTTCTCGGTGAGCACTACGGACAGCCTCGTCGCGCTGATCATCCCCGCCGCGACCGGCAGCATCCGGACGCCGGCCTCGAGGGCCTTGTAGCCCATCACGGACTGCAGGTACGTGGTGAGGAAGTACACGACGCCCATCAGCGCGAAGAACACGAACCCGACCGCCAGGCTCGCCGCGCTGAAGCGCAGGTTGCGGAACACGGTCACGTCCAGCATCGGGTGCGTCGTCTTCCGCTCCCACATGACGAACAGGGCGACGACTGCGCTGCCGACGGCGAACGCGCCGAGGATCTTCGAGTCGGTCCAGCCGCGTTCGGAAGCCTCGATCAGCCCCCACACGATCGCGGTGAGGCCCGCGATGGACAGCGCCGCGCCGGGATAGTCGATCGCCTTGGGCTGCGGGTCACGCGACTCGGGGATCAGGAAGTACGCACCGACGAGGGCGGCGACGACAACCGGGATGTTGACGAGGAAGATCCAGCTCCAGTCGTAGCTCTCGATCAGCCAGCCGCCCGTGGTCGGGCCGATCGCGATGCCCATTCCCGCGACCGCCGCCCAGATCGCGATCGCCTTGGGGCGCTCGTCCTCGGGAAAGATGTTGGTGAGGATCGAGAGCGTCGTCGGCATGATCGCCGCGGCGCCGATGCCCATCAGGGCGCGCGAGGCGATCAGTTGCGTGGTGCCGGGAGCAGCAGCCGCCAGCACCGAGCCCACTCCGAAGACGACCAGGCCGAAGGCCAGCGCCTTCTTCCGCCCGAAGCGGTCGCCGAGGCTGCCGGCTATCAGGAGCAGCACGGCGAACGCGAGCAGATAACCGTCCACGACCCACTGCAGCTGGCTCGAATTGGCGTCCAGCTCCTCGCGGATGGTCGGCAGTGCCACGTTCAGGATGGTGTTGTCCACCGACACGATCAGGAGGCTCATCGCGAGCACGATGAGCGCCTGCCAGCGCCGGGCGTAGGGCGTGGTCTTGGTTGACATCTGGGCCTCCTTGGCGGTCATTGGTGTGGACCTGAGGCTCCCAGCGCACCCGCGCCCTCACATCGGGGTGCCACCCCTATTCGCGACCCTAGTTGGGTGGGGGTTATGCTCGGCCGGAACCCGCGCATGGCCACCGTCGCCGAGCAGCTCGTCGGACGCGTCGAGGAGGTCGACGCGCTGAACCGCGCCGTGAGCGGGCTCCCGGAGTCCGGCGCGGGGACCCTCGTGGTCCTGGGAGAGCCGGGAATCGGCAAGACGCGGATGCTTCGGGAGCTCGCCGCGAGGGCCGACGAACAGGGCCAGATCGTCCTCTCGGGAAGCGCCTCGGAGCTCGAGTCCGACCTCCCATTCTGGGTGTTCGTGGACGCCCTCGACGAGTACGTCGTCGCGCTCGAGCCCAGGCGACTCGAGTCGCTCGAGGACGACGTCCGTGCCGAATTGGGGCGGCTGCTCCCGTCGATGTCCGAGTACGCGAGCGCCGGCGAGGTGGCCATCCAGGACGAGCGCTATCGCGCCCACCGGGCCACCCGGGAGCTGCTCGAGCGGCTCGCGGCAACCAAGCCGCTCGTGCTGATCCTCGACGACGTGCACTGGGCGGACACCGCGTCGATAGAGCTGATCGGCGCGCTGCTGCGCAGGCCGCCGTCGGCGGCGGTGCTGCTCACCGTGGCAGCCCGGCCGCGCCAGCTCCCACCGCGGCTCGCGGCGGCCATCGAGCGTGCGCGCCGCGCGGGCTCGCTCACCCAGCTCGAGCTCGGCGGGCTCGCTCGCGAGGACGCGACGCGCCTCCTGGGCGACAAGCTCGACGACGACACCGCGAAGGTGCTCTACGAGGAGAGCGGCGGCAACCCGTTCTTCCTAGAGCAGCTGGCGCGCGCTCCGCAGCAGGCGGCCCGCCCGCAGGCCGGCGCGCCGCTGAGCCTTGCGGGAATCGAGGTGCCGACGGCCGTGGTGGCCGCGCTCACCGAGGAGCTCGGCCTCCTGCCCTCGCCGACCCGCGCCTTCCTGAACGGAGCCGCGGTGGCCGGCGACCCGTTCGAGCCGGAGCTCGCCGGTGCAGCCGGCGAAATCGACGAGAACGGCTCGGTCCAGGCCCTCGACGAGCTGCTGTCCCGCGACCTGGTGCGGCCGACCGACGTGCCGCGCCGCTTCCGCTTTCGCCATCCGCTTGTGCGCAGGGCCGTCTACGACCTGTCTCTTATACACATCTGACGCTGCCGACGAT
>JBKPSR010000038.1:0-9980 GCA_046735115.1 Actinomycetota bacterium
GCGCCCGCCCCGTCGGCGCCCGCGCCGGCCGGGGGGCTCGCGGTGCCGCCCGCCGCGAGCCCGGAGAAGACGTTCGACGAGCCGAGCCCGTTCCGCAGCAGGTGCTGGATGAGGAAGCCCTCCTCGTTCGTCGCCGCGCCACCGACCCGCGCGACCGTCCTCTCGCCCGACTTCCGCAGCAGCGAGGCGGCCTCGGACAGCGCGCGCTCCCAGGTCGTCTCGCGCAGGAAGCCGCCGATCCGGGCCATGGGCGCCGTGATGCGGCCATCCGACGCGAACGACTGGTAGCCGAAGCGGCCCTTGTCGCAGAGCCAGCCGTCGTCCACATCCTCGTTGTCCCGGGCGAGCACGCGAACGACCTTGGCGTCGTCGCGAACGGTCAGCTTGACGTTGCAGTGGGAGGGACAGAGGGTGCAGACCGTGCCCGAGTCCTCGATGTCCCACGGGCGCGCCCGGAACCGGTAGGCGCTCGAGGTCAGTGCTCCCACCGGGCACAGCTCGATGATGTTCCCGCTGAAAGGAGCGACGTACGGGCGTCCGTTGTGCGTGCCGACGAAGGTGTGGTCGCCGCGGTCGAGGAAGACCAGCTGGTGGTCCTCGGCCACCTCCTGCGAGAAACGCACGCAGCGGTAGCAGAGGATGCAGCGTTCGCGGTCGATCGCCACGAGCGGCGACAGCTCGAGGGGCTTCTTGAAGTGCCGCTTCGGCTCGATGAAGCGCGAGCGGCCGGCTCCCCAGCCGAACGAGATGTCCTGAAGCGGGCACTCGCCACCCTTGTCGCACACGGGGCAGTCGAGCGGATGGTTCACCAGCAGGAACTCCACGACAGCGTTCTGCGCATGCTTCACGCGGTCGGAGGTGGTGTTCACGACCATTCCGTCGCGCACCGGGGTCGAGCACGACGTCTGCAGCTTCGGGATCCCCTCGATCTCCACGAGGCACATGCGGCATGCGCCCACCGGGTGCCCGAGCTTCGGCTCGTAGCAGAAGTAGGGGATCTCCACGTCGCCGTGCTTCGCGGCGTCGACGAGCATCGACCCCTCCGGCGCGCGCACCTGCTTGCCGTCGATCTCGAAGGTGATCCAGTTCTGCTCGGGGCGGGCCATGGGCTTACGCCGGCCCCGCCTCGGGCACCGCCGCGAGCTCGGGCGCGCCGAGGTGCTCCAGCTGGGCCAGGTCGCGCCGCCGGCGCGCCTCCTCCATGTGCTGCTCGAACTCCGCGCGGAAGTACTTGAGCATCGACGCCACCGGCATCGCCATCGAGTCGCCCAGGACGCACAGGCAATTGCCGATGATGTTGCCCTGGACCTGGTCGAGGATGTCGAGGTCCATCGGCGTGCCCTCGCCCTCGTCAATCCGCTCGAGCATCTTCACCGTCCAGTTGGTGCCCTCCCGGCACGGCACGCACTTGCCGCACGACTCGTGTCGGTAGAACTCGGCGAGCCGCAACGCGAGCGGCACGAGCGGCTCGGAGTCGTCGACCACGATGATCGCGCCCGAGCCGAGCATCGAGCCGGCCTCCGCCATCGCCTCGAAGGTGTAGGGCAGGTCGAGGTGCTCCTCGAGCAGGACCGGCGCGGACGACCCTCCGGGGAACCAGCACTTGACCCTGCGGCCCTCGGGCGGGCCCCCGGCGAGCCCGTATACGAGCTCGCGCGCCGCGACCCCGAGCGGGACCTCGTAGTTGCCCGGCCGCTGGACGTTGCCGGAGACCGAGACGATCTTCGTGCCGGTCGAGTTGCCCTCGCCCCACTGCCTGAACCAGTCAGCGCCGTGCTCGATGATGAGCGGCGCGTTGCAGAGCGTCTCGACGTTGTTGATGAGCGTCGGACCTTGGTAGAGGCCCTGGTTCGCCGGGAAGGGCGGCTTCAGTCGCGGGTTGCCGCGCTTCCCCTCGAGCGCGTCGAGCAGCCCGGTCTCCTCACCGCAGATGTATGCGCCCTTGCCGCGGTGGACGACCAGGTCGAAGCTGTGGTCGGAATCGAGGATGCGCTCGCCCAGGTAACCCTTCTCGTAGGCCTGCGCGACGGCCGCGTCGAGGATGTCCGCCTGCAGCTCGTATTCGCCGCGGATGAAGATGAAGCCCTTGTTGGCACCCGCAGCGATCGAGCCGATGATGCAACCCTCGACCAGCAGGTGGGGGTTCTTCTGCATCAGGAGGCGATCCTTGAACGTGCCCGGCTCGGACTCGTCCGCGTTGCAGCACAGGTACTTGTCCATCGCCCCCTTTGGGATGAAGCTCGCCTTCTTCCCCATGGAGAACCCAGCCCCGCCGCGGCCGCGCAGGCCCGACTCCTCGAGCTCGTGCAGCACCGCCTCGGGGGTCATCTCGAGCAGCGCCTTGCGCATGGAGCCGTAGCCGCCCAGGCGCTCGTACACGTCGATCGTGTGGAGGTCGGGCTCGTCGATGTTCGCGAGCAGGACGCGGGTCTCCTGAATCACGCCTCGCCCTCCTCTTCGTCCTCGGGCTCGAGCACGTCGTGGGTGAAGGGGTCGACGTCCTCTCCCGCGTAGCTCGTGCCAGGTGCGAGCGGCTCGGGGACCTCGCGTGGGTGCGGCGGCGGCCCCTTGGCGGGCGGCGGCTCCTGCTGGTCGGCCTCGGGCCACGCGCCGCCGGCCGGCTCGATCTTCGGGTGCTCCGGCTCCCCCTCCGGCTGAGGTGCCGGATAAGGCACCTGGTAGCCGGGATCCTCCAGACCCCGGCCCGGGAGGACTGTCTCGCCGGCCCCCAGCTGGCGGATCGCCTCCGGCGCGTCCTCGACCGACATCGGGCCCACGTAGCGGCCGTCGAAGGAAGCCATCGGGGCCATGTCGCACGCGCCCAGGCACTCGAACTCACGGAGGTCGAGGTCGTCCATGCCCTGGCGCTCGGCCTCGTCGACGAGCGCGTCGTAGACCTTCCGCGCGTTCCGCACGTGGCAGGCGACGCTCGTGCACACGTAGACGTAGCGGCCCGCGGGGCCCGCGGTGCGGAGCATGTCGTAGAAGGTGGCCACGCTCGAGAGGTAGGCGGGCGTGACCTGCATGACCGCGGCGACCTGCCTTAACGCGATCGGCGAGCACCAGCCGTGCACCTTCTGCGCCGCGCCGAGCGCCGGCAGCGTGGCCGAGTGGCGGTCGGGATAGAGCCGCATCAGGCGCTCGATCTCGGCGCGCAGCCCGTCGGGCACCTCGACCTCGGCCGGGTCGGGGATGGTCGCCGGATCAGCCTCGAGGTCGACCGCCTCGTCCCAGCCGGGCGGGAGCGGCGTGGCGCGGATCGCGCCCTCGTCACGGACCTCCTCCATGGCCCTGCCCGAGGTCGCGGGCGTGCCCGCGACGGAGGGGTCTCCGGCCATCTAGCGGTCCACCCCGCCGAGGATCGGGTCGAGCATCGCGACGCATGCGATGAAGTCGGCGAGCAGGTGGTCGCGCGCCATCTCGGGGAGCGCCTGGAGGTTCACGAAGCTCGGGTCGCGCATGTGCACGCGGGCAGGCTTCGCGGAGCCGTCCGCGAGCACGTAGCAGCCGAGCTCGCCGCGTGGGGACTCGATGGCGACGTAGGTCTCTCCCGGCGGCACGCGGAAGCCCTCGGTCACGAGCTTGAAGTGGTGGATGAGCGCCTCCATCGAGGTGGCGAGCTCGTGACGGGGCGGCAGGGCGACCTTGCGGTTCGGGGTGATGAATGGGCCCTCCGGCAGCCCGTCGAGCGCCTGCTCGACGATCCGGAGCGACTCGAGCATCTCCTCGATGCGAACGCGGTAGCGGTCGTAGTTGTCGCCGACGGTGCCCACGGGGACGTTGAACTCGAACTTCTCGTAGCCCGAGTAGGGCATCGCCTTGCGCAGATCCCAGGGGTGGCCGGAGGCGCGCAGTAGCGGCCCGGTGACGCCGAGCTCCAGCAAGGTCTGCGCGGGCACGATGCCCGTGCCCTTCGTCCGCTGGAGCCAGATCTCGTTCTTGTCGAGCAGGTTCAGGTACTGCGGGATGCGCATCCGCATGGTCTTGATGAAGGCGCGAGTCATCTCCTCGAAGCCGGGCGGGATGTCCTCGACCACACCGCCGACCTGGAAGTAGCGCGTGTGGAAGCGCTGGCCGCCCGACATCTCGAACAGGTCGAGGGCGAGGTCGCGGTCGCGGCAGCCCCACCAGAGCATCGTGATCGCACCGATGTCGAGCGCCCCCGTTGCGATCCAGAACAGGTGCGAGGCGACCCGGTTCAGCTCGAGGTGGATCACGCGCAGCCACTGGGCGCGCTCGGGCACCTCCTCGTCGAGCAGCTGCTCGACCGCCATGCAGAAGGCCATCGCGTTGAAGTAGTAGGACAGGTAGTCCATCCGCTCCACGAATGGAATGACCTTCCAGTACTGCTGGTCCTCGCAGCTCTTCTCGATGCCTGTGTGGACGTAGCCGATGATCGGCTTGACGTCCCGGACGACCTCGCCCTCGAGCGTCGTGAGCAGGCGGAGCACGCCGTGCGTGGCGGGGTGGTGAGGGCCGATGTTGATCGTGAGGAGCTCGTCGTGCTCCCCGCCCATCGGCTCCATCGTCACCGAGCGCTCGCGCTCCCGGTAGGGGACGCTGAGCGGCTCGGTCATCGTGCCCGCGTGCTCGCCGGTGCTGCCCGAGTCGGTGACGGCCGGCTCGTCAGTCATACCAGCGCGGGAGCTTCGGCTCGTTGTAGGTGTAGATCACCGGCTCGCCGCCCATTGGGAAGTCGCGCCGCTGCGGGAAGCCCTCGTAGTCCTCGGGCATGAGGATGCGCCGCATGTCGGGGTGGCCCTCGAAGACCACGCCGAACATGTCGTAGACCTCGCGCTCCTGGAAGTCGGCCGTGGGGTGGAGATCGACGACCGTGGGGAGGTGCGGGTCGTCCACGCCCACGCGCGTGCGGACGTTCAGGCGGTCGGCACGCTCCATCGAGAGCAGCTCGTAGTGGACCCCGAGCCGCGGCTCGGCCGGGAGGTAGTCCACGCCGTGGACGCTCATGAGCCGCTCCCAGGGCTCCTGGTCGTCGTCGCGCAGGTATGCGATCACGTCGCGCACGCTGGCCGGGGCCACGTCGAGCGTCGCGTGGCCGCGGAAGAAGACGGTGTCCGCTACGGCGTCTTCGCCAACGGCCTCGCGGACGCGCTGGGCGATCAACTCCAGGCCAGTGGCGTCAGGCAACCTCTTCGGTCCCCTCCGCGCGGTACCGCTCCCGCCAGCCCATCGACGGGTCGCCCATGATCTGGTCCTGGAGCTTCATGATCCCGTAGATCAGGGCCTCGGGGCGAGGCGGGCAGCCGGGCACGTAGATGTCGACGGGCAGGAACTTGTCGGCGCCCTGGACGACCGCGTAGTTGTTGAACATGCCGGCGCTCGACGAGCACGCGCCCATCGCGATCACCCACTTCGGCTCGAGCATCTGCTCGTAGAGCCGGCGGATGATCGGCGCCATCTTGATCGACACCCGGCCCGACAGGATCAGCAGGTCGGCCTGGCGAGGCGAGAAGCGGATCACCTCGGCCCCGAAGCGCGAGAGGTCGTTCCGCGGCGAGCCGATCACGGTGATCATTTCGATCGCGCAGCAGGCGAGTCCGAACCCGAGCGGGAAGAGCGCGTTCTTGCGCGCCCAGTTCTGAGCCGTCTCGAGCTTTGTGAACAGGAGCCGCTGCTCGACCTCGCGCTCGAGGTCCTCGTCCTCGAGCTCGCCACGTAGGAGCTGCTGGGCCTTCAGCTGGCGGACGCGCAGGCTGTCGCCGTCGATCTTCGTCCGCGTCACTTCCACTCGAGCGCTCCCCTCCGCCACACGAACGCGAGCGCCACGAGCAGCAGGACCACGAAGACGATCGTCTCCACCAGCGCGAACACGCCGAACGCATCGAGCTTCAGCGCCACCGGATACAGGAAGACGACCTCGATGTCGAACAGGATGAAGAGCATCGCGATCAGGTAGAAGCTGATCCCGAACCGGAACGACTTCTTGACGTCCGACGGCAGGCCGCTCTCGTACGGTTCCCGCTTCACCCCGATCGGGCGCTTGGGGCCCAGCGCGTAGTTGGCGAACGTGAAGACCGTCCCGATTCCGATTCCAAGCAGGAGGAAGACCAGGGCGGGCAGGTAGCTCTTCAGCATTCCAACTGCGAGGTATAACGCACCCTTGTGCGGGGGTGCTACATAGTGCGGAAGGACACTCGCTGAGCGAATTTCACATGGTGGTGGGGATTGCCGTCCTGGCGACGAACCTCGTCGCCGCGGGCTGGGGGGCGATCGGCTGGGCGCGCAAGGACGCGCGGGCGTCGATCGTGTTCTGGCCGCTGCTCAGAGTGGCCCAGGCGACGGTCGTCGTGCAGGTGCTGATCGGGTTGCTGCTGGTGGCGCGCGGGGCGTCCTCGCCGGACGGGCTTCACATCGCCTACGGCGTCTCGCCGCTGGTCGTCTCGCTCGTGAGCGAGGGGATGCGCGCCGCCGTGGCGCAGCGCGAGCTCGAGGACGTGGAGGATGTCGACGCGCTGGAGCGGAGCGAGCAGATCGCGCTGGCGAGGCGGGTGGCGCTCGGCGAGATGGGCGTGATGACCGTCGGCGCCCTGTTGATCCTCACGCTCGCGCTGCGGGCGTACCAGACCGGCGGCTAGAAGCCGGCGTACCAGAGGCCGAACATCACCCCGAAGGCGCCCAGCCCGGGGATCAGGACGGTTCGGTAGAGCGGCTCTATGACCGGTCGCGTGAGGACCCAGGCGAACGCCGCCGTGCACGCCGCCATGGAGGCGACCGACATCGGGGCGAAGACGCCCAGCGCCAGAGCGGCCTCCAGCTGGCTCGGCAGTGCGGCGATCAGGAGCACGACGACCGCACCCGTGCCGGCGAGGCCGTGCAGCAGTCCGATGGCGAGGGCCTGGTCGCGGCTTCGCACCTTGACGTGGGCATGGTGGGGGCGCGTGCCGTCGCGCAGGTGCCGCCTCCGCGGGTGGCCGTGCTCGTGGGCGTGCGCCTGCGCGCGATAGTCGCCGCGCGCCCACTTGTAGATGACACGCGCCGCCAGGAGCAGGATCACGATCCCGATGGCCTTCTCCGCGCCGCTCTCGAGCCAGGCCGGCAGCCCGGCCTTGAACGCGATCAGCGGGATCCCGAGCGCCAGCAGAGCGCTGGCGTGTCCGATGCCCCACCAGGCGCCGAACCGGGCGGCTTTGCGCGTGTCGCCGTCCTCGGCCGCGACCAGCGACGTCACGGCGACGAGGTGGTCCGGGTCGGATGCGTGTCGCGCCCCAAGCAGGAACGCGATGCCCAGCGCCACGGCGAGCGGCGCTCCGTCGAACAGGCTCGTGATCAGGTGGTCCAGGTGCTCGACCGGCGTGAACAGGAATTCGAAGCTCATTGCGAGTCCTCCCTTGTCACATGACTTGCGGAACCGCCCGAGCGGCCAGGACGAGTCCGAGGGCTACGACGAGAACGGCCGACAGCGCAGGCAGCACGACGGCGACCCGGCTCGCGGCGATGCGCGGCGGCACGAAGCGCCGCGCGTGGACCACGGCGACGCCGAGCCCCGTGAGAGTGCCGGCGAGGCCGAGGCTGAAGGCGACGATCAGAAGCATCCCGAGCGCCACCTCGTGCTGGGAGATGGCGGCGAGCAGGACGACGAGTGCCGAGGGGCACGGCAGAAGCCCGGCGGCGGCGCCCATGGAAAGGAGGCCTGCGGTGCCCAGGCTGGGCCCGTGCTCATGCGCGTGCCCGTGCTCATGCGAGTGCCCGTGCCCGTGGTCATGCCCGTGCCCGTGGTCGTGCGCGCGCCCGGGCTCATGCCCATGCCCCCCGCCTCGCCGGAGCCGCGAGCGCAGCACGCCGGCCCCCACCAGCACAACCATCAGACCCGAGATGAGGGTAAGCCAGGGGTAGAGCTGCTCGGGCAGGATGTACTGCGAGAGGCCGAGTGTTACGAGACCGAGCGCAAAGACACCGATCGTGTGCGTGACCGTGACGGTCATGCCAAGGACGACCGCGTCGCGGGCTGTGCCGCGCGTGCCGATGAGGTAGGCGGCCACCATCGCCTTTCCGTGACCGGGCGACAGCGCGTGAAGCGCACCCCAGCCGAGGGCCGCCAGCAGAAGCACCACGAGAACGCCGCGGCCGGCGGCGGCGTCCTCGAAGAGGCCCGCGAAGCCGTCTGAGCGCGCGCCGCCCGACGCCGCACCGCCTCCGGCGGCGCTCCCCTCGAGTGCGGCGCCGTTCGCGGCTTCGCCGCCGGCCAGGCTGCGCGTCTCGATCGGCTTCGCGCCCTCCTTCGGCGGCGCGATCAGCGTTCCGTTGCCGGGCGTTACCCCGAAGTTCGCTTCCCGTTGGTCGAGCGGGCTTTCGAGGAGGTCGGTGGGGTAGTGGCGGAGACCGTCGGTCGGGTCGCCGGTCGGTGTGCTCGTGCGGACCGAGGTGTCCTCGCCCGGCGCCGCGGTGATCGCCTTCCAGCCGACTCGGCCGAGGAAGGTGTTGTCGGTGAGCGCGACGCGTTCTGGGTTTTGAACCCCGGCATTGAGGGACAGGTCCAGGCGGGTGGTCTCGAGCCCGCCGGCGCCCGGTGGGAACGTCAGCGTCGGTTGTCCACTGGGCCGGAGCGCAACCTCGCGCCCGTTCACCGTGAGGGTCAGACGGCGCTCGATCTCGTCGAGCTTCCGCCGAAGAACCTCGGCCCGGCTGAGCCCGCGCTCCTGGACCGTCGGGATCTCCGCTTGGTCGAGCACGTATCGGACCTCGACCCGATCGGCCGAGATCGACACGGTCGATAGGTGGTTGACGGAGAAGTTTCCGAGCGGGTGAGCTTTCGCGGGCGCCGCGGTGAGCAGCGCGAGAACGACGGCAACGAGCGCGACCCGAGCGACGGTGATCACGGGAGCGCCTCGTTGAGCAGCCGGATCGATGTGGGGGAGAGCGCTGCCCTACCGCTCAAAGCCGTCGTCAGGTAACGCCCGGCCTCACGCGAGCGCCCGGCGCCCCGCGCTGCGATGCCGGCATGCAGCCGGAAGAGCGGGTCGCGCGAGCCCGTCCGGAGCGCCCGCTGCGCCCAGAGGAGCCCGGCGCGCGGACGCCCCGCCCGCGTAAGCGCCCAGCCCAGCGCGTCCGCTGAGCGGATGCTCGGCGCGGCGCGCCAGACCCGGCGCCCAAGCGTGATCGCGCGCCGAGGGGAGTCGTGGTTCGCCTCGAAGAGCACGGCCTCGGCGTCGGGAAGGGCGCCGCCTTTGCCGAGCAGGTGATGCTGCACGCGCGCGGCCGCGAGGTCGGCAGTCGTCGCGTGCTTCTGGCCGATTGCGCCCTCGACCTCGGCCAGCAGGGTCAGCGCGGTCGTCAGTGGCAGCCGGTTCGTCGAGCGGCGCAGGCGGGCGGCCGCCCGGTGGAGGCGGCCGCGCGCTGCGTCGATTCGTGCGAGTCCGGTGAGGGCCTGGGGGAAGTCCGGTAGGTCGCGGAGGGCCATGCGGTACGAGGTCCGCGCGGCGGCGGTTCGCCCGCGCGTGAGCTCGAGATCGCCCAGCAGCGTCTCCACGTAGGCGGAGCTCTCAGCGCTGCCGCCGGCCGAGACCGCGAAGCGCATTGCCGCGACGGCGCCGTCCAGGTCGCCGTGCAGCTCTCTGTAGTAAGACGCGCGCGCGTACGCGGGAAGGCTCGGCTTCAGGTCGACGAGCCGCTGGAGCGTGCGGCGCGCGGCCGGATAGCGGCCGAGCTCGATCTGCGCGTCTGCGATGACGGTGAGTGGCCGGGCCAGCTCGGGCGCAACGCTCCTCGCCTCGCGTCCGAGTCGCAACTGCTCGGAGAAGTCATGGCGCAGGCCCGCCAGCGTCCCCGCGCCCACGAGCGCCGCCAGGCTCCGCGGGTCGCGCCGGAGCGCCGCATCGAGCGCCCGGTCCGCCCGCGAGTAGAAGCCGGGATCGCCGGTCTCCCGCGCGTGCTCAAGGTAGGCGTCGCCGAGCGACGCGTACGCCGAGGCGCTCGCGGGCGCCGCGCGCACGGCCGCCTGCGCGTCGGCAAGCGGGTCGCCC
>JBKPSR010000039.1:0-48089 GCA_046735115.1 Actinomycetota bacterium
TCCCCGGCGGGGTCAGCGGGCTCGGCGGGGGCGGGGGCGGGCGCCGCCGGAGCCGGCTGGGCGGGAGCCGGCTGGGCCGGAGCCGGCTCACGCGCAGCCGGAGCCGGCTCGGCGGGAGCGGGCTGAGCGGCCGTCGTCTCCGTGGTGGGCTCGCCCTGGGCGAGAAGCGACCCAGGCAGCGCCAGGGCGACGATCGCCATATAGAACGATGCGAGCAGCAAGAGGTGCCTCATGAGGCGCGCACCCTAATTGGTACGCGGCGCCGGTCCTAACTGTTCAGTCGCGCTCTGCCGGCTTCTTCGCGAACTGGAACCGCGCCGTGTGGACGCTGCCGTCGTCGAGCCTCAGTACGAACTCGCGGCAGGTGTCCTTCCACTTCGGCCGGGTCCTCCAGAGCATCCTGTACTCGTCGTCCTTCTTGTCGTACTTGAAGACCGGCTGCCGCGTCTTGGCGGCGCGGGCGCCCGCCCGTGCCGCCTCGCTGTCGCCACCGCCGCAGCGCGTGGAGCGCGGGAAGCCGTCCGCCTCGGGGCGCGCGCCGCGGAAGCCGTGCAGCGAGAAGCGGATCGGCACCGGCTGCCCGGCCCTCCACTTGTTCATGCTCGGCGTGTTCTTCACCGGCGACATGAAGCCGTCGAAGTCGTAGCCCACGAGGTAGGTGACCACCCTGGACGCGGTGTTCCCCGCGCGGTCGGAGGCCTTCACCTCGAAGCTGTGCGGGCCAAGGGTCGACGTGTCGATCGGCGCGCCGTTCGCCACGCTGCCGGCGCAGGTCGCGACACCCGACCCGCGCACCTGGTCCTCGCACGAGTAGCTCGCCGCGACGTTCGCGCCGATGTCGTATACCCCACCGTCGGCCGGCGTCGCGATCTGAATGCTCGGCGGCGCCTGATCGACCACCGTGTACGTGACCTTCTTCGAGGCCTCGTTCCCCGCGTTATCGGTCGCCATGACGGTGAAGGTCTTCTCGCCGACGCTCGAGGTGTCGACGTCCCCGCCCTTCGACACGGTGCCCGCGCAGGTCGCAACCCCGGATCCGCCCTCCTCGTCGGCGCACGCGTAGTCCGCGACCACGTGCTCGCCCAGGCCGTAGACCGCGCCGGACGCAGGAGTGCTAACCGCGATGTCCGGCGCGGTCCGGTCGACGACCGTGTAGGTCGCCGACCTCGAACCGGTGTTCCCGGCCCGGTCCGTGGCCTGAACCGTGAAGGTGTGCGCGCCGAGGGTGCTCGTGTCGATGTCAGCGCCGTTCGCGACGTCGCCCACGCAGGAAGCGAGGCCGGAGCCGTCCGGCTCGTCGGCGCAGGAGTAGCCCGCCGCCACGTGCGCGCCGCGGGTGTACACGGCACCGTCGGCCGGGGAGGTGAGGGTGACCGCCGGCTTCGTCTCGTCGACGACGGTGACCGTGTGCGTGACCGTCGTCTGGTTGCCGGCGTTGTCGCGCGCGGTCACGGTCACCGACACGTCGCCCAGCCGGCTCGTGTCGAGCTCAACGCCGTCGGCGGTGGTCCCCAGGCACGACGCCAGGCCGGAACCGCCGGCCTCGTCGGCGCACGAAAAGTCCACCACCACGGCGGCGCCCTGCTTCACCCGCGCGCCGTCGGCGGGGACGCGCAGGTCCACCGCCGGAGGCGTGGAGTCGCACGCCTTGGTTCCGGTCAGCGTGATCCGATAGGTCCCGGACGGGCCCGACGCCCGCCCCGCCCACCCGGACAGCGGCTGAGCGCCACCGAACCCCTGCGCGTCGACGATGCCGTCCGGGTACAGAGTCCGGTTGTAGTTGTCCTGGAAGATCTCGCCCTGGTCGCTCTGCGGATCGCGGTTGAACGAGCTGATGGCGAGGAAGTATTCGCCGCCGGCGCGGGGCGAGAACCGGTGCTGCGCCGGCAGCAGGGATCCACGCGTGCCGCCCGAGTCGTCGTTCGCGTAGACCCCGTACCCCTGCGAGTCGAAGAGGAACATCTGCGTGTCGAGCGTGGTGGCGCCCACCGTTGTGGCCGAGAAGGACGCGCCATCGGTCAGGCAGATGCGGTAGAGGTCCGCGTCGCTGGCGTCGGTGAAGCTGCCGGTGATCGTCGTCACCGCGCTGCGGCCCATGTCGTTCGCGCTCGCGCGAAGATCGCCGGCGTCTCCGCTCTCGGATTCGGCGAGTGCGCCCGGCGCAAGGGCCAGGGCCAACACGACTATGACTGCGCAGAAGGCGGTTCGGATGAAGCCAGGTGTCACGGGTTCCTTTCCCGCGGCACGGAGGGAACTGCCCTTTGCATCGGCTCTGCGGCCGCACTTCTTGAAAACTTGCGCCGCCGGTGGACGTGCCGAAAAGCCTTAAAAGACGGGAGTTTCGGTGTACGTGCCGAAGACGCGCTGGAGCGACTCGACGATCTCGCCCTCGCTCGCGTGGGCGCGGGCGCACTCGAGCAGCGGCTCCATCAGGTTGCGATCGCCGGCGGCGGCCGCGCGCAGCTCGGTGAGTGCCCTCTCCACCGCCGCGGCGTCGCGCCGCGCCCGCACGGCCTGCACGCGCCCGATCTGCTTGCGCTCGAGCGCCTCGGGGATGCGCAGGATCGCGAGCTCTCGATCCTGCTCCTGCTGGTAGCGGTTCACGCCCACGACGACGCGCTCGCCGCGCTCGATCTCCTCCTGGAGGCGGAAGCTCGCCTCCGCGATCTCGCGCTGCGGGTAGCTCTGCTTGATCGCCTCCACCATCCCGCCGAGCTCGTCGATCTTGCGGAACTCGGCGTAGGCGGCCTCCTCGAGCCGGTCCGTGAGCGCCTCGATGAAGTACGAGCCGCCCAGCGGGTCGATCGTGTTCGTGACGCCGGTCTCGTGGGCGATGATCTGC
The DNA here is from genome assembly GCA_046735115.1 of Actinomycetota bacterium. Classification (GTDB taxonomy): domain Bacteria; phylum Actinomycetota; class Thermoleophilia; order Solirubrobacterales; family Thermoleophilaceae; genus JACVRW01. Next base: position 2,843 of record JBKPSR010000039.1, read on the forward strand.
TGCGTCCGCAGCGCCAGGCGCACCGCCTCCTCCGTTGGCAGCGCGAGCGCCTCGTCGTAGGAGTTCGTGTGGAGCGACTGGGTCCCGCCCAGCACCGCGGACAGCGCCTCGAGCGCGGTGCGCACGATGTTGTTGAGCGGCTGCTGCGCGGTCAGCGACACGCCCGCCGTCTGGGAGTGGAAGCGCATCAGAAGCGAGCGCTCGTCGCGTGCGCCGTAGGTCTCCTTCAGCTCGCGCGCCCAGATCCGCCTTGCAGCGCGGTACTTCGCGATCTCCTCGAAGAAGTCGATGTGGGCGTTGAAGAAGAAGCTGAGCCGCGGCGCGAACTCGTCCACGTGGAGGCCGCGCTCGAGCGCCTGCTCGATGTAGGTGAACCCGTCCTTGAGCGTGAACGCCAGCTCCTGGTGCGCGGTCGAGCCGGCCTCGCGGATGTGATAGCCCGAGATCGAGATCGGATGCCAGCGCGGCATCCGCTTCGCGCAGAACTCGACCATGTCGGTCACGAGCCGCATCGCCGGGTCGATCGGGAAGCACCACTCCTTCTGGGCGATGTACTCCTTCAGGATGTCCGTCTGGATCGTTCCGGCGAGCCGCTCGGGCGGCGTGCCCTGGCGCTCCGCGGCGACGACGTAGAAGGCGAGCATCACCGCCGCCGGCGCGTTGATCGTCATCGACGTCGAGACATCAGCCATCGGGATGCCCTGGAAGAGGGTCTCCATATCGTCGAGCGTGTCGACCGCGACGCCCTCGCGGCCGACCTCGCCCTCGGAGCGCGGATGGTCCGAGTCGTGCCCCATCAGCGAGGGCATGTCGAAGGCCGTCGACAGGCCCGTCTGTCCGTGGTCGAGCAGGTAGCGGAAGCGCTCGTTCGTATCCTCCGCGGTGCCAAAGCCGGCGAACTGGCGCATCGTCCAGAGCCGGCCCCTGTACATCGACGGGTACACCCCGCGCGTGAACGGATACTCGCCCGGGAAGCCGATGCGCTCCTCGAAGGGGCCCACGTCCTCGGGCGTGTAGAGCGGCGCGACGGGCTCGCCGCTCAACGTCGAGAACAGAGCGTCGCGTTCGGGCGTGCGCTGAAAGCGCTCCCTGTACCAGCGCTCGGCGTCCGTCATCGGTCGCGGCTCGACTGCCATTGGACCACAGTCTAGGTCTGCCGCTCCCGGCTCAGGCCGCAACGGGGAGCGCGCCGCTCTCCGAGCCGAGCTCGCGCAGGCACAGGGCGGCCGTCCAGGCGAAGTCGCGCGCGCCGAGGCCGCGGCCCGACTCGGGCGCGAAGTACTCGCGCATGCCGCCGCCCTCGATGGCGACCATCATCTGCCTCCGCAGCGCCTGGGCGGCGCGCGGCTCGCCGTGAAGGCCGAGGCCGTGCGCGGTGAGCCAGGTGATGTTCGCCCACACAGGCCCGCGCCAGTAGTTGCGCGGCGAGCGCTCGGGGTGGGAGCCGTCGAGCGAGCGCACCCCGTACCGCGAGGACAGCTGTCCGTGCAGCACGCTCGCCCGCGCGGCGGCGATCTCCTTGTCGCCGAGGCCGGGGCTCAGCAGGGCGAGCGCCGAGCCGGCGCTTGTCACGGTGAGCGGCGAGCCATCCACAGCGTCGACGGCCCGGACGAGCCCGTCGGACTCGGCCCGGGCCCGGAGCGCGGTGGCCAAGCGCTCGCCCGACGCACGGCTCTCGTCCGCCATCCTCGCCTCGCCGAGCTTCTCGGCGACGACCGCGAGATCGGCGCAGGCCCGCGCGAGGATGGCCGAGAAGCCGGCGTCGAGCACGCGGAAGCGGCCGTGGGTCGCCAGCTCGCGCTGGTTCCAGCGCACGGCGGTCCCCTGGCGCACGAGTGTGAGAAAGCGGCGGTAGTGCTCGAGGCTTGGCCGCTCCCCGGCGTCGACCGAGTCGGTGTCGCGGCGGCGCACCACCACGACCTCGGGGATGACTCGCCACAGCGGCCCGTCCCATTCCACGGCATTGTCGCGCCCCGACTCCCACGGATGGATCAGCACAGGCTCGCCGCGGCCGTCCGGATCGCGCACGTCGAGCAGGAAGCGATGCCAGGCGTGGAGCGGCGACAGCAGGCCGCGGGCGCGCCGCTCGTCCGGATGCCGGTCGAATACGAGTCGCATGCAGGTGGCCGCGAGCGGCGGCTGCGTTATCCCGGAGATCCTCCGGCCATCGGCGCCGGTACGCCGCCCCCACCAGCGCGGCCCCGGCAGGTAGCGCGCCGTGAGCTTCGGCAAGACGCCGGAGCGGAACGCGATGTGCGGGATCATCCCGTTGGCGTCCCGGGCGCCCGCGAGCGTCTCGAGCTCGGTCCACGCCCGCCCCGGATCGAGCTCGGCCCAGCCGAGCGCCGCCAGCGCAGAGTCCCAGTTCCACTGGTGCGGATAGGTGGCCCGCGAGGGCAGCGTGTAGCGCCCGCCGTCGTTCGCCCAGAGGACGTTCGCGGCGGCCGCCTTCAGGTCGCTGCCCGGCAGTGGAGGCACCGTGGCGTGCATCCTCCCTTCCTGACCGGTCGACGGCGGGAACCGCCTAACCCAGAAACTTCAGGGCGCCCCGTGCGTTGGAACCTGCATGAAGCGGACATTCATCATCGCCGCGGCGATTGCCCTGATCGCGGTTCCCGCCGCGCTAGCGGCCAAGCCTGCGCCGAAGAACATCACCATCTCCCCCAACACGGCCACCGTGAAGTTCGGTCATTCGGTCACCCTCAGCGGGAAGCTGACCGGAAGCAACAACGCGAGCCGGCCCGTCACGATCGAGGCCGATCAGTCCCCGTTCGAGGGCAACTTCCCGAACCTCGGATCGACGACCACCAACGCGAGCGGCGACTGGACGTTCACGACCAAGCCGACCCAGAACACGCGCTACCGCGCACGCTCCGGGAACGCCGAGAGCAAGCCGGTCGAGGTCTCCGTGCGCCCGGCGATCTCGCTGAGCCTCTCCGACAGCACGCCGGACGTGACCCAGCGCGAGCGCTTCTTCGGCCAGCTCTGCCCGGATCACGAGGGGGTGCAGGTCTCCCTGCAGCGCCGCTTCGGCACCCAGTGGCGCACGGTCAGGAGCCTCACGCTCAAGGACATCTCCGACTCGACCTGCTCCTCCTACAGCAAGCGCCTGCGCGTGCGCAAGGACAGCAGGTGGCGGGTCCACTTCAACGGTGACGCCAACTTCGTGGCCGGCAACAGCCGGAGCCGGCTCGTGAACGTTCACCAGTAGCGGGGTCTGGGATCTCCGCGCGCCGCGCGGGTGGGCCTAGCGGCGCGCGGATCCCGCCCCACGCGGGCGGGGTCCCGGACGGTCAGCGGCGGCGCAGCAGCCCCCGCTGGGGGCGGCGCGCCCGCGCGGCCACGTAGCCACCGCCTCCGCCCACCAGCGCGATGCTCGCCACCACGCTGGCCCACTTCAGGCGGCGGCCCAACTTGTCGAAGCGCATGATGCGCCAGCCCTCCTCGCGTGCGACTCGCTCCAGCACGCGGTCGGGATTGACGGCGACCGGGTGGCCGACAGCCCGCATCATGGGCAGGTCCGACTCGGAATCCGAGTACGCGTAGGACTCGGACAGGTCGATCCCCTCGGCGGCCGCGAGCTCGCGGATCGCCTCGGCCTTCCCGTCGCGATAGGTGAACGGGCCGGCGGGCCGGCCGGTGTAGACGCCGTCGCGCACCTCGCTCCGCATGCCGATGCCGCCGTCGAGCACCAGCACGTGGGCGAGCACGTCCGCCAGTTCCTGTGAGGCCGCGGTCACGATGTAGACGCGCCGGCCCGCATCCTGATGACCGTAGGCCTCGGTCAGCACCTCGCGGTACAGCAGCGGCAGGATTCCCGCGAGTACGTCGGGGCCCATGCGCGCGAGGTCCACGACCCGCTGGCCGGCGATCGATTCGAGGATGCGCTCGCGCAGCTCGTCCGTGCTCGCGTCGGTCGACCCGTTCAGGCGGAACTTGAGGTTGGCCCACCCGTCGCGCGCCAGCTGGCGCCTCGACGCCATCCCGGCGCGGTACGCGGCGCGCCCGAAGTGGAACGCACTCGAGCCTTCTATGAGCGTCTTGTCGAGATCGAAGAATGCGGCTCCGGCCATGTGCCGGAGGCTAGAGAGCGGGCTAGCCGCCGTTCACCTCGACGATCACAGCGTCGCCCTGGCCGCCGCCCGAGCAGATCGCCGCGCAGCCGAGCCCGCCTCCGCGGCGGCGCAGCTCGTGCACCAGCGTCATCAGGATCCGCGCTCCGCTGGCGCCGATGGGATGGCCGAGCGCGATCGCGCCCCCGTTCACGTTCACCTTCGACTCGTCCACGCCGAGCATCCGCATCGAGTTGAGCGCCACGGAGGCGAAGGCCTCGTTGATCTCGAACAGGTCGATGTCCTCGACGCTCAGCCCGGCCTTCTCGAGCGCCGTCTTCGCCGCGTTCGCGGGGGTGCGGGCCAGGTACGGGAAGTCGTCCGCCACCGCCGCCTGGGCGACGATCGTGGCCAGCGCCTCGCGGCCGTTCGACTTCGCCCACTCGTCGGAGCTGAGCACCAGCGCGCCGGCTCCGTCGTTCACGCCCGGCGCGTTTCCGGCCGTGTGCGCGCCCTCCTTGTGGAAGGCGCCGCGCAGCTTCGAGAGCGACTCGAGCGAGCTGTCCCGCCGCGGCGCCTCGTCGACCTCGACGGTCGTGTCGCCCTTCGGCGAGCTGATCGTGACCGGCACGATCTCCTCGGACAGACGCCCTTCGTCGGTGGCCTGGATTGCCAGCTCGTGTGAGCGCAGGGCGAACCTGTCCATGTCCGCGCGCGTTATCTCGAGCTCCTCGCCGACATCGTCCGCCTCCTCGCCCATGTGCTTGCCGGTGAACGGGTTGGTGAGCCCGTCGTGGACCATCGCGTCGAGCGCCTTGGCGTCGCCCATCCGGTAGCCGAAGCGCGCCTGCTTCAGCAGGTAGGGCGCCGCGGACATCGACTCCATTCCGCCCGCCACGGCCAGGTCGAGGTCGCCCGCGCGGATCGACTGGTCGACCATTCCGGCCGAGCGGATGCCCGACGCGCAGACCTTGTTGACCGTCTCCGAGGAGACCTCCTTCGGGACCCCGCCCTTGATCTGAGCCTGCCGGCTGGGGATCTGGCCCTGCCCCGCCTGCAGCACCTGGCCGAACACCACGTGCTGCACCTGGTCGGGCGCCACCTCGGCTCGCTCGAGCGCGGCAGCGATCGCCGTGCCGCCCAGGTCGGTCGCGTCCAGCGAGGCGAGCGCCCCGCCCATCTTCCCGAACGGCGTCCGCGCGGCGCCGAGTATCACGCTCCTTCGCATGTCGCAGAACGCTATCGACTGGGTGCAGCGTCCGTTTAGACTGGCGCGGCGGATGGCGCCCATCACCGTCAGCTCGCGCTCCGGCGCCCCAGAGGAGACCGCTGCCGACACGAGGGTGGTCGGCGTGTTCGAGGACGAAACGCTGGGCGACCCGTCTCTCCAGCGGCTGATCGAGCTCGGCGAGGCGAAGCGCGCGCTCAAGAAGGTCGCAATGGCGCATGAGGACGCGCCCGGCGGCGGCCAGCGGCGCGTGCTGATCACAGGGCTCGGCGCCCGCGACAAGTTCGGGGCCGAGCAGGCGCGGGTGGCGGCGGCCGCGGCGGCCGCGCGGGCGAAGGAACTCGGGGCGGTGTCGCTGTCGTGGGCCTCGCCGGGCGGCGAGGGCGTGAACGCCGCGCTCGTCGAGGGGACGCTCTTGAAGCTGTACTCGTTCGACCGCTTCAAGTCGAGCTCCGGGGACGACGGCGGGGACGGCGGCGTGGAGTCGCTCGAGATCGCCGGCGACTCCGTGGCGGGCGACGAGGTCGAGCGCGGTCGCGTCGCGGCGGTCGCGGCCAACGCGGCGCGCGACCTCCAGAACCTCCCGGCCAACGTGGCGACGCCGACCTTCCTCGCGGAGCGCGCCACTGAGATTGCCGACCAGCACGAGACGCTGGAGGTGGAGGTGCTCGACCGGGAGGCGATCCTTGCCCGCGGCATGGGCGCCTTCGCGTCGGTCGCTCAGGGCAGCCATGTCGAGCCGCGGCTGATCGTGCTCCGCTACCGGCCGTCCGGCGCGAGCGGGGCGCACCTCGGGTTCGTCGGCAAGGCGGTGACCTTCGACACCGGCGGGATCTCGATCAAGCCCTCGGCGAAGATGCAGGACATGAAGTTCGACATGTCCGGCGGCGCCGCGGTCATCGAGTCCATGGCCGCGATCGCCGAGCTGGGCGTGCCCGTGACGATCACGGCCGTCGTGCCCTCCACCGAGAACATGCCGAGCGGCCACGCGGTGAAGCCCGGCGACATCGTCACCGCGATGAACGGCAAGACCATTGAGGTGAACAACACCGACGCCGAGGGCCGGCTGATCCTGGCGGACGCGCTCTGCTACGCGGTGGAGCAGGGCGCCGACCAGATCGTGGACCTCGCGACGCTGACCGGCTCGATCATCGTTGCCCTCGGCCACACCTACGCCGGCCTCTTCGCGAACGACGACGACTGGTGCGCCGAGGTGAGCGCCGCCTGCGACGCCACCGGCGAGATCGGGTGGAGGATGCCGCTCCACCCCGAGTACTTCGACCTGACGAAGGGCCAGTACGCGGACCTCACCAACGCGGCAGAGCAGCGCGTGGCGATGTCGAGCTATGCCGCCGAGTTCCTGCGCCAGTTCGTGGACGACCGCCCATGGGTTCACATCGACATCGCGGGCACCGCGTGGGCGATGACACGCAACTACGCCGGCAAGGGAGCAAGCGGCTTCGGCACGCGCCTGCTGATCGAGCTGGCGCGCCGCAGCGCAGCCTGAGCACCCCGCCCAATGCTGTGTGACGTAGATCACACAGTCGTTTAAGCCGGTTTGCGCTGGTTACGGTGACGGAGTAAGTCGGAAACCGGCCGGGTTTGCCGCGGGGAGGAGCGTGCGCGGACTCGGCAAGTCCTGGTCCTGCCTTCGCACATGCGCAGGTCAGGCAGTTCGCCACCGGGGGTGGTGTTTTGAGGAAAGCAGGGATCCTGCTTGCATGCGCGTGCGCGCTGCTGGCGGCCGCGGCTTCGGCCGGGGCCGTGATGGTTCAACCGTCGCAGGCTGATACAGACACAACGCAGGCTGATACGAACACGGGGGCGACGGCGGCCTCGGAGCCGCAGGCCGAGGCGGCCGGTACTCGCCTTCAGGCGCGCTACCGCCGCTGGCGGGACAAGCTCGATCGCTACGGGGTCTGGCGGGGACGCAATCTCATCCGCGCCGCCGCGAGTGACGACCGCTCGCCGACCGCCGACGAGCTGCGTCGCTCCATCCGCCGGATGAAGCGGCGCTTTGCGAACTGGTCACAGACGTACGAGGGCCGGGCGACCGTGCACCGCTTCAAGGTGCGCCGCATCCCGGACTGGGGCCGCGACCACCTGCGCTTGATCGCATGGTGCGAGTCACACAACAACCCGCGCGCCATCGGAGGCGGCGGGGCATACCGCGGCCTATACCAGTTCAGCTTCAGCACCTGGCGCGTGGTCGGCGGGTCGGGAGACCCGGCCACCGCACCTCGCTCCGAGCAGACCTGGCGGGCGTGGGTGCTGCTCAACAACCATGGCAGCGGCCACTGGCCGGTCTGCGGCTAGCCGCCGCCTGAAGCCGTAACGACAAACGGCGGGCCGCGCGATCCGAGCGCGCGCCCGCCGCGTCGTTACTTGGTTGCCTCCCGGCTAGCGGTTCGTCCGCGGCTGCTCGTAGCTCTCGTCGCGGACCACGTCACCCTCCTCGTCGCGCTCGAAGCGACGCTCGCGGTCCACGTCGGGCTCGCTCGTCCGCTCGTAGTGCTCGACGCTCTGGTTCGTGTCGGGGTCGGTGGCGGTGGTGTCCGCCCCGGTTGTTCCCGCGCCCGCGCTCGTGTCGGTCTGCTGATGCCGGCGATCGAACTCCGCCGCCGCCTCCTCCGGATCGGCATCCGGATCCTTCTCGGCGGCCTCGATGTGGCGCTCGCGCGCCTCGCGGTGCTGGTCGTCGGCGGCCGCCTGGCGCTCGCGCGCCAGTGCGTCCTGGCGTCGCGCCTCGGCGGCCTGGGCGTCCGCTTCCGCACGCGTCCTGTCCGCCTGCGCACGACCAACCTCCGCCTCACGACGGATCTCGCGTGCCTCCTCGCGGCGCGTGTCGAGCCTCCGCTCCCGGCCCTTGCGGCCGACGAACCACAGCAGCGCCAGCACGATCAGCGCGACGATGACTATGGCGATGATGGCTCCGGTGCTCATCTCAGGTACTACCTCCCATTTCTTGGGTCTCGGGAGCGGGTACCCAACAATCGGGGGCGGTACGCCTACTTCGCCGCCTTCTCCCCCTCCTCTTCCGCGACGAGCTCCCGCTTCACAACCTTCCCGGTGGCGTTGCGGGGCAGCTCGTCGATGAAGACGAACTCGCGCGGGACCTTGTAGCTGGCGAGGTTCTTCTTGACGTAGCTCTTCAACTCGTCCGCGCTCGCCTCCTTGCCGCTCTCGAGCACGACGAAGGCCTTGAGGCGCTGGCCGAAGTCCTTGTCGTCCACGCCAACGGCCGCCACCTCGCTGACGGCCTCGTGGCGGGCGAGCAAGTCCTCGACCTCCTTGGGGAAGACGTTCTCGCCGCCGGACACGATCATCTCGTCGTCGCGGCCCTCGACGAACATGCGGCCGCCGTCGTCGAAACGGCCCACGTCGCCGGTGGCCATCAGGTTGCCGATCACGTCCTTCGAGCCCCCGCCGGTGTAGCCCTCGAAGAGCATCTCGTTGCCGACGAAGATCCGTCCCGCCTCCCCCTGCTTTACCTCGACGCCCTTCTCGTCGAAGAGCCTCACGATCGTGCCGCGCGGCGGCCGTCCGGCCGTCCCGGGCGCGGCCCGCATATCGGCGGGCGTCGCGATCGTCGCCCATGCGACCTCGGTCGAGCCGTAGAGGTTGTAGAGGTTGTCGCCGAACTCGTCCATCCAGCGCGTCGCGAGGTCGCCGGGCAGCGCCGAGCCGCTCGCGGCGACCACTTTCAGGGATGACCTGTCGTACTTCCTGCGCGTCTCCTCCGGCAGCTCGAGGATGCGTTGCATCATCACCGGCACCACAGCAAGCGCGTCCGAGCGCGTGCGCGCGACCTCTGCGAGGCACGCCTCGGGGTCGAACTTCCGGCGGAGCACGTACGTCATGCCGAGGATCAGGCCGAGCGAGAAGTGCGCGAAGCCCCACGAATGGAACAGCGGGGCGGCGATGTGGATGACGTGGCGTGACCTCAGCGGGATCTTCGACAGGTACGACACCACCGGGTCGATCGACTCGGGGTTGCCGCGCGACGCTCCCTTCGGCGTGCCCGTCGTGCCCGAGGTGAGGATCACGGCCCGGCCCTCTCGGTCGGGCGGGACGACCGCGCTCGGATCGCCGTCGGCCATCAGCTCGTCGAGCGTGGGGTCGGCCGCCTTCGGCTCGTCGTGCCACGCGACGAAGCGCTTGCGACGGCGGCCCGCCTGCTCGAGCAGCCCGTAGAACTCCTCGTCGAAGATCAGCGCCTTCGGCTTCTCGCGCTGAACCACCTCGGTCAGCTGCGGTCCCGCGAAGGCCGTGTTGAGGTAGAGCGCGTCGGCGCCGAGCTTCGACAGCGCGACCGTGGCCTCGATGAAGCCGCGGTGGTTGCGGCACATCACGCCGACCGCGTCGCCCTCGCCCAGCCCGTGGTCGGACAGCGCGTGCGCGAGCGCGTTCGTGCGCGTGTCGACCTCGCTGTAGGTGAGCGTGCCCAGCTCGTCGACGATCATCGTGCCGTCCGGGTAGCGCTCTGCCAGCGAGATCGCGCCCGCCGCCGGGCTCCGGCCCCACTTCTGAAGCGTGCGCAGCACTCCCCAGAGCCGGTCCGGGCGCATCGGCCTGATCACGCCGGCCTCGATCAGGACCTTCGCGCTGCCCAGCTCGTACAGGGCCTTGGCTGGCAGGCTCCTGCCGTCTCCTTCAGCCACCTCTTCCAGGACCTCCTCGTCCTCCAGCTCCAGAGCAAGATTCTTCAAGGTTTGCTCGAGCGTTGTCGCGACCATGGGCGCCGCGATCCGGTCGGCCACGCTGCCGAGCAGCCCTCCCGGCGAGTCCCACGACAGCCTGAGCACGACTCTCGTGCGGCCGTCGTCGGCTTCGCGTAGGCGCCAGCGCACGCGATGGTCGATGCCCGTGATGCTCGTCCAGGCCATGTCGGCGTTCTCGTCGCACTCGACGATCTCGATCAGTCCGCCGACGTCCGCCGACCCGATCCGCATTCGCAGCACGAAGCGCGCACCGAGTCCCTGCTCGTCGTTCTTCCGCTCGAGCCGTGTGAGCCCGTGCCAGAAGCGGTCGTAGTTGTCCGGATTCGAGACGACCTCCCAGATCTCCTCGGGGGAGGCGTCAATCAGGGTGTCGCGCTCGACGCGCATCAGCCGAGGACGGGAAGCGCGCGCTCCTCGGCGAGACCGGTGAGTGCGGTCTGCATCCGCTCGGTCACGAGCTCGTAGGCCTCGTCCACGTCCATGCGGGACACGTCGATCGGCTCGAGCACCTGGATCGTGATCTTGGCCGGCAGCGGGATGTGGCCCAGCATGTCGCCCACGTTCAGACCCCACGGCAGCGCCAGCGAGACCGGCAGCACCTTCAGCCGGAACATCCGGTCGAGCCCGATCAGCCTCGCGAGGCGCTCGCCGCGCGAGAGAAACAGTGCGGTCTCCTGGCCTCCGATCGCCACGACCGGGACGAGCGGGACCTTCCGCTCCTTCGCCAGCCGGATGAATCCCCTGCGGCCGCCGAAGTCGACCTTCGCCGACTCCCAGGTCGGCCGGTGCACCTCGTGGTCGCCGCCGGGGTAGACGAGCAGGGCGGCGCCCACCTCGAGCGCCTTGGCCGCGTTCTCCGGCGTGGCCGCGACGGTGCCGTACCTCCGAAGGCTCGACAGGCCGGGCATCGACAGGACGAGGTTGTGGGCCAGCTGATGGAAGCGGCGCTCGACTCCGAAGTAGGTGCTGAACGCGAGCGTGAAGACGTGCGTGTCGGGCGTGAGGTTGCCGCCCGAGTGGTTGCCCACGAGCAGGACGGGGCCCTCCTCGGGGATGTTCTGGAGGCCGCGCACGTCGGCCCGGAAGTAGAGGCTCGCGAGCATCCAGAGGCCCGGGAGCGTCTCGCGGATGTAGTCGGGGTCGCGCTCGTCGAGGTCGGCCGTGGGCACGCGCCGCTGGGCCTCGTCCGCGATCGCGCCGATCAGGCGGGTGACGAGGTTGACGATCGCGCCGGGCGCCGACGGCGCCTCCCCGGGCCCGCCGCCGTTCGGCGACCCCTGCGCGGTGGACGTGCTCACGCCGCTCGTGTGGCGGTCGCCCGCAGCTCGGGCCAGCTCGACGGCGGCCCGGACGGGCGGCTGATCTTGTGGGGCTCTCCGCTCGGAAGGTCGCTCAGGAGCCCTCGGATCTCGGGCCTCATCAGCTGCCGCGCGACCGTCTCCTCGGCGGTGTCGATCACGTCCTGGCGGCGCTCGGCGCTCATCCAGTTGTGGCCCATGACGGCGTGGTCCTCCGCCGTGGGCTCGATGATCACGACCTCTGTGCCGAAGCGGCGCATCTTGCGCTCCTCGCGTTCGAGCCGGCCGCGCGCTGCGCGGCGGGTCAGCGACGGGACGAAGTCGAGCACGCCATGGATCGGGCCGGTCGCCATCCTCGTGACGGCGCCCCGCTGCCTGGCCTCGCCCTCCGAGCGGCTCGTGAGCGGGTTCAGGCAGATCACGAGGTCGAGGCCGCGGCCCGCGATGAGGTCCATGTTCGAGACCGAGCACACGCCGCCGTCCACGTAGCGCCGGCCGCCGATCTTCACGGGCCTGTAGAAGCCCGGGATGGCGCAGGACGCGGCGACGGCGTCGGCGATGTGGGCCCGCGGCGAGCCGAGCCTGCCGAAGGGAGTGCGGCGGCCGGACTCGTAGTCGCAGGCGACCGCCCAGTAGCTCGGGTGCTCGACCCAGTCACCGGGGACCGCGCGCGCGACGGTCTCCTTGAGCGCGTCGGTCGAGACGAACCCGGACGGCAGCCAGCCGGCCACCATCTGAAGCGGGGTGTGGCGGAGCGGGTTCGACAGCGCCGTGAAGGCCATGCGCAGTGAGCCGGGCCCGATCGCGGGGAGGCCGCGGTGGAGACGGAAGTTCGCGCCGGCGGAGCGGTCGGCGTCGGCCGCGGGGCGCCCGTCCGGCCCGCTCAGGCCCTCGAAGACCTCGCCGCGCGAGTGGGCGACCATGAACCAGGGCGGGACGCCCGCCGCCACGAGCGCGCCGATCATGGAGCCGGCGGAGGTGCCGACGATCTGGTCGGCGCTGCCCGGATCCCAGTCGGTCTCGCGCGCAAGCGCGCTCAGCCCGCCGACGAGCCACGCGCCACCGAGCACGCCTCCCGCGCCGAGCACCAGCCCAACCTTCACCGAGACGCGATTCCCCTCGAACCTTCGGCCGCAAACGCCGGCCCGCACGAATCCATGCCGCTTCCAGGTTAAACGCGGTCGGTCGTCGGCGCCTGTTCTCAGGATCCTTGGCTCTCGGGGTTCGTGTACGCGTCCTTCCGCCAGGGCGGCGCCACGCCGGGTTCGAGTGGTCTGTAGCGGCGGTGGTCGAGCGTCTCCAGAGGGATGAGCCGGAGGCCCTCCCCGGTGCTGCTGCGCTCCTCCAGGTCGCGGCCCGGGAGCAGCGGGATGCGGCGCGGCGGGCCATCTTTCGGGACGTACCTCCTGTTGCCGGTCTTGCTCAGGTCCCGCCAGACCGGCTCGCTCCGGAACGGGACGTGACCCGAGTGGCTCCCGCGCGACACCCGCGCCCAGCCCGTGCTGTGAACCCAGCGGTCCCGGCACGCACGCCACTTGCACCCCTGCTGGTGACCGTGCGAGCTGGTGCGCATCCAGGTGGTGCCGTCCGAGTCGATCCGAAGGAAGACGCCCTCCCAGTCGTCCCTGTGGAAGCCGGGATAGTCGGACGTGCCCGCCAGCAGCCGGCGCACGCGCGGAAGCAACCACGACCGCTCCCAGAGCCGGTCCGCCCCGGCGAGGACGGAGTTCGATTCGGGGTAGTAGAGCCAGTACTGGACGTACAGGTGGCCGCCGCGGCGGATCAGGCGGGTGAACGCGGTGGCCCGCTTCCCGCCCGCCGCGAGGTGGGCATCGAGCGAAGGATCGTCGGAAGCCTCGGCGCACGCAGGGCGCCTGCATGTGCGCCAGTCGATCGGAAGCTCCCGCTCGCCGGGCTCGTAGACGAGATCCGGGGCGAGCGCGCGAACCGTCGCCGCATCGCGGTCGCCGTAGGCGTCGACCAGACCGCGCTCGGCGCGCTCGCAGCGGCCGGCCGCCGCGCAGGTGATGTGCCGCGCCAGAAACCCGCCGATGGACCGCCCGTCGAAGCCGCCCCCGGACCGTCCCCCGAAGCCACCCTTCAGTGGCGACAAGGCACCGAAGGCGAGACAACACAGCATCAGGAGCGCGACGAACTCGACCGTGGCCTGGCCGCCGTCGCCGCTCATTCGGCGCTCGGCCCTCATTGCCCCCTCAGCGCAGGCCAGTCGCGGATGAGGTCGAGCGGGCTGATGCAGTCGTTGGCCATCCGGAGGACCTCGGAGGGCGGGATGACGTGGCCGGGAAAGCGGCTCTCCGGGTGCATGAACGCGTACCGGAAGCGCTCGTAGACGAGGCACGCGATCCAGGCACGGCGCCAGGCGGTGCCCGTGCCCCGGCGCAGCCGTCTGACCAGAGCACGCTCACCGGCGCGACCGACCTGGTCGGCGAGCTCGCGGCGGCCCCACTGGAGAAGCGTCTGGGCACTCGGGAGCCGAAGCGCACCGCCGGCACGGACGTCTGCCCGGTGCGACAGCAGCGGCGGCGGCGTGAAGCCTCTCTGGACGAAGTCCGATCCGCCCGAGGCGGGATGGGCGCCGGAGGCGGTGCGGGTGCCCGCCCCCGAATATCCCCGCCCGCACCCGTCCCGCGCCGCACAGGTCACCGTGCGGGCGATCGTCATCCCGAGCTCCTCGCCGTGCGCCCGTGGGGTGAAGCGGCCCAGCCCGGCCAGGGCGAGCGCCACGAGGAGCACGATCCCGATCCACTCGACCGTCGCCTGCCCGCGCTCGTCCGCCATGCCGGCGACCGTACGCGCAGGCGGCGCACGCGTGGGTGCCGAGGAGTGACGGCCGCGTTACAGCGTCACAGGGGGACGACCGTGCGCTCGTCCGCGCTTCGCCGCGCCGCCTCGATCACCCGCAGGCTCTCGATGCCCGCCGACAGCGGCACCGGCGGCTCGCCGCCGTCGCGGATCGCCCGCTCCATCCGCTCGTAGAACTCCGCGTAGCGGCCGGGCGCCGTCTCGACCGGCTCCGATTCCTCGTCGGTGCCGAGCCGGCCCCATGCCTCGGGCGGCTCCTCGCCGAAGCCCGGGTCGCTCGGTTTCCCGCCGGCCCGCAGACGCTCCTCCTGGACATCCACTCCCCACTTCACGTACGCGGCCTCGGATCCCAGCGCCCGCATCCGCGCGGCGAACTGGGCCGCCGCCATCGTTGCCCACAGGTGCGAGCGAGCGCCGGAGTCGTGCTCGAGCGCGAGGAAGAAATCGTCGTCGGCCCTCGCCCCCGGCCGCACGCTCCGCACCTCGGCGTACACGGAACGCACCGGTCCGAGCAGCTCGAGCGTCTGGTCGATCAGGTGCGGCCCGAGGTCGAACAGCACGCCCGCGGCGTCCTCGGGACCGCCTCCCTCGCGCCACTTGCCCGTGTCCACCGCGGGCCGCCAGCGGTCGAAGCGGGACTCGAACCGAAGCAGCTCGCCCAGCGACCCTTCCGACACAAGCCGCCGCAGCGTCAGGAAGTCGCCGTCCCAGCGCCGGTTGTGGAAGACGCTTCCCACCAGCCCGCGCTCCCGGACGGCCGACGCCAGCCGCTCCCCGTCGGCCGCGCTCGCCGCCAGCGGCTTGTCGACCACGAGGTGCAGGCCCGCCTCGACGGCGGCGAGCCCGAGCGGCACGTGCTGGCGATTCGGCGCCGCGACCACCACGAGGTCGTGCGAATCCGCCGCCGCGAACAGCGCGTCCGGGGACGGCAGCACCGTGGCATCCGGGTGACGGGACCCGACCTGCGCCGCGCGCTCCTCGTTGGATGTGACGACCGATGTCAGCTCCAGCCCGGGCACGGCCTCGACGAGCGGCGCGTGGAACGCCGACCCGGCGAGGCCGTAGCCGATCAGGCCGACGCGGAGCGGGGTCAGACCCGTCCCGCCGCCTGCCTCTGACTGCGCGCGATCGCGTCGATCACCACGGCCAGGAGCAGCACGGCTCCGGTGACGATGAACTTGATCGACGTCTCGAGGCCAAGGAGGTCCATCCCATTCGAGATCGAGGTGATCACGAGCGCGCCGAGCAACGCGTGCCACACGCTCCCGCGACCACCGAACAGGCTGGTGCCCGCGATCACCGGTCCGGCGATCGCGAGCAGCAGGAAGTCACCCGCGCCGGAGGACTGGTTGACCGCCAAGAGCCGCGACGCCGCCATGATCCCGCCGACCGCCGCCATCGTCGACGAGATGACGAACACGATCACGCGCACGCGCGTGACGTTGATGCCGGCGCGCCGCGCGGCCTCGGCGTTGCCGCCCACGGCGAAGATGTGGCGCCCGAACGTGGTCCGCGTCGTGACGTAGAAGAAGAACAGGCAGAACCCAACCAGGATCAGCGCGGCAAGCGGCACGCCGCGGTCGTCGTTCATGACCCACACAGCGACCAGGATCGCGATGCTCACCAGCGCGACGCGCAGCACGACCAGGCCGAGCTGCGGCGCGGCCAGGCCCTCAGCCACCCGGCTCTGCCGGCCGCGCAGCGCGAGCGCGGCGTACACGCCGATCGCGACGAACGCGAGGATCCAGCCCACCGTGTCGCTGTAGAAGGTGCCGGTGAGCCCGAGGATCTTGGGGTCGTTCAGGTTGATCGTCCCCGTCTCGCCCAGCACCTTGAGCTGAAATCCGGGCCACGCAAAGAGCCCGGCGAGCGTCACCACGA
This sequence comes from Actinomycetota bacterium, assembly GCA_046735115.1. Taxonomy (GTDB): domain Bacteria; phylum Actinomycetota; class Thermoleophilia; order Solirubrobacterales; family Thermoleophilaceae; genus JACVRW01. The sequence continues at coordinate 18,846 of JBKPSR010000039.1, forward strand.
ACGACGGCACCAAGAAGCGCGTGAACACCGACCCCTGGAAGAGGCCGATCGCCGTGCCGGCCAACACGGCCGCCGCGATCGCCAGGTACGGCGACCAGCCGTGCTGCACGTTCAGCACGGCCATGATCGAGGCGCACAGGCCGCTCACGGCTCCGACCGAGAGGTCGATCTCGCCGAGCAGCAGCACGTGCACGATGCCGATCGAGACCAGGCCGACCGCGCACGTCTGGAGCACCAGGTTCGACAGGTTGACCGAGCTCATGAAGCGCGGTTCCTGGGCGTAGAAGACCAGCCAGATCACCGCCAGCGCGAGGACGACCCGCAGCTCGGCGAGGTCGCCCTGTATGAACCTGCGCAGAAGGTCCAGCCGGGGGCTGCCGGCCTCGACTTCCTCGTCGACCGTCGCGTCGGCGGTGCTCATTTCTGCCCCCCTCCATTCCCGGACCCCACGGTGATCGCCCGGACCACCTCGTCCTGATTGGTCTCGCCCGCCTTGAAGTCGCCCGCCTTCTGGCCGAGCCGCAGCACGTAGATGCGATCGGCCACCTCGAAGACGTCCGCGAGGTTGTGGCTGATCACGACCACGCCGTACCCGCGCTCGCGCAGCCGCTTGATCAGCTCGAGCACCTGCGCGGTCTGGCGCACGCCGAGCGCGGCGGTGGGCTCGTCGAGCATCACGAGCTTCGGCTCACCCAGCAGCGAGCGAGCGATGGCGACCTGCTGCCGCTGCCCGCCCGACATCGTGCCCACCTCGGCCCGAACGCTTGTGATCGTCACCGCCAGGTTTTCGAGCAGCTCGCCGGTCTGCTTCTCCATGTCGACCTCGTCGAGCTGACCGACGAATCCGGCCGGGCCCTCGGCCTTCTCCTCGCGCCCGAGGAAGAGGTTCTCCACCACGTCGAGGTTGTCGCACAGCGCGAGGTCCTGGTAGACCGTTGCGATCCCGAGGTGAACCGCGTCACTCGGCCCGTGGATCGTCACCTCGTTGCCCTCAAAGCTGATCGTGCCGGCGTCCGGCGAGTGGATCCCCGCGATCGTCTTGACGAGCGTGGACTTGCCCGCGCCGTTGTCGCCCACGAGCGCCACGACCTCGCCGGGCCGGACCTCGAAGTCCACGTCGCTGAGCGCCTGGACAGGCCCGAAGCTCTTGCTCACTCCCTTGAGGGCCAGCACCGGTGTACTCCCGTTGCCGTTCAAAGCAAAGACTCCTTTCAGTGGGGGCCGGGGGCGCCCCGCAACCGGGACGCCCCCCATTGTTCCCCAAACTGCCCCTACTGGATGCCAGCCTGCTTGCAGGCGGAGGCGTACTTGCTGGTGCAGATCTCGTCCGCAGACCAGAACCCGTCCTTGACAATCGTGTCGTTGACGTTGTCCTTCGTGACCGCGACGGGCGTCAGCAGGATCGACGGCACGTCCTCCGTGCCGTTGTTCACCTTGTCCTTGGGCGCCGGCGGCGTCTCGCCCTTGGCCAGCTGTACGGCGAGCTCCGCCGCCTGCTCCGCCTCTGGCTTGATCGCCTTGTACACGGTCATGTACTGCTCGCCAATCAGGATCCGCTGGATCGCCGCGAGCTCGGCGTCCTGACCAGTTGTCGGGATCTTCTTCGGGTCGACCCCGTTGCCCTTCATCGCGGCGATCGCGCCGCCGGCGGTTCCGTCGTTGGCGGCGTAGACGCCCACGAAGCCGTTCTTGCCGATAGCCGTGATCGCCTGCTCCATCTCCTGCTGGGCCTTGTCCGGGCTCCAGTCAGGCGTGTCGTACTCCTTCGCGACCTTGTAGCCACTCGAGTCGATCACGCTGTGCGCGCCCTGCTTGAACAGCTTGGCGTTGTTGTCCGTCGGGGCGCCGTTGATCATGACGATGCTGCCCTTCTTGCCATCGTCTTTGAGCTTCTTCGTGAGGCTCTCGCCCTGGAGCTTCCCGACCTGCTCATTGTCGAACGAGATGTAGTAGTCGATGTCGGCGTCCGTGATCAGGCGGTCGTAGCTCACCACCGGGATCTGCGACTGCTTCGCCCGGTTCACGATCGCCCCGGCCGACGCGGCGTCCACCGGGTCGAGCACGAGCACCTTCGCACCCTTGGTGATCGCTGCCTCAGCCTGCTGCTGCTGCTTCGCCGCGTCCTGGTCCGCGTTCGAGTAGATGATCGGGCAGTCGGAGCAGAGCTCCTTGACCTTCTTCTCGAAGTTGGGCCTGTCCTGCGACTCGTAGCGGGCGGTCTTCGACTCCGGCAGGAGCAGCGCGATCTGGCCGCCGCCGCCACCGCCGCCACTACTACCGCCGCCTCCGCCGCCGTTGTCGTCGTCGTCGTCGCCGCATGCCGCCAGCGAGAGCGTCATCGCGCCGGCGAGCGCCGCCACGAGGGCTAGGAACTTGAACCTGCTCATGTGACCTTGACCTCCTCCTACCTTGTTGCCGTTGACTGCCTGATCGCCGGTGCCGGCCCGCTCCATGCGGGACCGGCTTCGTAAAGCACTAGCGCCACTGCGCCGAGCACCTCGGCGCGCGCCCCGAGCTCGCCCGGAACGATCCGGACATCCTCCGCTGCGCTCGGAATTGCCCTCAGCCCGACTGCTTCTCTGAGCGGGTCGAGCAGCACGTCTCCGGCGACGGCCATGCTGCCCCCAACGACGATCCGCTCGGGGTTGATGAGGTTGCACAGATCGGCGACCGCGGCACCGATGTGGCGGCCTGCCTCCGCCAGCGCCCGCCGGCAGCCGGGGTCGCCCTCGACGGCGCGCGCGAGCACGACGTCGACGGTCAGCCTCTCCCCGAGGCTGCGGCTGAGCAGCGCGGCGATCGCCGCCCCGCTCGCGTGGGTCTCGAGGCAGCCACGGCTCCCGCAGCGACAGATGTCTCCGGTCTCGTGGAGAGATGTGTGCCCGATCTCACCCGCGGTGCCGCCCGCGCCCTCGAATAGCCGCCCGTCGATCACGATTCCGGCGCCGATGCCCGTGGCGAGCTTCAGGTACACCAGGCCGCACGAGTCGCGTCCGGCGCCCCAGGTGGATTCCGCGAGCGCCCCCAGATTGGCGTCGTTCCCGAGCCAGACATGCATGCCGAGCCGCTCGCTCATGCGCTCGGACGCGTGGGTGCCGGCCCAGCCGGGCAGGATCGCCGACGAGCCGACGACGCCGCTCCGGTGGACCGGCCCGGGAAGGCCCATACCCACTCCGAGCAGGCGGCCGGCGTCCGCACCGGAGGCGTCCAGAACAAGCTCGACGAGCTCGGCGGCCTGGTCGATGCCGGCGTCGGCGTCGTAGTCGTCCGGCATATCGCGCCACTCCTCGGCGAGGAGCGCGTGGGACAGGTCCGCGAGTGCAACCGCGAGGTGGCGCTTGCCGAAGTCCACTCCGATCGCGAACCCGGCCCTCGGGTCGAGCGCTATCAGCGCGGGCGGGCGCCCGCCGCTCGTGACCGCGGGACCGTTCGCCTCCCGGTCAACCACCATGCCCTCGGCTTGGAGCCCGGCGACGATGGTCGACACCGTGGAGCGCGACAGGCCGGTGTGGCGCGCGAGATGCGCGCGGCTCGTGACCCCGAGCAGCTGGAGCGCCTGGATCACGCGCAGGCGGTTGGAAGCGCGCAGGGAGGGGGCGGAGCCCGGCTCGTCCTCCATCCGGGCGATCCTCGCCACCCCGAACTGGGTTTGTCAAGGGCTCGGCCGAAGTTTCGATGAAGTTGACGTTAATTTGTTCGAGTTCGGCTTATCGACCGCTTTCTGACCGATGGTTCAGTAAGGCTGTCCGTTGGTATTGGGATAGCCATGGCCGCAGCCACCCCCAGAGGGACCGCCCCGGCCGATGCGATCGTCGCGCTCGCCGACCGGTTCGATCCCGACGTGATCGACCTTCCGCGCGGCCGTGCCCGCGTGCGACTCGAGGTGGCCGGCGACAGGGCCGCCGACGCGCTCCTCGGCGGGCGCCGGCTGCGGCTTCGGGACGTAAACGACAGCGCCGAGCCGGACGCGGTTTTGAGCGCCGACGCGGCGACCTGGGAACGGATCGCGAAGGACCTACGCGGCGGCATGGACGCCTTTCGGGCCGGCAGGCTTCGGATCCGCGGGAGCCTCCACGTCGGCGTGGGCTTCCTGGCGGCCACGAGCGGCGCGGAGGAGCCGGGCCGGCTCGAGTTCGACACGCTGCGTACGCGCGGATTCGGCAGGATGTCCGTGCTCGCGGCGGGCAGCGGTCCGGAGACCATCGTGTGCGTGCACGGCCTCGGCGGCACCAAGGCGTCGTTCCTGCCCACCGTGAATGCGCTCGCCGACGACTACCACGTCGTCGCGATCGACCTGCCCGGCTTCGGCGAGTCGGACAAGCCGATCGGCGCTCCCTACGATGCGCGCTGGTTCGCTCGCTCGCTGTTCGCGGCGATGGATGCGCTCGGCATCGAGCGCGCCCACGTCGCCGGCAACAGCATGGGCGGGCGCGTTGCGATCGAGGCCGCCCTCACCGACCGCGACCGGCTCGGCGCGCTCCTCCTGCTCAGCCCCGCGCTCGCGTGGCTTCGCTCGCGCCCGTGGGTGCCGCTGATCCGCGCGCTCCGGCCCGAGCTGGGCCTGATCCAGCCGGCTCCGCGGCCGATCGTCGAGGCGATGGTGCGGCGGCTCGTGCCCTCCGGCAACGGCGGCTGGACCGCCGCGGGGATCGACGAGTTCCTGCGGGCCTACCTCACCCGCAGCGGACGTGCGGCGTTCTATGCGGCCGCACGCAACATCTACCTGGACGAGCCGCACGGCGAGAACGGCTTTTGGACCCGCCTCGAGACTCTCCAGTCCGACTCCCTCTTCGTCTGGGGCCGCAACGACATGCTGGTCCCGATCGGCTTCATGAAGCACGTCGAGCGCGCGCTTCCGCGCGCCCGCCACGTAGAGCTGCCCTGCGGCCACGTGCCGCAGGTGGAGCGGCCGCGCGAGACGCACGCGGCGATCAGGAAGTTCCTGACAGAGCTCTAGCGCGGACGCGGCGCGGCCGACCGCGGCGCGTGCGCTCAGAAGTCGCCGCCGCCTCCGAAGTCGCCGAAGTCCCCACCGCCGAAATCACCCAGGTCGGGGCCGCTGAAGTTCCCGCCGCCGAAGTCCGCGTCCAGCGTATGCCTCGTTTCCGAAGCCGCCAGAGAACCCGCCGCCCAGCACCGAGCCGATGAACCGGCCGCGCAGCAGCCCCCACCGAAGAAGCCGCCCGCCCACGGCAGGTGCGCCGGGCCCGCCGCCCAGCACGGGACCATCCGGCCGCCCGTGAGCACCTCACGCGCCTGCGGCTCGATGCCGTCCTGAATCTGCTGGAGGTCAGCGGCGCAGACGGGCACCGCGCGCGGCTGCCTGCCGCGCGCGTCGGCACCGGACAGTTCGACGTCCGGGTCGAGCGCGCGGATGTCGTCGCCGAGCGCCAGCAGGTCATCGCGCGCGACTTCCTCGACCTCCTCGAGCTCGGCCCGCGCGGCCTCCTGCTCGCGCCGCCGCCCGCGCTGCCGGCTGAGCCCGACCAGCACGAGCGGGACGCCTAGCGCAAGCAGCGCGAGCGGAAAGGCACCGCCCCGCCGCCATCCCGTCCGCCTCCGCCCGGTACAGCGCCACTACGGGCGTCGCTCACGCGCCGGACAAAATCGCTGAGCACGGCGAACGTCCCGTCGGCCGCGTGGGCATCGAGGGCGTCGCGCGCGAGCTCGCTCGCCGGAACGTCCACGCCCAGCGCTCCGGCGCGTCGCCGATCCCGCCGGCGTACGTGCCGGGCTCGCGTAGCTGCTGCGCGATCTCCCGAAGCGCCGCGCTCGGGTCGGCACCGGCCTCATCGCCAGCGGACGCGGGAAGCACCACGACGTACATCGGCCCGGCACCGGTGGAGCGGATGAGCCGTCGGAGGGGGGCCGCCTCGCTGTCCGAGAGCGCGCGCTCGGCGTTTGGGTGGACGTACACCGGGCTCTCTCTGAGCCCCTCGGCGGCTCCCGTGAGCGTGCCCTGCGCGTGCGCGTGCGCGGCCGCCACGGGCGAGGCGACCAGGACGGACGCTGCGAGACCTAACCGGATCGCCTCGCACTACCCACTGCGACGCGGTACAACCTCACGGTGGACTTCCCGCCCGGGCCTCGAATGCCGAGCCTCATGCAGGCGGCGTTCGTGACCGTGTCGCCCTACGCCTGGATGGTCAAGCGCTGGCGGCGCTACGGGGACGTCTTCTCGTCGCGCTTCCCGATCTTCGGGCGCGTCGTCTACATCGCCGATCCGACGCTGGTGAAAGAGGTCTTCGCGGGCGACAGCGAGACCTTTCATGCCGGCGAGGCCAACACGCTCGCGCTCGGGGACGCGCTCGGCGAACACTCGCTCCTGACGCTCGACGAGGGGCGCCACATGAGCCAGCGCAAGCTGCTCCTCCCACCCTTCCACGGCCAGAGCGTGCGGCGCTACGTCGAGGTGATGGCGGAGGCGACCGAGCGCGAGGTGGCGCGCTGGCCCGTCGGCGAGGAGATCGAGCTCCGGCCGCGCATGCAGGCGATCACGCTCGACGTGATCCTGCGCGCCGTCTTCGGCGTGCGCGACGACGAACGCATGGACCTGTTCCGCGAGCGCATACCGCCGCTCGGCGAGACGACGAGCGTGCTGAACTGGCTGCCGTTCATGGACCGCGACCTCGGCGGGATCACGCCGGCGGCGAGGTTCCGGCGGGCGCTCGCGGCGGTGGACGAGCTGATCTACGCCGAGATCGCCGATCGCAAGAGCGCCTCGGATGGCGACCAGCGCGACGACGTCCTCTCGCTGCTCCTGCGCGCCCGCCACGAGGACGGCTCGCCGATGACCGACGCGGAGCTGCGCGACGAGCTCATGACGCTGCTGACCGCGGGCCACGAGACGACCGCGACCGGCCTGGCCTGGGCCTTCGAGCGGCTGCTCCGTACCCCGCGCGTGCTGGAGCGCCTCACCGGCTCGCTCGAGGACGACGACTACCTCGAGGCCGTCGTGAAGGAGACGCTGCGCGTGCGGCCCGTGATCGTGGACGTGGCAAGGAAGCTCACGCGCGACACCGAGGTCGCGGGCTGGCAACTGCCCGCCGGCACGCTCGTGCTGCCGGCGATCGCGGTGCTCCACGCGCGCCCGGACCTGTACGAGTCGCATGCGGAGTTCCGGCCCGAGCGCTTCCTCGATGGCGACATCGAGTCGTACGCATGGATTCCCTTCGGCGGCGGGGTGCGGCGCTGCATCGGCGCGTCGTTCGCGCAGGTCGAGATGCGGACCGTCCTCCGCGAGGTGCTCCGCCGCGTGCGGCTACGCGCACCCACGCAGCGGCCCGAGCGCGGCGTGATCCGCCATGTGACAGTCGTGCCCGGGCGCGGGGCCCGCGCGATAGTCGAGGAGCGCCTAGGCGTCGAGCCGGCGGTGGAACTCGCCGGCGCCCACGACGGCCGCCCCGGCGTCGCGCACACGCCGGGCGAGGTCGGCGTCCGAGGTCACGACTGAGAGCTCCGCCGGCTCCTCGTCATCCGCAACCAGCGCGGCGATGTCGTCGTCGGCCGCGTTCGGGCCGCGGCGCGATGCGAAGCGCACGGTCACGCCCTCCCCGCCCTCGAGCTCGAGCTGCTCCCCGTCCAGCACCACGGTGACCGGCTCGCCGCTCTGGCGAGCGAACGCCTCGAGCCGCTCGACCAGGGAGCGCATCGCTCCCGGCCTGTCGCGCCACCAGCCCGTTGGCCGCGAGCCGATCACGTTCATCCCGTCGACGATCCAGCGCGTCACCGGCGGCGCCTCAAATAGACCATGATCGCCCCCACCAGCACGAGGCCCGCCCCGAGCTGGGCGAGCAGCTGCACCCCGGCGCTCTCGTCGTCGGTCGCGTTCCGGATGGCCGCGAACATGACCGACGCGCCGAAGAAGACGACGAGCGTCCAGAGGAGCGAGTTCCGGTCCACCGGGGCCGCACCATACCCCCGGCTAGTCTCGGTCGCCGTGTTCGATCGTCCAGTGCTGGCAGGGGTGCTCGGCGCACTCGTGATCGCCTTCTCGGGGATCCTCGTGCGGCTCGCGGAGGTGTCGCCATCCACGGCGGCGTTCTTCCGCTGCGTGTACGCGCTGCCCGTCCTGGCCGTCCTGGCGTGGCTGGAGCGGCGCCTCTACGGCACCCGCTCCTGGCGCGACCGGCGCCTGGCGTGGGCGGCGGGAGTGTTCTTCGCCGCCGACCTGACCTTCTGGCACCACTCGATCGCGGCGGTTGGCGCCGGCCTCGCGACCGTGCTTGGCAACACCCAGGTCGTGTTCGTGGCCCTCCTCGCCTGGGCGGCGCTCGGCGAGCGGCCCTCGGACAGGTCGCTCAAGGCGATCCCAGTCGTGTTCGCGGGAGTGATCCTGATCTCCGGCGTGGTCGGCAGCGGCGCCTACGGCGACGACCCCGCGCTGGGCGTAGTCTTCGGCCTGCTCACGGGTATCACCTACGCGCTCTTCCTCCTCATCCTGCGGCACGGCAGCGGCGCCGAGCGCAGACCGGCAGGGCCGCTCTTCGACGCGACGGCGAGCGCCGCCCTCTTCTCCGCGATCGGAGGCATCGCCGTCGGCGACATCGACTGGGCGCCCGGCCCCGAGTCGCAGGCCTGGCTCGTGCTGCTCGCCCTGTCCTCCCAGGTGCTCGGCTGGCTCCTGATCTCGGTCTCGCTGCCACGCCTGCCCGCCGTGCTCACCTCGATCGTCCTGATGCTCCAGCCGGTGAGCACGGTGTTCCTCGGCGCCGTGCTGCTTCGGGAGGCGCCGTCAGCCGTCCAGCTGGTCGGCGTCGTCATCGTGGTTGCCGGCGTCGCCGTGGCGACGGTGCGGCCGCGCGAGCGGGCGACAGCTGGGGTCTAGACCCCCTTGTGGGGCGCTACGGGGTGTGGGACATTGCCGCTAGCCCGGGCCCTGGAGGTGGCGTTGGACTCGCCGCGCTTAGCGCTGATCCGCAGGCTGTTCGAATTCATGGAGCAAGACGACGTCGAGGGTGCCGTAGAGCACCTGCTGCAGCACTCGGCCGACGACGTCGTCTTCCAGCCGTACGTCGCCCACGGCGAGGAGATCCGGGGGCACGGCCAGCTCCGGGAGTTCTGGTCGCGCTTCGCGGATGAGGGCCTCCAGATTCGGGCGGGCGCCTACTCGATCTCGGAGGAGAGCGACGCCGTCGTCGTGAGCGGCTGGCTCAGGACGATCGACGAGGGCCGGCTCGCGGACACCCAGTCACGCTGGGTCTACCGCTTCAACGACAGGGACCAGGTCGTCAGCGCCCGGGTCGAGCGGGCCTAGGCCGCGGCCTGGCGCGGCGCGAGGAGCGCCCCGCCGAAGCAGAACTCGCGCCCCAGGGCGAGGTCGCAATCGAGGACCTTACGGTAGGCGCGAGCGGAGACCATGGCCGCCTCGTCACGCTCCCAGCGATCGGCCGAGATGCGCGCCACCCAGCCGCGGCCGTACGGCTGAGCGAGCAGCGCGTGGGGCGCGCGCCGCAGCAGCGGGTTCAGCTCCACCAGATTGCCGCTGACCGGCGATCCGACCGCGACCGTGCGCCCGGAGCGGCCCTGGACGGTGGCGAGCGTCTCGCCGACGTCCACCCGGTCGACCGCCCAGTACTCGACCTCGGGCGTGTACCAGAGCACCTCACCGAGCGGCGCGGTCACCCCGATCGTGGCGATGCCGTCCTCGATCTGCGCCCACACGTGGCGGCCGGAGAGGTATTGCCTGTCCGACGGGATTCCGAAGCGTGCGGATGGCGTTGTGGCGGCGACAGAGATGTCGGGCACCCCGCGAGACTGCCGCCTGGCCCGGACGGAACTGGCCGTTGCGCGAGCCGCGGGCGGTGCCCGCGCGCCGCGATGCCCTCAAGAACCTCTGACGACCCGCCAGGGCGTGTCGGCGGGCCCGTCGAGCGCCAGCGTCCAGCGCTCCGTGAAGGTGGTCGCCCGCTCCTTCGACCCGCTGACCACGGTCGTCGTGTCGCGGTCCTCGACGTAGCGGCTCCCGCCCAGCTCCACCTCGACCGTCATCGTCGCCGGGACCTGCTCCACCCGCACCGCCGCGATCCGGATCCGCTTCACCCGCGGCCCTCGCACGACGACCCGCGTCTCGCGGCTCGCGTCGCCCGCGTACAGGAGCTCGCTCACCGCGTCGGCCGAGGCGACCCGCTGCAGCGCAGCGTCGTCGCCGTCCACCGCCTCGGCCCAGGCGCCCACGGCCCCCCGCGCGGCGGCCTCGAGCACATCCGGAGCGAAGCGCGCGTCGGCGACCGCGAGGTCGAGCGCCCGCGCGCGGGCGTCGCCGTCGAAGCCGACCTCCGCCAGGTCCGCGGTGGTGAAGCCCTCCGGCAGCGCGTCGGCAACAGCCAGCTCGGTGAGGGCCTCGTCGGCGAGGCGCTGGCGGTCCGACCACGGCGACGCAACTATCGGCTCGTCGAGCTGATGGTCCCCCTCCGCTCTCTGCTCGATCGATTGGACCATCCACTGGCCGTCGCGGCGCGCGAGCGTCCAGTACTCCACCAGCGTCACGAGCTCGTCCTTCTCGCCCTTCCGCATGATCCTGCGGCCGTTCGAGTCGAGCACGAAGGCCCGCAGGCTCGCCTGGATGCGGACGACGGCGCGGTCCTCGGCGTCGTCCTCGCGGTTGGTGATCCCCACGTACAGCACGTCGGGGTCGCCGATCACCTCCACACTGTTGTGCCAGCCCTTCCGGTCGAAGTCGTCGAGGCGGCGGTTCCACTCCACGAGGAGATCCGGGCCGACGAGCTTCTGAAGCGCCGCGCGGTCGCGCGCGTCCCAGGCCAGCTGGGCGGCGCGGAAGAGCGCCACGGCATTGCGCTCGAGCTCGTCCGAGGCGAAGTAGGCGTCGTCCTCCGCGGCCTCGGCCGAGGCGGTGCGCACGCGCCGGTCGCGCTCGCGCAGTTTGCGGCGGTAGCGGATGCTGTGGATCGCCAGATAGAGCAGGAACAGGCCGAACAGGCCGAAGAAGATCACCGCGACGACCGGGTCGCCACCGCTTCCGGACGAGCCGCCGCCGCCGAAGCCGCCCCCACCTCCGCCTCCGCCGCCGCCGAAGCCGCCGCTTCCGGAGCCGGCCTGAGCGATGATCGAGGGAAGCGAGGCCATCGAGCGGCCAGCATAGAACCGGGCGCCCGGGTCGCCGAAGGCCGGGCATTAGCATCCCGCGCCGCATGCAGTTCGACCTGAGCGAGGAGCAGGAGCAGATCCGGCGGCTGGTGCGCGACTTCGCCGACGGCGAGGTGCGGCCGGCCGCGGAGGAGCTCGACCGCGAGAAGCGCTTCCCCTACGAGATCGTCGCAAAGCTCGGCGAGCTCGGCCTGATGGGTATCCCATTCCCCGAGGAGTACGGCGGCGGAGGAGCGGACAACCTGAGCTACGCCCTCGCGATCGAGGAGCTGGCGCGTGTCGACTCGAGCGTGGCGATCACGGTCGCGGCGCACACCTCGCTCGGCACCTGGCCGCTGTACGCATTCGGCTCGGACGAGCAGAAGGCCGAGTGGCTGCCGCGGCTCTGCTCCGGTGAGCGGCTCGGGGCCTTCGGGCTGACGGAGCCCGAGGCCGGCTCGGACGCCGGGAACACGCGCACGCGCGCGGAGCTGGACGGCGAGGAGTGGGTGATCAACGGCGCCAAGCAGTTCATCACCAACAGCGGCACGGACATCTCCGGCTTCGTGACGATCACGGCGCGGACGGGCGAGGGCGAGATCTCGAACCTGCTAGTCCCGAACGGCACCCCGGGCTACGAGATCGGCGAGCCGTATCGCAAGATGGGCTGGAATGCGTCGGACACGCGGCCGCTCGCTTTCGAGGACTGCCGCGTACCGGAGGAGAACCTCGTCGGGGCACGCGGGCACGGCTTCAGGCAGTTCCTCCAGACGCTCGACGGCGGCCGGATAGGCGTGTCGGCGATGGGGGTGGGGCTCGCCCAGGGTGCGCTGGACGAGGCGCTCGCGTACGCGAAGGAGCGCGTGGCATTCGGGCAGCCGATCTCCAAGTACCAGGCCATCCAGGCGAAGCTGGCGGACCTCTCCACCGAGATCGAGGCGGCGCGGCTGCTCACATACAAGGCCGCGATCGAGAAGGACCTCGGACGGAGCTTCTCGCTGACCGCGGCGCAGGCGAAGCTGAAGACGGGCAGGCTTGCGGTGCGCGCTTCCGAGGAGGCCGTCCAGATCCACGGCGGCTACGGCTACATCGAGGAGTACCCGGTCTGCCGCTTCTACCGGGACGCGAAGATCCTCACCATCGGCGAGGGCACCGACGAGGTGCAGCAGATGGTGATCGCCCGCGCGCTCGGCGCGTGAACTTGCGCAATGGCAGCGCGCGGGCGTAGGTTCGTCCCACCCGACTTCCAAGGAGGAAAACCATGGCTGATGCGGGCCTCTTCATCGGCTGGGGAGAGACAGTCCGTGGACGCGAGGACCGCGCCCTCGAGGTCTTCAACGAGACGATCGAGTTGTACGGCCAGATGCAGTCGGACGGGCGCATCGAGAGCTTCGAGGTCGTGCTGCTCGAGCCGCACGGAGGCGAGCTCGGCGGCTTCGTGCTGCTTCGCGGCAGCGAGGAGCAGATCGACGCGGTGCACCGCTCCGATGACTTCGTGCGCGCCATGACGAAGGGATCGCTGATCGTGGACGATCTGGGAGTCGTCACCGCTTGGATCGGCGAGGGCCTCGGGCGAGTGATGGCGACCTACCAGGAGCAGCTCGCCGTCGCGCACTAGGCGCACGTGGCTAGGGTGCGGCGCGGCATGCGTCGCACCCTCGTCCTGTGGCTGCTGCTGTTCGGCGTCTATGCCGCGACGCTCGGGCTCGACGCGTTTGCTGACTCGGACTACGGCGGCGACGAGCCGCATTACCTGCTGGCCGCGGAGTCGATCGTCCACGACGGCAACGTCGACGTCTCCGACGAGTACGCCGAGCGCGCCTACGCACAGTTCTATCCGTACGAGCTGCGGCCTCACGGGCGCCGGACGGACGGACGGCTGAACGAGCCGCACGGGGTTGGCTTCCCGCTCCTGATTGCCCCAACGTACGCGCTCGGCGGGGCGAAGGCGGTCGAGCTGTTCCTGGCGGCGATCGCAGCGCTCGGGGTGGCGCTCGCGTACCGGCTCGCGCTGCGAGTGGCGCCCGATCCGTGGGCGTTCGGCGCGGCGCTCTCGGTCGGGCTGAGCCCGCCGCTGCTCGCCTACAGCACTGCCGTCTATCCCGAGCTGAGCGCGGCGACGGCCCTGACCGGAGCCGCGCTTCTGGCGGTGCGGCTTGACACGCGGGTGTCCTGGCGCGAGGCGGCGCTCTGCTTCCTGCTTCTGGGGACGCTGCCTTGGCTGGGGACCAAGTTCGTAGCCGCGGGAGTCGTGATCGGCGCGTTTGCGGCCAGGGCGATCTGGCGCGCGCGCCGGCGGACGCTCGCGGTGGGCGGGGTCGAGGTCTCGCTGTTCTCGATCGCCCTGTTCGTCGCCTTGAACGAGGCGCTCTACAGCGGGCCCACGCCGTACTCGGCAGAGGTGGCCGGGGAGACCGCGACGGATGCAACCTTCCCCGGCGGCTACCTGGAGCGCGCCTATCGGCTCGTGGCGCTCTTCGTGGACCGCTCGTACGGCCTGCTGCGCTGGGCGCCCGTCTTCGCGCTCGTGTTCGTAGGGCTGTGGTGGCTGTGGCGCTCGCGGCGCGATCGGCTGGCGCGCGCCGTGCCCGGCGTGCGCGATATCCAGGTGACCGCCGGTCTGTGCGCCGCGGCGCTCGGCGTCCAGCTGCTCGTGGCCGCGTTTGTCGCGCCCACGATGTTCGGGTTCTGGTTCCCGCCCCGGCACCTGATGGCCGCCCTGCCGCTCGCGGTGCCGCTCGTGGCGTTCGGACTGCGCCACCTGCCCAGGGTCGGGACCGCGCTGGCGCTGCTGACGGTGGGCGCGTCGGCGTGGCTCTACGTGGACGTGCGCTGGGGCGACGGCTCGCTCGTGGCGGACCGGCCGGACGCGCCGTTCGGCCCGCTCACGGACGTGCTGCCGCTGTTCACACCGGACGGCGGCTGGCCCTTCTGGCTCGCCGGAGCGATCGGACTCGCGGTCGCCGCGTTCGTCCTGCGGGAGGCGCTCGCGGCACGCCACTCGCGCCAGACGGCCGGCGCGACGCGCGCCAGGTACTCCGGGTAGCGCACGAACGAGCGGCCACTGGCGCGGCGGCGGTATGTGATCGGGACCTCGACGGCGTCGATGCGCCGCCCCCAGAGGGACAGCGTGAGCACCTGGGCGTAGTTGTAGTCATGCGGGATGCGGGCCACCGCGAGCGCGCGGGCGGAGAAGGCGCGGTATCCGGTCTGCGCGTCGCTCGTGACGGTGTGGGTCAGGAGGCCGAGCAGTGCGCTGCTTGCCCTGTTGGCGAGCGTGCGGTGCCAGCTCATGCCGTCGCGAGTCCCGAGGAAGCGCGAGCCCAGCACGTAGTCGGCCCGGCCGCGCGCGACCGGCTCGAGCACGGCCTCGAAGTCGGCCGGGTCGTACTCGCCGTCACCGTCGATGTAGACGGCCGCGGCATAGCCCTCCTCGCGAGCCGTGGCGAGACCGGTCCTGAGCGCCGCGCCGAGGCCGAGCGACGCCGGGTGCGACTGGACGCGCACGCCGTGCTCTCGCCCGATCCGCGCGGTCGCGTCCCGCGACCCGTCGTCGACGAGGAGTGCGTCTACCTGGAGCCCGCACACCGCCCGCGGAAGCCCGGCGAGCACCGAGCCGACGGCGGCCTCCTCGTCACGGGCGACGACGATGGCGAGGCAGCGCCGGCCAGGTGACCCGCCCGCGCCCGCCCGCTGATCCTCGACCGGCACGAGCGGGCGCCCGCGGGCGGCTCCCGGCGCGGGCAGGCCGAGGAGCCGCGACACCGTCGCCGCGAGCTCCAGCACGGAGCGCGGCTCTTCCGAGACCGCTCCCGGCACGGCGCCCTCGCCCCACACCACGAACGGGACCGGGCGCTCGCCCCAGTCCAGGTGGCCGTGGCCGCCGATCCCCCGGCCCTGGCCGTGGTCGGCCATCAGGATCACGGTCGCGCCGTCCAGCTTGCCGCGCGCCTCCAGGAACGAGAGGAAGTCGCCCACCTGCCTGTCGGTCTCGGCGAGCTGGTCCAGGTACTCGGGGCTCCGCACGCCGCGCACGTGACCGAGCTGGTCCGCCGCGAGCAGCTGGAGCACCAGCAGGTCCGGGTCCTCCTCGTCGACCACTCTCCGCGCCTCCGCGGTGAGCGACCGGTCGATCCACGAGGTGGGCTGGACCGACGTGACGGAGCGGACCACGCCGTGGCCGAACGGGTCGAGGAGATGCGCGATGCCCACGAGGCGGCCGCGGCGGCCCTCGCGCTCGAGGACGTCGAAGACCGACTCGCGCCGCACCCCGAGCCGCGGGGCGAAGTTGGAGCGCATGCCGTGCTCGCCGGGCGTCGCGCCCGTGAGCATCGACGAGAAGCACACGACCGTTCGCGCGGGGTAGGCCGGCTCGACCGCCAGGTACTCGGTCCCCTCCCGGGCCAACCGGTCGATGACGGGCGCCCGTGCCTGCCACAGCCGCCCGCGGTTGCAGCCGTCGACGACGATGACGTACACGCGCCGGGCGAGCGGCTCCGAGACGTCGCTCGGCGCAGGGGACATGCGCGCGGGATAGCGCGGCAGCCGCCTCGCGAACGCTCGGGCGGCCAGGCCGCCGAGCGCGGCCGCCAGCCCAAGCGCCGCGGCCGCGCGGGCGATGGACGATCCCGTCGGCTCCTCGGCGATCAGCGTCGCGGCGCTCAGCGCGATCAGGAGTTTCGGGACCTGCTCCAGCGCGTTGCCGCTGGTGGGGTCTGAGTTGGTGAGCACGAGCCGCCAGAACCGGAACCCGTTGGTCCACGGCGCCCCAGTGCGCAGGTGGTAGTAGACCGAGCCCCATACGACCACCGTGAAGAACGCGTAGCCCGCTAGCGCGCCGGCGAGCAGCGCGGGCGCCCGCCCCGGCTCAAGCAGCGGCACCGAGGCGAGGGCGGCGAGCCAGAGGAGCGCGCGCCCTCGAAGAGCGAACGCAAACCGCGCCAGCACGAGCGAGGCCGCAGCCGCCGCGAGCAGCCCAAGCCCCAGGGGCCCGTCCGGAGCCACGCCGGCGGCCGCGGCACCGAGTAGCACAAGCATGGGGTACACGACCGAGAACGGCCGTCCCTCGTTGAACACGTTCCAGGCACGAGCCGCCCAGACCTCGATCGACGAGGCGTTCCGCGCTCGCTGTGGGCTGTCACCGGGCATTGCCCGGCATCGTATTAGGGTGCCCTAACTCGCGCCTGGGCGGCGTCCCACAGCCGCTCCAGCCGGCGGACGTACGCCGAGGGCTTGTCCGCGTACAGCCGCGCACCGAGCTCGAACGCCTCCTGCTGCAGCTGGCCCCGCCGCCGCTCGATCGCCGCCTGGAGGTCTTGGTCGGGCTCGGTGTGCTCCTTGAACCAATCCGCGAGCACGGCCAGATCGTGGTCGTCGCCGAGGCGGTCCGAGAGCTCGTGTGCCTCGTCGCCCAGCGCCGTCATCACCGGCGGCCACAGCCGCCGCAGCAGCATGTGGTGGTACCACCGGTCCTTCACGCGCTTGCGCCACTCGTGGAGCGCCTCGACACTCGACTCGGCGCGCGCGGCCTTGAAGTCGCGGCGCCCGCGCCGATAGGTCCGCCGGAGCCCGCCCGCAAGCGCCTCGAAGGAATCGTCCTCCAGCGGCCAGTCGCCGACGCGCTGTCGCCCCTCCTTCAGTATCGCGACCGCGTCGCGGCTCGCCGCCTCGCGGTCGTTGCCCGCGCCATCGCGCTCGTGGCTCGCCTGGATCACCTTGCGCAGCTCCCACCGGAGACCGGCCGCGAGGTCGAGCGAGTCGAGCGTCTCGAGCATGACGTCCGCATCGCGAGCCCCCGCCAGCTCTCGCGCGGCGTCGCGGAAGCAGGCGTTCTCGCGCGCGTACCGCTGCTCGCCGAGCTCGCCGCGCACCAGCCGGAGCAGCGCGCGGAGCTTCTTCATGTCCTTGCGCGCACCGTGCACCGCCTCTTCCGGCGTGCTGTCCGTCCTGCCACGCAGCTCGTCGAGCGCGTGGTCGATGCGCCCGCGAGCGATCCGCCCCACCGCCTTCGACAGCGGCTCGCCCTCCATAAGCCGGTACGCGCGCGACTGGCTCACGCGATGAGACTAACCCTCCGCGCGCTCCAGCAGCTTCGCCGCGGCGCTCGCGGGGTCGAGCCGGCGCGAGACGACCTCGTCCAGAAGTTCCTGCACAGACGCATCTTCTCGCACCTCTGCCTCGAGCCTGCGCCGCAGGCGGCCCGCCGCCAGCGCCACCACCTCGTTCATCAGGTTGCGCCGCCGGCGTTCTGCCAGCGTGCCCTCGGAGTCGATGAACTCGCGGTGGTCGGCGATCCGCTCGGAGAGCTCCTCCACCCCCTCGCCGCGACTCGCCTCGGTCTTCACAATCGGCACGCGCCAGCCCTCCTGCGATCCGAGCGACAGCACGCCGCGGATCTCGCGGACCATCGTGTCGGTGAGCGGATGGTCAGCCTTGTTGACGGCGATCAGGTCGGGGATCTCCATGACGCCCGCCTTGAGCGCCTGGATCGAGTCGCCGCTGCCCGGCATGAGCACGAGCACCACCGTGTCTGCGTGGTCGATGATGTCCACCTCTGCCTGGCCGACGCCGACGGTCTCGAGGAAGACGTCGTCCTTGCCGCTCGCGTCCATGAGCAGAGCCGCCTGCAGCGTCGCCTCGGACAGCCCCCCGAGCGATCCGCGGCTCGCCATCGAGCGGATGTAGACGCCCGGGTCGAGGAAGTGGTCGGTGAGGCGTATCCGGTCGCCCAGCAGCGCCCCCTGGGTGAAGGGCGAGCTGGGGTCGATCGAGAGGACCGCCACCTCGCGCTCCTTCGCCCGCGCGAGCTCGATGAGCCGGCCGATGAGGGTCGACTTGCCGACGCCCGGCGGCCCGGTGAAGCCGACGATCGATGCGCGCCCCGTCTTCGGGTAGACCTCACGGACGAGCGCCCAGCCCTCGGGATCGTCGTTCTCGACGAGCGAGATGGCTCTGGCGAGCGCCCGCTTGTCGCCCCCGAGCAGTCGCTCGGCGAGCTCGGCGGCGGTGTTCCCCGCGGCTGGCACGCCCGCGGACTTTAAGGGTCAGACCCCTTGAGTCCCCATGACTTAAGGGGTCAGACCCCTTGAGTCTCTGACACTTAGGGGGTCTGACCCCTTAAGTCGAAGACGCGCACCGTGCGGGCCCGGTGCCGGGGCGGGGTCGGCGAGTGGGACCAGGACAGGTGCAGGTGCGGCGCGCAGCCGAGCCGCGGCTTGCACACGGACGGGTGGCCGTGGTTGAAGTCGCCGTTCCAGCCCACCCAGCGGAACGGCGCGCGCGGGTGGTTCTGGCGCGGCTCCGCCCAGCGGGCGAGTCGGGAGACGTCGTCCCAGGTGCCTCCGGCGCCGGGCTCGATGTCGACCGCGAGGCCGAGTGGGTGCTCGCCGAACGGCTCGTGGCCGATCGTGCCGTAGCCCTCCGTGATGCGCACGCGATAGCGGCGCACGAGGTAGAGCACGTCCGGGAGGATGCGCCGGTCCACGCGCGCCCACGTCTGGCCGGGGATCTCGACGAGGCGGCCGCCGCTTGTGCGCCTGAGCAGTCCGCCGACCGAGCCGGGCGGCCCGTAGTCGACGCGCTCGCAGCCGAGGTCGAGGAAGTCGAGCACCTCCGTCGTGACGGTGTCGGCTCCGCTCCCGCACCACGCGCTGTCACTGACCGCGTCCCGGATCTGGATGACGTCGTCGCCGCTGCCGGCGCCGACGAACGCCGGAGCCGCCGCCACCACGGTCACGGAATCGTCGAGATCCCCAGTCGCAATGTCGATCGCGGCGTCCGCCTGTGTTGCACACAAAACACCGACGTCGCTCCGAGAACAGCCCGCACCAGGGACGAGCGGAGCACCGGCATCCGTGACGGTGAGCGAGCTGGAGGTCGGCGCGCTCACAATGACCACATTGGCCTCGCCCGGCGCGGCCTCGATGCGCACAAACGAGCCCTCCACCGACACGGTCGCCGCACTGGCAGGCGACGCGAGCGCGACAAGGGCGAGCGGGACGACCGCGGCCGCGAGTATGGCGAGGCGGCCGCGCCTCAGCGCAGGTGCTCGGCCACGTCCCAGGTCCATAGCTCGACAACGTTGCCATCGGGGTCGGTCACGTAGGCGGCTCGGCCGGCGCCGTCGAAGGCGATCTCCTCGACGGCCTCGCCGCGCTCGCGGAGCAGGGCCACGGCGGCGTCGTAGTCGGCCTCGGCGATGTGCATGGCGAAGTGGACGTGCAGCCCACCGCGGCCGCCGGCCAGCCCGACCTGCGGGCGCCACAGCCCGATCCGGGTGCGGTCGCCGGCCATCACCCAGATCGCCTCGCGGTCCGGCCAGCGCTCCACCACCGGCAGGCCCAGCACGCCGGCGTAGAAAGCCTCCGCTGCCTCCAGGTCCACGACCTCGAGCACGAGCTCGGAGACACCGGTTACGCGAACGCCCTCGCGCGCAACAGCGGGCGGCCCGCCCGTCACATCCGGGGACTGGTGTGAGGCTGACGCGCCCGGGTCGTCACTCATACGCCAATGCTCTCAACACGTCGAGCCGGGAGGCCCGGCGCGCCGGGGCGATCGCGGCGATCACGCCGGCGAGCGCCGCGAGCACGAGCAGCGCGATCAGCGTGGGGATCGGATACGAGAGCACGAAGCCCTCGTCCGCCAGCGGGCGCGAGACCAGCGCCGCGAACACGACCCCCAGGATCGTCCCCAGGATCGCGCCGATCAGCGCCGTGATCACAGCCTCGTAGCGCACCATCGTCCGCACCTGCCGCCGCGACATCCCGACCGCGCGCAGCATCCCCAGCTCGCGCGTGCGCTCGAGGATCGACAGCGCCAGCGTGTTCACGATCCCGAACAGCGACACGATGATCGCGAGCGAAAGCAGCGCGTAGACCAACCCGAGCAGGCTGTTCACCTGGCTCTGCTGCTGGTCCTTCAGCTGGCTCTGATTCTGGACCTCGACGGTCGGATAGCGGCCCTTCAGCGCGTCGTCCATCTGCGTCTGGACGTCCTTGGGAGAGGCGTCGGGAGTGAGCCGCGCGAGCGCGAAGTTGGGTTGAAGCCTTCCGAACTCGCCCGTGGCGCCCTCGTCGATCATGGCCTTGCCCAAGAGGTCGAGCTCGCCCTTCACCGTGCCGAGCACGCGGAATGTCGCGGTGCGCTCGATCGGGGTGCGCACGCGCAGCGTGTCGCCGATCTTGTAGCCCTTGTCGCGCGCGAAGTTCTCGTCGAGGATCGTTCCGCGGGACCCGAGCGCGGCGAACGCGCTGGGCCCGCCGCTCTTGAAGTCGAGCGAGAGCACCTGGCCGAGCGTCGCCGGATCCACTGCGGCGAGCTGGATGTTCCCGCCCCCGCGCGGGAGCGCCCCGGTGGCGTAGGTGATCGACGACACCGTCGACACGCCGTCGACCTTCCGGGCGACATCCAGGGCGTCGCGCGGGAACGGCGAGAAGCCGTCGCTGTTCTGAAGCACGATCTCGCCGCGGAAGCTCTCGTCGATCGTCTTCGACACCGAGCTGTTGATCCCGGCCGCGAACACCGTCACGAAGACCACCAGCGCGAGCCCGATCATCAGGGCCGCCGCGGTGGACGCCGTGCGGCCGGGCTTGCGCATTGCGTTCTCGCGCGCGAGCCTGCCGGTCAGGCCGCGCAGGCGCTCGAGCGGGCGCCCGGTCAGCGACGCGAGCGGGCGCACGAGCCGCGGCGAGAACAGGGACACCGCGAACAGGATCACCGCCGCGCCGCCTCCGAGCAGCCCGGCGGCGGTGCCCGAGTCCGAGATGCCGCCGAACAGCCCGAGCAGCATCATCGCGAGGCCGATCACCCCGAGGCCGATCGCGATCGCGGTAACGATCCGCCCCCGCCTCTTCGAGTCCTGCAGCTCCGCCTCGCGGAGCGCCGCCATCGGCGTGACGCGCGTAGCACGCAGCGCCGGTCCCAGGGCGGCGACGACCGTCACCACCACGCCCACGATCAGCGACACGACCACCGTCCGCGCGGCGATCACGGTGCCCGTGTTGGGCAGGTCGATCCCCACGGCCTTGAAGAGCTCGTTGATGCCGTACGCGAACCCGATGCCGCCCGCGAGCCCCAACGCGGCGCCGAGCAGCCCCAGGGTCAGCGCCTCGACGCCGACCGAGGCGAGGATCTGCCGCTGCGAAGCGCCGAGCGTTCGCAGCATCCCGAACTCACGCGTTCGCTGCGCGACCGTGATCGAGAACGTGTTGAAGATCTGGAACGCGCCGACGAACAGGGACACACCGGCGAACACGAGCAGCGCGATCCGCAGGAAGCTGAGGTTGTCCTCGATGTCGTTCGTCTGGCGCTTGGCGGCCTGGTCGCCGGTCTCGACCTGCACCTGGTGCGGCATCACCTTCGCGATGCGGTCGCGCAGCTGCTCGGCCGTTACGCCTGGGGCGGCCGCAACCGAGATCTGGTCGAACTGCCCCTCGCGGTCTGTGATCCGCTGCGCCTCGGGCAGCAGCACCTGCGCGATGCCCGCGCCGCCGAAGCTGGCGTCGCCCAGCTTGGTGAGGCCGACCACAGTGTAGGTCTTCGCCTCGTGGGCGCCCGCCAGGCGAAGCCTAGAACCGATCTTCAGGTGCCCCGTGTCGGCGGTCTGGGTGTCGATCGACGCCTGGTCGTCGGTCCTCGGCTTGTGCCCCTCCACGTAGTCGAGCGTCTCGAAGCGCGGTGGGTTCAGTGACGAGATGAAGTTCGGCGCGAAGCTGTGGCCGATCCCCTTCCCCTTCGTGTCGACGAAGCGGCCGGCCGCGAACACGGAGCCCGCGGCCGACTCGGCGCCCGGCACCTTGCGCACCCGCTCGATCAGGTTCGCCGGGAAGGCCGGCGGTGTGGCGTCCTGGGTCTCCACGTCCTGCCGCGCGGTGATCGCGACGTCCGTGCCCTTGAGCGACTCGCTGAAGATCTCGCCGAACGACTTGTTGATCGTGTCCGTGAGGACGTAGGTCCCGGCCACGAGCGCGACCCCAAGGAAGATCGCGAGCCACGTCGTGAACGCGCGTCCCTTGCGCGCGCGTATGCCGCGTAGGGCGACCTTCGTCACGCCACGTCCTTCATCAGCTCGATGACCTCGTCGGCGCTGCCGGCCTCGCCGTCGTGCACGACGAGCCCGTCGCGCAGGACGACCAGGCGGTCGGCGTAGGAAGCGGCCTCCGGGTCGTGCGTGACCATCACGACGCTCTGCCCGAACTCGTCCACCGCGGTGCGGAGCAGCCCGAGCACCTCCTCGCTCGCGCGCGAGTCGAGGTTGCCGGTCGGCTCGTCGGCGAACACCACCGCCGGCCGCGAGACGAGCGCCCGCGCGACCGCTACGCGCTGCTGCTGGCCGCCGGACAGCTCCGCCGGGCGGTGGGTCAGCCGGTCGCCCAGGCCAACCGTCTCGATCAGCCGCGTGAACCACTCGCGGTCGGGCTTACGCCCGGCTATCGAGAGCGGCAGGAGGACGTTCTCCTCGGCGGTCAGGACGGGGATCAGGTTGAAGAACTGGAAGACGAAGCCGAGCTTGTCGCGGCGCAGCCGGGTGAGGTCGCCGTCGTCGAGGTCGGTGATCTCCTCGCCGTCGAGCGCCACCGTGCCGGACGTCGGGCGGTCGAGCCCGGCAAGGATGTGCATCAGCGTGGACTTGCCCGATCCCGACGGGCCCATTATCGCGCTGAAGCGCCCGCGCTCGAACCCGACGGTCACGCCGGCGAGCGCATCCACCGCGGCGTCGCCCTCTCCGTAGCGGCGGTGCACCTCCACCGCGGTAACGATCGAATCCATACGGCCAGAGTGGCAAACGCGCGTGCCGGCGACAGTACGGATAACCCGCCATAGTCGTCGCATGGATCCGAAGACGATGTGGCAGGCCGGGAACTTCGCCGCCGTGGCGGAGCGCATAACGGAGGTCGGCGAGCTGATCGTGCAGCGTGCGGGCGTTAAGCCGGGCATGGAGATGCTCGACGTGGCGTGCGGCACGGGGAACGCGACGCTGCCGGCGGCGAGGGCGGGCGCGCGCGTGACGGGGCTCGACTTCGCCCCCGGCCTCCTCGACATCGCGCGAGAGCGAGCCGCGGACGCGATGGTTGAGATCGACTTCGTGGAGGGCGACGCGCAGGAAATGCCGTTCGACGACTCGAGCTTCGACCGCGTCGTCTCGACCTTCGGCCACATGTTCGCTCCAGATCACAGGCGGACGGCGGACGAGCTGAGGCGGGTGCTGCGGCCGGACGGCGTGATCGCCGTGGCGTGCTGGATTCCGGAGGGCTCGATCGGGCGGATGTCCCGCACGATCGGCGAGCTCGTGCCGCCGCCACCCGGCGCGGAGCATCCGAATCTCTGGGGGACCGAGGACCACGTCCGTAAGCTGCTCGGCGATGCGGAGTTCGAGCGGCGCGAGGTCGAGTGGACCGACGAGTCGCCTGAGTCCTACGCCCGTTTCACGCTGGAGAGCTTCGGGCCGCTCCTGAACGTGCGCGAGGCCCTGGCGGACCGCGAGCACGAGCTCGACAAGGCGTTCACCGAGTTCCTGCGCAGGGAGAACCTCGCCGACGACGGCACGCTGCGGCTTCGCGGGGAGTACCTGATCTCCATCGTCAGGCAGTGAGGGCAAGCAGCGGGTGATGACCGTTGCGCAGCCCCTAGATAACCGCGCGCTCGAGGACTTCGATCTCCTCGATCGCCCGACCCGCTCCCAGCACGACGCACGTGAGCGGGTCATCGGCGAGGGCGACCGGCACGCCGGTCTCCGCCTCGATCCGCTCGCGCAGGCCGCGCATGAGCGAGCCGCCGCCGGCGAGCAGAATTCCGTTCCGCGTGAGGTCGGCCGCGAGCTCCGGAGGCGTGTTCTCGAGCGCGTCCTTGACCGAGTCGAGGATCTCCACCGCGAGCGGCTCGAGCGCCTCGCGCAGCTCCCCGCTCGTGATCGCCGCCTCGCGCGGCAGGCCGCTCACCGGGTCGCGGCCGCGCACCTCCGTGGACGACTCCGTCCGGTCCGGCGCCACGCCGCCGACGTCGAGCTTCACGGTCTCCGCCGTCTGCTCGCCGACCGCGAGCCGGTGGTGGCGGCGGATCCAGCCGGCCACGGCATCGTCGAAGTCATAGCCGCCGACGCGCAGCGAGCGCGACACGACGATCCCTCCGAGCGAGATCACGGCCACCTCGCTCGTCCCTCCGCCGATGTCCACGACCACGTTCGCCATCGGCTCCTCGATCGGCAGCTCGGCGCCGATCGCGGCGGCCATCGGCTCCTCGATCAGCTGCACGGAGCGCGCGCCGGCCCCGAGGCACGCCTCGACCAGCGCCCGCCGCTCGACGTCCGTGATCCCGGACGGAGCACACATGACGAGCCGCGGGTGGGCGAAGCGGCTCCTGTGCACGCGCCCGATGAAGTGCCGGAGCATCGCCTCGGTCACCTCGAAGTCGGTGATCACGCCGTGGCGCAGCGGCCGCACGGCGGAGATCGACGCGGGCGTCCGCCCGATCATCCGCTGCGCCTCCTCCCCCACGGCGTGCACCGCGTCGGTGCGCGTATCCACGGCCACCACCGACGGCTCTGATACCTGGATGCCCTCGCCGCGCACGTACAGGAGCGTGTTCGCCGTGCCGAGGTCGATGGCCATGTCGCGGCCGCCGATGCGCACGCGCCGCCTCCGCCGTACGACGCCGTGGTGGGAAACGGGCCCGCCGCTCACGCGCGCAGGAAGGTCAGCACCGCGAGCACGCGGCGGTGGTCCTCGGGGGCTGGAGTCAGTCCGAGCTTGCCGAAGATGCTCGTCACGTGCTTCTCCACGGCGCGCTCGGTCACGACGAGGTGCTCGGCGATGGCGTTGTTCGAGCGGCCCTCGGCCATCAGCTCGAGCACCTCGCGCTCGCGCGGGGTGAGCTCCCCGAGCGGGTCGTCGCGCCTGGCGCGGCCCACGAGCTGGGAGACAACCTCCGGATCGAGGGCCGAGCCGCCGTCGGCCACGCGGCGAACCGAGTCGACGAAGCGCTCCACGTCGGCCACCCGGTCCTTCAGCAGGTAGCCCACACCGCCGGCCGACTCCCCCACTAGGTCGAGCGCGTAGCCCTCCTCCACGTACTGGGAGAGCACGAGCACGCCGGTGTCGGGGAGAGCAGCCCGGATCTCGAGCGCGGCTCTCAGGCCGTCATCAGTGTTCGTGGGGGGCATGCGGATGTCGACCACCGCAACGTCCGGCTTGTGCGCCTTCACCTTACGGATGAGGTCCTCGGCGTCGCCTGCCTGGGCGACGACCTCGAAGTCGTTCTCCTCGAGCAGGCGCACGACGCCCTCGCGAAGCAGAACGGAATCGTCTGCGACCACTACCCGCATGGGATCTGCGCCCTCACGGTAGTGCCCCTGCCGCGCTCGGAGTCGATCTCGAGCCTTCCCTCCAGCACCGCGATCCGGTCGGCGAGGCCGCGCAAGCCCGTGCCGTTCTCGGGATTGGCCCCGCCGACGCCGTCGTCCGCCACCTCCACCAGAAGGCGTCCATTGGCCCGCGCCACCTCGACCGTGGCGTGGGTCGCGTTCGCGTACTTCGCGACGTTGGTGAGCGCCTCGGCGACGACGAAGTAGGCCGCGAGCTCGACGGCCTCAGGCAACCGGTCCTCCGGCAGCTCTGCCAGCTCCACAGGCAGCGGAGCGCGGCTCGCCAGCGTTTCGAGCGCGGTGCCGAGCCCGCGGTCAGTGAGCACGGCTGGGTGGATGCCGCGCGCCAGCTCGCGCAGCTCCGCCAGTGCGGAGTCGAGTTCATCACCGGCGGTCGCGAGCAGCTGGTCGGCGGCGAGCGGGTCCTCGTTCAGCTTCGCGCGCGCGAGCCGGATGTTCAGCGCCATCGAGACCAGCCGCTGCTGGGCGCCGTCGTGCAGGTCCCGCTCGAGCCTTCGCCGCTCCTCCAGGCCGATGCGGAGCATCCGCTGGCGCGAGCGGCGCAGCTCGTCGACCTTCGCGCGCAGCTCGGCCTCGAGCCGCTCGTTCATGAGCGCGAGCGACGCGGCAGCTCCGACGGCCTGCACGTGCGGCTCGGCCTCTTGGACAGCGTCGTAGATGATCGCCGCCACGCGCTCGCCCTCGCGGGTGACCGAATGGATGGCGCGCCTCGGGTCGTCCGTCGGCAGCTCGTAGTCGCGCCCGGCGAAGTCCACGTAGCGCTGCCGCTCCGGCAGCCAGTAGACGAGCTCGAGCGAGGAGTCCTCGAGCGCGTCGGCCAGCGCGTCGCGCAGGCCGCCAGCTCGGGGTGTCTCGTTCAGGCGCCTCATCAAACCGGTCACAGCGCCGCCCTCGAGCAGCCGCGCGCGCACCAGCGCGGCGAGGAAGAGGTACGGCACGAGCGCGAATGGGACCAGCGAGATGACGAATGCGACGTCGGCCGCGTTGCTGTCGGAGTTCGCCGACTGCAGCACGAGGTTCCCGATCAGCGCGATCATCAGCGCCACGCCGGCCGCGTACATCGGCGTGTAGAGCCTACGCTCGGCGCGCGTCCCCGTGCGCCAGCGGCGGACGAGACTCCGGAGCACGAGCACCACGAGCACGACGCCGATGAGGTTGATCACGATGCTCGCGACGTCCACGACCGACTGGCTGTCTTGGATCAGGAACACGTTGTCCGGGCAGTTCGCGCACTCGGACGAGGGGTCGAAGAAGAGATAGAGCGGCAGGACCCCCACCGTCACGAGCAGGTAGGCGGCGATCACGATCCGGCGATCGCCCGGAGACAAGCTCCCGTGGGGGGCCGCGAGCAGGGTGTGCATGGTCGTGACGATGTAGACGGAGCTGAGGAAGGCCCCGACGGTGAAGACAGCGGGGATGTTCGAAGAGCTCAGGCCGGCCACCAGGAAGGCGAAGCCGGTGAGGGTCATGAGCGAGCCGAGGCTGTTGTCCGGACGCCGTGCCCACGCGAACAGCCCGGTCCCGATGAAGCCCCAGCCGATCGTGAGCCCGAGCACGGCGACGGCGCCGCGCAGGTTCGTGTGATCGCTCGTCAGTACGACCGCGACGGCGATGACGCCGAGGGCGAAGCCGGCACCAGCCAGGCCCCATAGAGCCCGCTTGAGCGATGTCAGAGGAGCGCCTCCAGCGCGGCGCCGGAGAGCTCTGCCTTTGGAATGAAGCCGCGCACATTGCAACGGTCGCGCAACGGGCCGAGGTCTGCAAGGTCGCGGCTCGAGGTGAGGACGATCGCGGGAGCCGATCCGTTGGCCGAGAGCCGCGCCGCGACCTCGATTCCGTCGATATCCGGGAGCTGCACGTCGAGCAGCACCACGTCAGGATTCAACTCGTGGACCGCGTGGAGCGCGGACTGGCCGTTCTCGGCCTCGCCGACCACCCGGTAGCCCTCGGCCTCGAGCAGCATGCGCGCGCTCGCCCGGAAGCTTGGGTGATCGTCGACTATGAGGACGGTCCTGGTCATTGCATCCGCAATTGTGAACGCGATGTCGGTGCCCGCCAATACGGCTAGCCGTACTTGGCCAGAGCCGGGCGGTGCCCGGTGCGCAGTCATGCCGTTTCTTATCCTTTGCGCCGCCATGGAACCAGCCGCAGAGCCGATTCTGGCCCCTCCGTCGGATCTGCCCGACGAGCTGCGCGGCGCACCGCCGCCACGGCACGGCGGCCTCCTCACATTGCTCCGCTTCATGCGCGCCCACGGGATGCTGAACCTGAAGTACGCCCGGCTGGCCGTCCGGCTCGGCCTGACGAAGGTGCGGCTGCGATCGCACCTGCGCCTGGATGGGCTCGCCTTCATCGGGCCCGGCTGCAGCCTCGAGGTCGGCGAGCGGGCGACGATCGAGCTGGGCCGCTGGTCGTGGGTGGGCCACGGCTGCAAGATCCGCTCCCACGAGGGCACCGTCTCGATCGGCGCGAAGTCCGTGCTAGGGCAGGAATGCACGATCTCCTCCTACCAGCACGTCTCGATCGGCCGCGAGTGCGTGATCGCGGACCGGGTGATGCTGATCGACTTCGACCACGGGATGGTCGAGGTGGACCGCCCGATCCGGCTCCAGGGCATCTACAAGCGCGACGTGCGGATCGGGAACAACGTCTGGATCGGCTACGGCGCCTGCATCCTGCGCGGGGTGACGGTCGGAGACAACGCGGTGATCGGCACGAGCGCCGTCGTCACGCGCGACGTGCCCGCCAACGCCGTCGTCGCGGGCGTGCCCGCGCGCCTGCTTCGCATGCGCGAGGAGCCCCGCGGGATGCGGTTCGAGTAGGTGCGCAAGCAGCGGGCGGTGCCCGCTGCGCCGTGATGCCGTTTAGTGCGGTAAGCCGCACCATCGGGGCGGAGAACCCGCACCCCCGGACGCCTGCCAGCCGCATCGGAACCAGGGCCGCAAAAGCGGAAGCTGGCGGCCATGAGCAATCGCACCCACACCCGCAGCAGCAGCGACGGTTCCAACCACAACATCGCGGCGCGCGTCGGACGCTGGAGCGTCCAGCATCGTCGCAAGGCCATCCTCGGATGGCTCGCTTTTGTATTCGCAGCACTCGTCATCGGCTTCAACGTCATTCCGCAGAAGGAGATCGAGCAGAACACCGGCATGCCGGGCGAGTCCGGCAAGGCCGGTGAGGTTCTGAACGACGCCTTCCCCAAGAAGGCGGGTGAGTCGGTACTGATCCAGTCGGGGACGCTCAAGGCGTCCGATTCGCAGTTCAAGGACGCGGTCTCCGACGTGAGCCAGCGTCTCCACCGGGTCGAGGGCGTCACCGACATCAAGGCCGACCAGGTCTCGAAGGACGGCCACTCGGCGCTCGTGGAGTTCAACCTCAAGGGCGACCAGGCGGCCGCGAAGAAGACGGTCGTGAACACCCTCGCCGCAGTCAGCGGTGCCGCCAAGGCGCATCCGGAGCTCCGCATCGACGAGGCCGGTGACTCCAGCCTCGACAAGGCGCAAAAGGAGCAGAGCAACGAGCAGGCCGCAAGGTCCCTGATGTTGACCCTCGGCCTGACCCTGCTGATCCTGATGTTCACGTTCGGCGCGGTTGTCGCGGCCGGTATCCCCGTGCTGCTCGGCCTCACCAGCGTGCTCGCCACGGTCGGCCTGCTCGGCCCCGTGAGCCAGATCGCACCGGTCGATGGATCGGTGATGGAGGTCGTCCTGCTGATCGGCATGGCCGTCGGCGTGGACTACAGCCTCTTCTACCTGAAGCGGGAGCGCGAGGAGCGTGCTGCC
>JBKPSR010000040.1:0-24536 GCA_046735115.1 Actinomycetota bacterium
GGTCCTGACCGTCCGGGCGGCCACGGCGGTCGGTACGGCCGGCGCCGCCAGGTCCGCCGGCGCGGTCAGGTTGGCCGGCGCCGCCAGGTTGGTCGGCACCGCCCGGTCGGCCGGTGCGTTCTGGTCGTCCGGCGCGGTCGGGGCGGTCGAGGCGGCCGCCGGCTTGCCGCCGGTCGCGACGCCTGCTCATCGGCCGGCCTCCAGGGCGGCCAGCAGGTCGGTCACGCTTGCGCCGCGATCCTGCTCCTGGAGGAGCTTCTCCGCCGCGCGTCGGCCGCCCAGGTCGCGCAGCGCCCGGTCGCCGTGCTCGGCGGCGAACTCCCTGAGCGCGGCTCCGCGGCGGGCGCGCACGCGCCGCTCGGCCAGGTCCGTCTGCTCCCGGTGAGCCTCGAGGGCGTCCGCCAGCTCGCCGATGCAGGCCGGAGGCGGGACCGACGAGACGGCCAGCACCGGCACCTCCGACGAGCCCACCGCCCTCAGCGCGTGCTCGAGGTCGCGGCGGGAGCGCGCGGCCGCGTCGCCCAGGTCCGCCTTCGTCACGACAAGCAGGTCGGGCACCTCCATGATCCCGGCCTTGAGGAACTGGAGCACGTCTCCGGACGCCGGCTGTACCACCACCGCGACCGTGTCGCACACGTCCTCGACGTCGGTCTCGGACTGCCCGACGCCCACCGTCTCCACAACCACCACGTCGAACGCGGGAGACAGCGCCTCGACCGCCTCCCGGGTGGCGGCGGCCAGCCCGCCCAGGCGGCCGCCGGCGGCGGTCGATCGGACGAGCACGCCGTCGTCGCGCGGGTCGTGCTCGATCCGGGCACGGTCGCCGAGGAGCGAGCCGCCCGAGCGCTTGCTGCTCGGGTCGACCGTGAGCACGGCCACGGTCCTGCCGCGCGCTCGCCACTCCGCCACCAGCACCGAGAGGAGGGAGGACTTGCCGGCCCCGGGCGGGCCCGTTATCCCGATGACGTGGGCACCCGGCTCGCGCCCCAGCGCAGCCGGCGAGACCTCGTGGAGGAGACGCTCGCTCGCTTCCCGGTCCGCCCGGTTCTCGATCACGTTCAGGGCCGCGGCCGCCGCCGTGCGATCGCCCTCACGCAGGCGCCGCCCGAGCTCTGAAGGATCCGTGGCCATCGGCGGCGGAAGCTTAAGCGTCCCCCACTCAGGGGGTCAGACCCCTTGAGTGAGGGGGACTCAAGGGGTCTGACCCCTTGGCAGTAGGGCGCGCAGGTCGTCGATCGTGTCCGCCTCGCTCGCGTCCTTGTCGGGCCGGTAGCGCTTCACCCGTGCGAAGCGCAGCGCGACGCCGCCGGGGTAGCGGCTCGAGGACTGGACGCCGTCCAGCGCGATCTCCACGACCAGCTCGGGCTGCACCATCACCGCGATCCCGTGCCGCTCGCGCTCGCGCGCGACCAGCTCCTGCGTTTGCCAGTCGAGCAGCTCGTCTGTCATGCCCTTGAAGGTCTTGCCGACCATCACGAACTCGCCGGTGCGCGGATCGCGTGCGCCGAGGTGCAGGTTCGAGAGCCATCCGCGGCGCCGCCCGTGACCCCACTCGGCGCCCAGCACGACGAGGTCGTACGTCCGCACCGGCTTGACCTTTCGCCACGCCTTCCCGCGGCGCCCGGCGCTGTAGCGGGAGCTCGCGTCCTTCACGACGATGCCCTCGTGCCCGGCGTCGAGGGCCTCGTCGAGCATGCGCTCCGCCACGCCCGGGTCCGAGGTCACCACGCTCGGAATCCGCAGCTCGGGCGCGATCGCCTGGAGCCGCGCGGCGCGCTCCTCGAGCGGGGCGTCGAGCAGGTCCTCGCCGTCCACGTGAAGCGCGTCGAACAGGAAGGTCACGATTCCCTCCGGCGGTGCCTCGCTGTCGATCCTCGACACCGTGTCCTGAAAGGCGGCCGGGCCCTCGTCGCTCATCCACAGCGCCTCGCCGTCGAGCACGGCCTGCGTCACGTCCAGACCGCGCACCGCGCGCACGATCCCCGGCAACGTGCCGGTGATCTCGTTCAGGTTGCGCGTATACACGCGCACCTCGTCGCCGCGGCGGTGGATCTGGATCCGGATGCCGTCGAGCTTCCACTCGACGGAGGCTCGCTCGAAACTCGCCATCGCCTCGGGCGCGCTCGAGGCGGTCGAGGCGAGCATCGGGAAGATCGGCCGGAAGATCTCGAAGCCAACCCCGCGGAGCCCGTCCTCTCCCTCGCCGATCGCGATCTCGGCCGTTCGGGTGAGGTCTCCGGAGAGCATCAGGGCACGCCGCGCGAGGGGGCTGGACACCCCGGCCGCCTTCGCCACGGCGTCGACCATCAGCCCGGCGAGCGCTCCCTGGCGGAGCTCGCCGGTGAAGAGCCGCCGAATGAAGCCGGCCTCCTCCCCGGTGGCCCGGTCGAGAAGGTCGCTAAGGATCTGCCTGCGGCCGGCTGCGGATCCGCTACCCGTCGTCTCCTGCACCCCCGTGATCGCGCCGTCGAGGTCGTCGATCGTAAGCGAGGGCTCCTCGGCGGGGTCGTGCTCGAGCCCGTGGATGGTCGCGTAGCCCACGCCGACCCTGCCCTGGCGCGGCACCCCCGCGAGGAAACCCACGGCCGGCACTATCTCGCCCGGCTCGAGGCGGCCCAGGAGCTCGGCCAAGATCGCGACCTTTCGCGTGCGCGAACGAGTGTCCGCCACCTCCCGCGAGGCGGTGACTACGTCGATCAGGAGCGTCATCGAGCCGCTACGGGACCGCCACGACGCCGTTGCGCTCGGCCACCAGCGAGACGATGTCGCCCATGATCCGACTGACCTCGAAGTCCTTCGGCGTGTACACCCGCGCGACGCCCGCCTCGATGAGAGCCACCTCGTCGGCGGGCGGGATGATCCCCCCGACCACGACGGGCACGTCGGCGCCCGCCTGGCGCAGCTCGGCCAGAACGCTCGGAATCAGCTCGGCGTGCGAGCCGGACAGGATCGAGAGCCCGACCACGTGCACGCCCTCGTCCACTGCCGAGCGCGCGATCCGGGCGGGGGTGAGCCGGATCCCCTCGTAGACCACGTCCATCCCGGCGTCGCGGGCGCGCACGGCGATCTGCTCGGCGCCGTTCGAGTGCCCGTCGAGCCCGGGCTTACCGACCAGGATCTTGATCCGCCGCCCCAGCGCCGTCGACACCTCCTCGACGCGGTCCCGCAGCGCCGTGAGCGAGTCGTCCGAGGGCGCCGCGGCGGCGTCGCCGACTCCCGTCGGCGCGCGGTACTCGCCGAAGACCTCTCTGAGGGCAGCGGCCCATTCGCCCGTGGTGACCCCCGCCCGCGCGGCCTCGATGGTCGCCGGCATGATGTTGACCTCGGGGTCCGCGGCGGCCTCGCCCAGCGCCCCAAGGGCGGCTTCGACCGCGGCGGCGTCGCGCTCCGAGCGCCAGGTGGTGACGGCCTCCACCGACGAGGCCTCGACGGCCGGATCGACGCGGAGGATGCCGCCGTCCTCGGCGGCCTGCAGCGGCGACGGCTCGGCCTCCGTGTAGCAGTTCTGGCCGACCACCTTCTGCTCGCCGCTCTCGATGCGCTGGACGCGCGCCCGGTGCGACTCGACGAGCTGGGTCTTCATGTAAGGCACGGCAGCGACCGCGCCGCCCTGCTCCGCCACGACCGCCATCTCCTCGCGGGCGCCCTCCACGAGCTCGTCAACGAGCCCGTCCATCACACGTGAGCCCTCGAAGATGTCGGGGTATTCGAGCAGGTCCGTCTCGTAGGCGAGGATCTGCTGGATCCTGAGCGACCACTGCTGGTCCCAGGGCCGCGGCAGGCCGAGGGCCTCGTTCCAGGCCGGCAGCTGCAGCGCCCGCGCGCGCGCCTCGCGGCCCATCGTCACGGCCAGCGCCTCCAGCACGATCCGGATGATGTTGTTCTCCGGCTGCGACTCGGTCAGCCCGAGCGAGTTCACCTGGACGCCGTAGCGGAACCGCAGCAGCCGCTCGTCGTCCACGCCGTAGCGCGTGCGCCCGAGCTCCTCCCAGAGCCGGCCCATCGCCCGCAGCTTCGCGTGCTCCTCGACGAACCGGATCCCGGCGTTCACGAAGAACGAGAGCCGGCCGAACACCCGCGGGAAGGTCTCGTCCGGCACGCGGGTGCGGACCCGGTCGAGCACAGCCTGTGCCGTGGAGAGCGAGTACGCGACCTCCTGGACCGGCGTCGCACCCGCCTCCTGCAGGTGGTACGAGCAGATGTTGATCGGGTTCCAGCGCGGCACGTCGTCGACGGTGAAGGCGATCATGTCCGTGATCAGCCGCATCGACGGCTCGGGCGGGAAGGCGTAGGTCCCGCGCGAGAGGAACTCCTTGATGATGTCGTTCTGGGTCGTGCCCTGGAGCGAGTGCCGATCGACGCCGTTCTCCTCCGCCACGGTCAGGTAGAGGGCGAGCAGCCAGGCGGCCGTGGCGTTGATGGTCATCGACGTGTTCATCTCGTCGAGCGGGATGCCGTCGAGCAGCGCGTGCAGGTCGCCCTTGTGCGCGATCGACACGCCGACCTTCCCCACCTCGCCGCGCGAGAGCTCGTGGTCGGGGTCGTAGCCGGTCTGCGTGGGCAGGTCGAACGCCACCGACAGCCCCGTCTGGCCCTTCGACAGGTTCTTCCGGTAGAGCTCGTTCGAGTCCTTCGCGGTGCTGTGACCGGCGTATGTGCGCATCACCCAGGGCGCGTCGCGCTCGGGCAACCTGTGCTCTTCCACGGAACTGATTGTATGGTCCGGCACCCTGTGAGCCGCCCGATTGACGTGCTGCACCTGGGGCGGGACCGGGTGATCTGCGCCTACGAGATCGGCGGCGTGATCGTGGATCCCGGGCCCGCGTCCTGCGTGGAAACGCTGGTCGACCGCCTCGGCCCGGTCGAGCCGCGGGCGCTGCTCCTGACCCACATCCACCTGGATCACGCGGGCGCCACCGGCGTGCTCTGTAGGCGCTATCCGAAGCTGAAGGTCTACGTGCACGAGGTGGGCGCCCCGCATCTGATCGACCCCTCCAAGCTGCTCCAGAGCGCCGGCCGCCTCTACGGTGACGACATGTGGGAGCTGTGGGGCGAGGTGGCGCCGGTCCCCGAGGAGCGGATCACCACGTTGAGCGGCGGCGAGACCATCGAGGGCTTTCGGGTGGCCTACACGCCGGGGCACGCCACCCACCACGTCTCATATCTCCACGAGGCGACCGGGGACGCCTACGTGGGCGACGTTGCCGGCGTGCGCATCCCGCCGTTCGCCCACACCGTCGCGCCCACGCCGCCACCCGACATCGACGTGGAGGCATGGCTCGACTCGCTGCACACCCTCGTGTGCTGGAAGCCGCAGACGCTGGGGCTGACTCATTTCGGGCAGGTCACCGAGGTGACAGACCACCTGCACCGCATGCGCGCGGCGCTCATGGATTCGACCGAGCGCGCGCGGATGAAGGACGAAGAGACCTTCATCGCTCGCTTGGAGGAGGAGCTGCTCGACGCGACCGATCTCGCGACCGTCGAGTGCTTCGAGCAGGCGGCGCCGCCGAATCAGCTCTACATGGGCCTCGAACGCTACTGGCGGAAGAAGGCCGAATGAGCGGCCAGACGGTCGAGCTGCCGCGCGTGGGCGGGCCCGGTCGCGGCCTCGACGACAACTGGCGCGTGATCGTCCTGAACGACAACCACAACACGTTCGAGGGCGTGGCCTTCGCGCTCTCCTCGACCCTGCCCGGAGTCACCTACGACGACGGCATGGCGATCGCGAACACGATCCACAACAAGGGCCAGGCGATCGTGTGGACCGGCGCGCGCGAGCCGGCCGAGCACTACTGGGCGCTCCTGAAGGAGGCGGGCCTTACGATGGCGCCGCTCGAGCAGGGGTGACCGCCTCGCCCGCGCCGAGCACGTCCCAGTAGGTGGGCAGGATCGGCACCTGGTAGCAGCCGGCCAACTCGATCCTGTACTCGGCCAGCCGCTCCGAGTACCAGTAGCGCTCCCAGTGCGCCTTCGAGGGGAACAGCGCCGTCTGGATGAAGTCGAGGCGCCCATCGGTGTTACGGCAGAACGACCACTGCGTGGCGCCGTAGTCGAGCGCCAGCTCGGCCGCCGGCAGCCAGCCCTCCGCGAACTTGTCGCCCCGGAACGGGTTGATCGGCCAGCGGATCTCCACCTGGATCATGCGCCCACCTCCGCGCGAATCGCGCCCGGCCCCTCGGCCGTCTTGCCCTGTCCCTCCTCGTCGGCCCCGACGAGGATCGAGATCTTCCCGAGATGCTTGTTCTCGAGCATCAGCTGGTGCGCCTCGGGCACGCCGTCGAAGCCGAGCGTCCGCCACAGCACCGGCCGGATCTGACCCGACTCGATCAGGTCGTTCGCCTTGTTGCACTCGTATGCGTTGGCGAAGTGCGAGCCGATGATCTGCTTCTGACGCATCCACAGGTAGCGGACGTCGAAGTCGAGGTTGTAGCCCGTCGTGCCCGCGCAGATCACGACCTTCCCGAACGGCTTGACGGTGAAAACCGAGGTCGGGAAGGTCGCCTGGCCGACGTGCTCGAAGACGACGTCGGGCTGGTCGCCGAGGATCTCCTTCACGCGCTTCGAGAACTCGCGCGACACCTTGAAGCGCGCCTTCTCCTCGTCGGGCGTCTCGCCGCCCCTGCGCATCATGCCGGCGAACTCGCCGCGGTCGATGTAGTCCACGGCGCCCAGCTGCTTCACGAGCCCGCCCTTCTCAGAGCTCGACACCACGCCCACGGCATGGGCCCCGGACAGCGCGCAGAGCTGTGTCGCGAATACCCCCAGCCCCCCGGCAGCGCCCCAGATCAGCACGCGGTCGCCGGCCTGGAGGTCGCACCGGGTGATCAGCATCCGATAGGCGGTGAAGTAGACGAGCCCGTAGGAGGCGGCCTCGTCCCAGGTGAGCGCCTCGGGCTTCGGCAGCAGCTGCTGCGCCTGCACCTTCGTGAACTGGGCGAACGAGCCCCAGGTGGTCTCGTAGCCCCAGATCATCTGGCTCGGCGCGGCCAGCGGGTCGAGCCCGTGCACCTCGGGGTCCTCGTAGGAGGCGACGTTGCAGTGGATCACCACCTCGTCACCCGGCTTCCAGCGCGTGACGCCCTCGCCGACCTTCCAGACGACGCCGGACGCGTCCGAGCCGCCGATGTGGTGTCCGTACTCGGGGTGGTCGCCGTAGCGCATCACCGAGACCGGCTTGCCGAGCGCCGCCCAGACGTTGTTGTAGTTCACGCCGGCGGCCATCACGCGCACGATCACCTCGAACGCGCCCGGCTCCGGGACCTCGATCTCCTCGAGCTGGAAGGCGTCCTTCGGCTGGCCCTCGCGCTCCTCGCGGATCACCCAGGCAGCCATGCTCGCCGGCAGCTCGCCGGGCTCGACGCCGAGCTCCGACACCTTGTTCACATCCACCGCCATGAGGGGCGGCAGATTACCGTGCCGTCTAGGCCGCCTCGGCCGTCATCGCGGCGGCCTCTGGCCGCGTGGCCGCGTCGGGGCGCGCGGCCGGCTTCCCACGGATCAGCAGGAAGGCCACGACGACACCCGTCGCCGCCACGCCCGCCGACAGCCACATGCCGCTGGCGAGCGCGTGGATGAACGCGTTGTGCGCCGCCTCCGCGGCCACCGGCGGCAGGTGGGCGCCGTCCGACGCGGTGCCGAGGGCATTCACGAGCCGCTCCTGCTGGGCGGCGCCGATGCCCGAGCCGGCGAGCGAGTCGGCCAGCTCGTTGCGCGCCAGGTGCTGGAAGAGCGCGCCGAGCGCGGCGACCCCGAAGGTGCCGCCGACCATTCGGCTCATCGACAGGATCCCGGAGGCCACGCCGGCCTTCTGCGGTGCCACCGCGTTCATCGCCGCGGTGGACATCGGGGACATCGTCAGGGCCATGCCGATCCCCATCAGGACGAACGCCGGGAGCAGCAGGCCGTAACCCGTATGAAGGTTGATACGCGTCTGCAGGAACAGCGCCACCGTCACCAGGCTGAGCCCGGCGGTGATGAGCGGCCGCGGCCCGATCCTGTCCGTGAGCCGTCCCGCGAGCGGGGCGATCAGGACGATCATCAGCGTCGACGGCAGGAAGCGTACGCCGGCCTCGATCGCCGAGTAGCCGAGGATGTTCTGCATGTAGAGCGCGGTGAAGAAGAACATCGCAAGCATCGCGAACGAGACGATGAACGCGACGGCGTTCGTGCCGAGGAAGGTGGCCGAGCTGAACAGCGAGAAGTCGACCATCGGCTCGCGCACCCGCAGCTCCGTGACGGCGAAGGCCACCAGGCCGATCGCGGCGGTCACGAGCAGCGACACGATCTCGGGCGAGCCCCAGCCCCAGCTGTTGCCCTCGATGAGGGCGAGGACGAGGGCGGTGAGGCCGACCGAGATGGCCGCGATGCCCGGCCAGTCGATCGTGTGCCGCGTGCTCTCGTCGCGCGACTCGTGCGCGGCGAACAGCGTGACGGCCACGGCGCCCACTGCGACCGGGAGGTTGAGGAAGAAGATCGCCCGCCAGGTGACGTACTCGGTGAGCGCCCCGCCCACGACCGGGCCGATGGCCAGCGCGAGCGCGGACACGCCCGCCCAGGTGCCGATCGCCTTGCCGCGTTCCTCGGCCGGGAAGGTGACGGTGATGATCGAGAGGGTCGCCGGCATCATGAACGCGGCGCCGATCCCCTGGATCGCGCGGCCGGCCACGAGCCAGCCCTGATTCGGCGCGAGCCCGATGGCTGCGCTGGACACCGCGAAGACGACGACGCCGAAGAGGAACATGCGGCGGCGGCCGAGGATGTCGCCGAGCCGGCCGCCCGTGACGAGCAGGACGGCGAAGGTCAGCGTATAGGCGTTGACTGTCCACTCGAGGCTCGAGAGCGACGCGCCGAGATCCTTCTGGATCGACGGCAGCGCGACGTTCACGACCGTGTTGTCGAGCATGATCATGAAGAGGGCGAAGCACATCGCCGCGAGCGTCCACCAGCGGCGATTCCCCTCGTTCAGACGGATTCGGTCCGTCATAGGGCCAGCCTTTCGACGATCGGGTGGAGCGCGGCGCCGAGCGCATCGCGCTCCTGCGGCGCAAGCTCCTCGGTGAAGCGCTTTACTCCGGCCGCGCGCACCGAGGCGAGCCGCTCGTAGGTGTTGCGGCCGCGGGTCGTGACCGTCAGCAGCTTGGAGCGGCGGTCATCCGGGTCCTCCGTGCGCTTGACCTCGCCGCGCTGGACGAGCCCGTCGACGCCGCGGCTGATGGCGGCGAGGGAGAGACCCGTCTCCTCCGAGAGTGCGCCGAGCGACAGCTGCGCGTCGGCCTCCGTCAGAAGCCCCAGGCACTTGAGCTGGGAGAACGAGATTCCGGCCTCCTGGAGCGTTGTGAAGAACTCGCGGTTCGTGGACCACAGCAGGTGCCGGACGACGAGCCCGAGGTCGCGGGCGACGGTGTCGAGCCCGGCGGCGCCCGCGATATTGTCTACTGAAGATGCTTGCACGCAAGCAAGTATTGCAAACAAGCATTAAAGCAGGACTAAAAGCGGCATCGAGGGGCCCCGACGCGGCGGCCGGCAGTCGGCGCCGATGGGTTGGTCGATTTGTACCGAGGTGGGTACAAACTCGACCCACCCGCCTAGGATCGCGGCGTGCGTGCGACGCTCTTCGGTGTGGCCGCCTCGCATCCGTCCCTCGCGGCGGAGCTGATGCTGCGGCACAAGGGCGTGGAGTACCGGCGCGTCGACCTGCCGACCGTCACCCATCGGGCGCTTCTGAGAGCGCTCGGCTACCCGCGGAAGACCGTGCCGGCCATCAGGATCGACGGCGCGAAGGTCCAGGGCAGCACGGACATCGCGCTGGCACTCGACGCCCTTATCCCCTCGCCGCCGCTGTTCCCGCCCGACCCGGACAAGCGCCGCGAGGTCGAGGCAGCCGACGCCTGGGGCGACGAGGTCCTTCAGCCCGTCCCGCGGCGGCTCACCCTCAATGCCCTGAAGCACGACCGCTCCGCGCTGCGCAGCTACCTCGAGGACGCCAGGCTCGGCGTGCCGGTGGGCCTCGTCGCGCCGGTGGCGCCGCTGATCGCCGCCGCGTCCCGCCGCGTAAACAGGGCCAGCGACGAGGCCGCCGAGCGCGACCTTGCCGCTTTGCCCGGCCTCGTCGACCGCGTGGACGAGCTGATCGGGCGGGGGGTGATCGGCGGTGCGGAGCGCAGTGCGGCCGACTTCCAGATCGCCACCAGCGTCAGCCTGCTGCTCACAATGGACGACGTGCGCCCGCTGATCGAGGGTCGGCCGGCCGAGCGCCTCGCGCGCGAGGTGGTGCCGCACCAGGTCGGGCATCTGCCCAGCGTGTACGGGGCCTGAGTGCCGCCGCGCTGCATGAGCCGGGCCGTTCCGTCGGGACCCCGGCGTACGCTCGTCAGTCCACATGGAAGCCGCCACACCACTCAGGCAGCCTCACGTCCGCGTGATCGGGGATCACGTGGCAATCGACGGGCTCGTGGTCGAGGACGAATGCACCGTGCGGCTCGTGCGCACGCGCGAGGAGCACGGGGACGACCCGGTCAAGACCGTGCGCGACGCGGTCGTGATCGGCGCGCGGGTGCTCGACCGCGAGCAGGCCGGCGCCAACGCGGAGTTCGTCAAGACCGAGTTCGAGAAGGCCGCCCTGGAGCTGAACTCGCAGTTCACCGACCGGGCCCGCCAGGTGGCCGAGTACTTCAACGAGCGCGTCGAGGAGGTCTTCGGGCCGGAGAACGGCCACCTGCACCGTGAACTGGAGACGCTGTTCTCGGACGGGAGTGCGACTTCGGTTCAAAACCGTGTGCGCGAGCTCGTTCAGGAGACGCTCGCACGCTCGCGCGACGACCTGATGAAGCAGTTCTCTTCCGCCGACGGAAGCAACCCGCTGGCGGACTTCAAGGCGGGCACGATCCGGGTGCTGAAGGCCGCGGAGGAGCGGCAGCATGCGCACGAAGAGCGCCAGCACGAGACCCAGCGGCAACTGCTTCGCCAGCTGGCCGAGCTTGAGAAGCAGCTGCAGGCGCTGCGGCTCGAGAAGGACAAGCTCGAGGAGGTCGATGCCGAGCGCGAGCGCGGCACCGCCAAGGGGAGGACGTTCGAGGAGGCCGTGGCGGACGCGGTCGACGCGATCGCGCTCGCTCAGGGCGACGTGGCCGAGGCCGTGGGCGACCTCAAGGAGGCAACGGGCAAGGTCGGCGACGTGGTGGTGGCCATCGATGCATGCAACGGGCCGGCGCGCGGCCGCATCGTGATCGAGGCGAAGGACCGCCGGCTGTCCGGGCCGAAGGCGCTCGGCGAGCTCGACCAGGCGATGGCCGAGCGGAGCGCCGACTTCGGGGTCCTGGTCGTGCCGACCGAGGCCGAGATTCCGGCCAAGATGGAGCCGCTTCGCGAGTACAACGGCGACAAGCTCCTGGTCGCGCTCGACCCGGACGTGGGCACGCTGGCGCTGGAGATCGCCTACCGGCTCGCGCGGGCGCGCGTCCTGATGAAGCGCTCGGACGCCGACGGGATCGACGCGAGCGCGGTGAGCGACGCCGCCGAGCGGGCGCTCGCGGCGCTTGCCGAGGAGCGCAAGGTCAAGCAGCAGCTGACGGCGGCCAAGACAAACATCGACAAGGCCTACGAGCACGTCGACGGCATGACGGGGCGGGTACGGGGCCTTCTGCAGGAGATCGACACGCTCGTGCGCCCCGCAGGCGAGAACGCGGCTGCCGCGGCGGACGACCAGCTCGAGCTCTAGGGCAGGAGCACGTCGTTGTTGGAGTTCTCGCGTTCCTTGCCGATGGTGAGGACCGCCGGGCGGATCTCCCTGCGCACGGCTTTCGTCGAGCCGGCCTTGACCTCATAGGTGCCGGGCTGGAGCGTCTTCTGGATCGTCGCGGTGCCGCCCGGCTCCACCTGGCCGCCGCGCTCCACGACGGACTTGCCCTCGAGCGTGATGGAGTGCTTGGCCTCGGTCTGATTCGAGATCGTGATCTCGACCGGGCCGGCGCCGAGCTTCGACGGCGAGACCGTCACGGCGTCGGCCTGAATCACGCCGGTGAGCGCCTCGCGGATCGGCGCTCGCGGCTCGTTCTTGAAGTCCTCTCCGCCGCACCCGGCCACAAGCACAGCGGCGATGGCCAGCCCGGTGCAGGCTCGAACCGTCTTCACCACGACAGTGGAACTTAACCGAACCAGACCGATCTTCGCGCCAGTACGAGATCGTCAAGCTCCTCCTGAATCCGCAGCCGAATGCGCTCCGAGAGCCGCCCGACGAGGGCGATGTCGTCGGCGTCCTCGGGCCCGTAGCCGGCCAGGTCGATCGGCTCGAGGAAGCGGATTCTGAACTTCGCCGGCAGGTACATCAGGCCCGCGGCAGGCCCGAAATGCGGAAAGGCGTGGTTGACCGGGAAGTAGATGAGCCCGGTCAGGCGCTCTAGGAGCGGCACGCGGGCGAAGATCGGCATCGCCTCCTCGGCGCCCATGACGGCCGCGGGGACGATCGGCACGCCGGCCCGCATCGCCGTGCGCACGAACCCGCCGCGGCCGAAGCGGCGCAGCCTGTAGCGTTGCCAGTAGAGCTTGCGGCTGCCCTTCTGGCCCTCGGGAAAGACGAGGACGAGACGCTCCTCGTCGCGCAGCAGCCGCTGGGCGTTCGCAGCGTGGGCGCCCACCAGTCCGATCTTGTTCGCGAGCATGCCGACGCCCGGGTAGCCCTTGAACCAGTCCTCGCCGAGCATGTAGAGCGGCCGCGGGCGCGGGTGCTCGTGGCGGATCGCCTGCATGATCATCGGCGCGTCCGGCGGCAGCGCGCCGGAGTGGTTCGACACGATCAGCGCGCCGCCGGACGACGGCACGTTCTCGATGTCCTCGACGTCCACCCGGAACCAGTGGCGGTAGTAGAAGTCGAGCAGCGGCTCGACCAGGTCGAAGATGCGCTGCGAGCGCCCCCAATCGTCGAGCTCGCGGCCGGGCTCGGCGGCGGGGACGAGGCCGCGCAGCTCACGCAGGTCGGCCGGTTCCTCCTCGGACGCCGGCGCCGGCAGATCGAGCACGCCGGTCTGGTGGTCGTAGCCCTCGGGCCAAGGGCCGTGGCCGAGCAGCGGGCTGTCGGGTGAGAGCCCGTGCCGGCTCGTGGGTCGCCGTGGTTCAGCCAAGCGCGAAGGGTAGACCGACGACCTGCGCCGATGCGCCGCCGATCTGGACGGTGGCGCCCGGGTCGGCCTCGCGGCGCACGAGCGCAAGCGCGATCGGGCCGAGCCTCGGGGAGACGCACGACGAGCCGACCCGGCCGACGACCCTGTCGCCCAGCACGATCTCCGTGCCGCGCTCAACGGGCTCGGACAGCCGGAGCCCGCGGAGGTGGCGGTTCGCCTTGCCCCTGTAGTGGAGGCGCGCGACGGTTTCCTGGCCCACGTAGCAGCCCTTCGTGAAGCTGACGGCGCGCTCGGTTATGCCGGCCTCCTGGGGCATCGTCTCCGCGTCCATGTCGAAGCCGAGCCGCGGCCGGCCGGCCTCGATCCGGAGGCACTCGGCGGCCTCCTCCGCGACGGGCTCGACGCCGAGCTCCGTTCCCGGCTCGCAGATCACGTCGACGCCGTGCAGCGCCGCGACGTAGATGCCGTGCTCTCCCGTCACGAACGAATGCTCCTCATCCGGCGGCGCGGCATCGAGCCGCTGGCGAGCGGCCGGTCCCACCAGCGAGAGGAGCGCACGCGTCTCGGTCACGTCCTCGTACTGGACGTCGCGCCCTAGCGAGTAGGTGCGCAGCATGTGCTCGATCACCGCGTGTCCGATGGCCTCGGTGTCGAGCCAGAACCAGTCCTCGCCGCGGAGGACTCGCAGGTCCGTCCGGAGCTTGCCCTTGTGTGAGAGGACGGTGGCGTAGCAGCCGCTGCCCGGCGCGAGCGCCTCGACGTCGTTCGAGACCTGTCCCTGGAGGAAGTCGGCGGCCTCGCCGCCGCGCACCAGGAACTTCGCGCGGTCCGACCGGTCGACCAGCCCGGCCGACTCGGTTACGTGCTCGTAGTCGCTTGTTGCGATCACGCACCTAGTGTACTTTTAGGCACGACTAACAATGAAGATTGGTCAAGGCAAACTTTCGCGGCGCAGGCTGCTGGGCGGTGCAGCCGGCGCCAGCGCGGCCATGGGGCTCCACCAGGTCATCCCACACGAGGGCCTTCACCACGCCGTGGACGAGGCATTCGCGCAGGACGGGCATGGCGGCGGGCACGACGTCCACGGGGGCGGGGGGACCGTCATGCATCCGCTGCACGCGGGCGCCGTCGGCACCGTCGACCCTCGCGTGAACGGCTTCGACCCGCAGCTGATCCTGCGCGACTTCGACGAGGGGCGCTTGGTGGGCGGCGTTCGCGAATGGGATCTCGTGGCCGAGGAGAAGACGATCGAGGTCGCGCCGGGGGTGAAGTACACGGCCTGGGCGTACAACGGCCGCGTGCCCGGGCCGACGCTGCGCGCCCGCGAGGGCGAGCGGCTCCGGATCCGCTTCACGAACGGCGCCCAGCACCCGCACACGGTCCACTTTCACGGGATCCACACCGCGAGGGTGGACGGCGTGCCCGGCGTGGGCGCGGGTGACATCCAGCCGGGCGAGTCGACCACCTACGAGTTCGACGCCAGGCCGTTCGGTCTTCACCTCTACCACTGCCACTCGATGCCGCTCGCCGAGCACATCGCCAAGGGCCTCTACGGCGCGTTCGTCATCGACCCGAAACAGGGCCGCGCCGAGGCCGACGAGCTCGTGATGGTGATGAACGGCTTCGACACGAACTTCGACCGCTCGAACGAGGTCTACGCGGTCAACACCGTCGCCTTCGCGTTCCTGCACCGCCCGGTGGTCGTGAGGCGCGACCAGCTCGTCCGGATCTACCTGGTGAACGTGCTCGAGTTCGATCTCCTGAACTCGTTCCACATCCATGCCAACTTCTTCGACTACTTCCCGACCGGCACCCGGCTCGAGCCGCGCGACTTCACCGACACGGTGATCCAAGGCCAGGGCGAGCGCGGCATCCTCGAGCTGCGCTTCCCGTACACGGGTCGGTACATGTTCCACGCCCACGTAAGCGAATTCGCCGAGCTCGGCTGGATGGGCTTCTTCGAGGTCTCCGGATGACGCGGATGCCGTCGCATCCCGGCGTCCTCGCCCCTCGGCTTGGCCCACCAAGCCTTCGGCCCTGCGTCCTTGGCCTGCTCGGCCTCCGCGCCTCAGGTGGAGCTCGTTGATGGAGGCGGCCACCGCACGCGCCACCCGGCGGCCGCCGTGGCTCGCGGGCGTCGCGCCGCTCGCGGTGCTGGCCGTCGCGATCGCCCTCTTCGTGGTGCTCGACGCGCCGGGACTCAACAGGATCGGCGTGCCGCAGGAGAAGCTTTCGGTCGAGCGGACCGTGCTGAAGCCGGGCGAGATCCAGCTGCACGTGCGGAACGACGGCCCCGATCCGGTCCGGGTCCGGCAGGTGATCGTGAACGACGGCTTCGCGCCCTTCACCGGGACGGACGACGAGATCGGCCGCCTGCGCGGTGCCGAGATCGACGTGGAATACCCGTGGATCGAGGGCGAGGACTACGAGGTCAGGCTGCTCACCGACACCGGGGTGACGATCGATCACACGATCACCGCCGCGACCGAGACGCCCGGCGCCGACCTCGGCTT
The DNA here is from genome assembly GCA_046735115.1 of Actinomycetota bacterium. GTDB lineage: Bacteria > Actinomycetota > Thermoleophilia > Solirubrobacterales > Thermoleophilaceae > JACVRW01. The sequence continues at coordinate 15,632 of JBKPSR010000040.1, forward strand.
CTACGGCCTTATGGCGCTGATCGGCCTGTACGTGGGGGTCATCCCGGTCGCGATCGGGATGCTGTGGCTGCCGTGGGTCAGAGGCGTCGACGCGCGCTGGATCCGGTTCCTGCTCGCGTTCACGATCGGGCTGCTCGGGTTCCTCGGGATCGAGGCGCTGCTCGAGGGCACGGACATCGCCCAGACCGGCGCGGAGGCCTTCGGCGGCGCTGCGCTCGTCTGGCTCGGCGCGGCCGCGGCGTTCCTCGGGCTGGCCGGCGTCGATGCGTGGCTGCGCGGCCGGCGCGCCGCGGCGGCGGATCGGGAAACCGGCGCAGAGACGCCCGAGCGTGGCGACGGCGCCGCCGGGCTCGGCTACCACGCCGCCTTGCTCGTCGCGATCGGGATCGGGCTCCACAACCTCGGCGAGGGGCTTGCGATCGGGTCCGCCTACGCGATCGGCTCGCTCGCCCTCGGCGCGAGCCTCGTCGTCGGCTTCGCGCTCCACAACACGACCGAGGGGCTCGCGATCGTCGCCCCGGTGGCGAGGGAGCGCGCGGCGCGGGTTACGCGGCTCGCGCTGCTCGGCGTGATCGCCGGCGCGCCCGCGATCCTCGGGGCCTGGATCGGCGCCTCGGCCTACCAGCCGGGCCTCGCGGCGCTCATGTTCGGCGTCGGGGCAGGCGCGATCGCCCAGGTGATCGTCCAGATCGCACCGCAGGTCCGCGACACCGCCGGACGGCTGCTGCACCCCCTCGCCGTCGCGGGCCTGCTCACCGGCCTCGCGGTCATGTTCGTAACCGGCCTGCTGGTGTCGCTGTGATGGATACCGCGAAGGGGACGCCGTGATGGCCGCGACGCGAACCGACGCCGTCGAGATCTCGAACGCGGTCCAGGACTACGCCAAGGCGATCTGGTCGATCGCGCAGCGGAGCGAGGCGCCCGTCTCGACCTCGGCGATCGCCGAGCGGCTCCACGTCTCGCCGGCGTCCGCGTCCGCGATGGTCAAGCGGCTCGAGTCGATTGGGCTTGCCTCGCGCGAGCCCTACCACGGCGTGCAGCTCACTCCCGCGGGCGAACGTGTGGCGCTCGAGGTGCTCCGTCACCACCGCCTGCTCGAGCTCTATCTCGCCGAGGCGCTCGGCATGCCGTGGGACCGTGTGCACGAGGAGGCCGAGAAGCTCGAGCATGCGATCTCGCCGGAGCTGTCGGAGCTGATAGCCGCGAAGCTCGGCAATCCCACTCACGACCCGCACGGGGACCCGATCCCGACCCGCGACGGCGAGATCGACGAATCTCCCACGCGCGCGCTGTCCGACCTTCGCCCCGGAGAGCGCGGCATCTTCTCGAGGGTCTCCGACTCGAATCCCGACATGCTGCGCTACCTGTCGGAGCGCGGCATCGCGCCCGGTGACGAGGTCGAGCTCGTGGGGCGCGAGCCGTTCGGCGGGCCGCTCACCGTTCGGGCCAACGGGCGCGAGCACGCGCTGGGCGACCAGCTCGCGCGCGCGATGCGGGTGGGGCCGGCCGGGTAACGTATCTCGCCGTGGCGCTTGCAGAAGACTTCAATGCCGTCCTCGCGTCGCTCCCGCCCGACTGGACTCATCTCGAGCTGGACCTGCGGATCGCCGACGAGACGCGCTACAACGACGCGGCGACCTTGCTCGTCCAGATCAACGCCATGCCTTACTCGGAGCACGACTGGCACTGGCGCCTCCGCTCGGCGCACGAGTTCGGGCACGCCGCCGCGCCGGAGACGGTCCACGGCACGCTCGCGCTCCTCGACCACGAGGGGATCGCGGGCGAGCTGGTCCTGCGCGAGGCTCGCTCGGGCCGTGTCGAGGTGGTCCAGATGTGGGGCCGGCCCGAGTCCGTGCGCCAGGAGTTCAACCGGCGCCGCGCGCAGTAGGCGGCCGGGCGTGGCGCGCGTGGCGCTGCTCTGCCCGGACCTGCTGTTCGGGTCGAAGCTGCAGGGCGCGCTGCGGGCCGCCGGGCATGAGCCGGTAGGCGCTGGGGAGGATGCCGACGTGCTCGTGGTGGACCTGACCGACGAGCCCGACGCGCGCATCGCGCAGGCGGCGGACGCCGGCATCCCGCGGCTCGCCTTCTACTCGCACGTCGAGCAGGATGTGCGGCGCCGCGCGGAGGAGGCCGGCTTCGAGCGCGTGGTGCCGCGCTCGCGCATGGCGCGCGAGGCGGCCGTGCTGGTGGAGACGCTGCTCTAGGCGGCCGTCGGGCGCGCGTCCTTCGGCGCGTAACGATGGTGGAGCATCAGCCGGTTGCCGTCAGGGTCGGCGAAGTGGGCCATGTGGCACACGCCGCTGTCCATGGTGTCCTGCGCGAACTGAACGCCTTTGCCCTCGAGCTCCTCGCGTGAGGCGGCCACGTCGTCCACGTGGAGGGCGATCGGGTGTGAGTGCGGTTTGCACTCGACCCCGAACGCGTCCGACTGCATGACCGCGATCGTCAGCGAGCCGGTCTCGTACTCGCGCGCGGGCATGCTGCCCCAGCGCTTGGAGCGTTCGAGCCCGAGCACGTCGCCGTAGAACTGGTCGGCCTTCTCGAAGTCGCGGGTGGGGACGGTTATGAAGTCGACGCCGGTGATGTTCATGGGAGGCGAAGCTACCGAACGAAGAACGCCTGGCTCACGTCCGGCTCGCTGCGGAGGATCCCGAAGCGGGCGTCGAAGCGGGCCCAGCCCTCGAGCGCGTGCATGTTCAGCTCTACGGGCGGCTGCAGCGCGGGCGCCACCGCCCTCAGCTCCGCGCGCAGGAGCGGCTCGTCGGCGCCCGAGGCGCGGACGAGCGTCGCGACGGTCTCGCCCCGGTCGCGCAGCGCGTTGTCCGTGCCCTCGTCGATGGCGCCGAGCATGTCGTCCACCAGCGACTCGTGCTCCTCGATGGTCTGCCGCTTCACGACCAGCACGAGCTCCGGGTAGCGCGGCGCGCCGTAGTCGTCGACCCTGAACTCGCGCGTCTTCACGCCCCGCTGGCGCAGCGCGACTCCCTCGGCGTTCCAGAACGCGACGACCGCGTCGACCTTCCCCGCGATCAGGCTCGGCACGGCGGAGAAGCCGATTGTGATCTTCCTGACGCGGTCGTAGTCGCCGCCGTCGTGCTCGATCACCGCCCGCAGCACCGCCTCGTCCGACGGCAGGCCGGTCACCCCGACCCGCTTCCCCTCCAGATCGCGCGGGCGGCGCACGTCGTCGCCGCGAGCGATCACCGCGGCGAGCGGGCGCTGCACGAGCGCGCCGACTCCGACGATGTCGTTACCCGCCTGGCGCGCCAGGCCGAGGTCGTGGATGTCGACGACCGACATGTCGGCGCGCCCCGCGGCGAGCAGCTTCAGCGAGTCGGTGCTGGCGGCGGGCACGCGGATCCTCAGGCCGCTCGCGTAGATGCCGGCATGCACCGCGTTCGGCTGGAAGTCGAGCGCGATCGTGCCGCGCTCGGAGCCGCCGCCGGAGTCGTCGCCGCCGCAGCCGGCGAGGCAGGCCAGCAGCGCAAGAAGGGAAAGGAATCGACGCAAGGCGGCGAACACTACGAGCGGAACGTGAATCCCCGGAGGTGACCGAAGTGCAGGACCGTGGGCCCGCGGCCTATATCGCCGAGTTCGTCGGCACGCTGTTGCTCGTCTTCTTCGTCACGGCCGTGGTCTCGCTGTACGTGACCACCAATCCGCGGAGCTTCATCGACTGGTCGGTCATCGGGCTGGTGCACGCGTTCCTTCTGTTCGGCCTCGTCCAGACGCTCGCGGTCATATGCGGAGCTCACTTCAACCCGGCTGTGACCTGTGTGATGACCGTGCTGCGCCAGATCAAGCCCGCCGACGCGGCCATCTACATCGTCGCCCAGTTTGCCGGCGGCGTTGCGGGCGCGCTGCTGACGAAGGCACTCCTCTTGGACGAGGGCAAGGCAGTGAACTACGGCACGCCGTCAGTCTCAGACCGCATCGGTGGCGACATCCTGCCCGGCATGTTCGTCGAGGGAATTGGCACCTTCTTCCTGGTCTGGGTGATAGTGGGCGTGGCCGTCAACCCGCGCGCGACCAAGGACTGGGCGGCTCTGGCGATCGGCACGGCGCTCGGCATGGGGGTCATGGTGCTTGGGCCGCTGACGGGCGCCGGCCTCAACCCTGCTCGCAGCTTCGGCCCCGCGATCGTGTCGGGCGATTTCGGCGGCGCTGACACCTTCCTGCTCGTGTACATCCTGGCGCCCGTGATCGGCGCACTGGTCGCAGGCTTCCTCTACCTCGCCATCATCGAGACGCCCGGCAAGCGCGAGCCCGGCGGCCTCGAGCCCGTCGGCTAAGAGCATCGCAGCGCCGCGGGCACCGCCCGCGGCTTGCGCACTACCGAAACAGGTCCTGCTCGGCCGGGCGGCGCAGCGCCGCGGCGCCCGGCCCGTCGTCGCTCGTCACCCAGCGTGCCAGCCCGCGCACGAGCACGACCGGCTCGAGCGAGTCCTTTGCGCGCGCGAGGTCGGCGGCGGCTGCGATCGAGTCGGCCACCGCGATCGAGGTCACGCGCAGGGGGCGCCCGAAGGCGTCCTTGCGGCCGATCCACTGATCGAGCGGGGCGAGCCCTGCCGCACCGATCGCCACGTCGGTCTGGCCGAGCCGCCACGCGCGCCCGAACGAGTCTGCGATCACCACAGCCGGCCGCACGCCGCGCGCGGCCTCGAGGCCCGACCGCAGCGAGGCCGCCGCGCCGTCGGGATTCTCCGGCAGAAGCACGACCTCGTCGCGTTCGCCTGACGCGTTCGACTGGTCCACCCCCGCGTTCGCGCACACGAAGCCGTGGTGTGTCACGCAGATCAGCGTGCCGTTCACGGCCCGCAGGACCTCGGCCGACTCGTCCAGCACCACCTGAACCAACCGGGCGTCCTTGCGGTGCTCGGCCGCGAGCACCCGCGCGCGTTCGCCGGGCTCGACCTCGGCAAGGTGGCGAACCCTGCCGGCCGCCTTCGAGACGACTTTGTGGGCAACCACCAGGACGTCCGATGCGGCGAGGTCCTCCGGCGCGGCGGCGGCGATCAGTCCCGCGAGGTCGTCACCCGGCCGGATGGCGGGCAGCGGCGCGAGCGCGGTGACGCTGAACGTGCTCAGGCCGACGCCTGCGGCACCCGGACGGGCCAGGCGCCGGCGCGGTCGAGCTGGCGCAGCGCGCCGCGGGTCGAGGGTGCCTGGCCGCGACGGGCCCCCAGCTCCGCCACCAGCTCGGTGAGGTCCTCGGCCGTGTCGACGTCGAGCGCCAGCGTCCGGATCTCCTCCACTCGGTACGGCACACCGGCCTGCTCGGCGGCCGCGAGGTGGCGGGCGAAGCTGCCCTCCCCGAAGCTCGGCTCGATCGCGTCGGGCGGGCTCAGCAGCAGCGCATTGGTCCCGGTGCCGTGACGGTCGGCGACGATGACGATCCCCTGGCCGGCGGCCAGCAGGCCGACGAGGTCGCCGGGGCGCACGAGCGGCGTGTCGCCGGGCACGAGCAGTACGCGCTCGTAGCCCTCGTCCACGGCGTGTGCGATCCCGATCAGCGCCGCCGCGGACTGGCCGGCGTTAGCGGTGTCGGGCAGGACGAGCACCCGGTGGGCGCGGGCGGCGGACTCCGCGGTGTGGTCGGAAGTCACGACCGCGATCGCATCGAGCCCCGGTACGCGGCGGATCGAGCCGAGGACGTCGGAGAACATCGCCTGCGCGAGGGCCTGGCGCGAGCCCGCGCCGAGCGACCCGGCCAAGCGTTGTTTCGCAGCGCCGAAGCCTTTTACTGGAAGAATCCCAAGCGTTCTCACAGCGCTCGCCGCGAGCCTAGCGGGTGTCGCGGAGGGAGGTCGCGAAGTCGAGCACCTCGCGCGCGAGCCGGGCGCGGTGCGCGGGCGTCGGCATTAGCGTGTCGGTCACGAGCTCGTCCCCGCCGTTCGGGGACTCGTCGGCCACCACGCCGTCGATCACGTCACGGTAAGCGCGGGCGATCCCGGCGGCGGTCGTCTCCACCCCGGCCTGCTCGCAGAAGGGCTCGGTCGGTCCCTTCAGGGCGCGCCCGCCCACGAACGGGCTCACCGCCACGACAGGCGCCGGCGCGGCATGCAGGGCTTCGCGCATCCCCGGCAGGGCGAGGATCGGGCCGATGGAGATGACCGGGTTCGAGGGCCCGATCACGATCGCCTCCGCCTCGGCGACGGACTGGAGGACGGCGTCGGACGGGCGTGCGCGCTCGAGGCCGCGCAGCTCGACTCGCTCGATCGCCCCCTCAGCCCGCTCGACGATCATGAACTCCTGGAAGGGCAGCTCGCGCCCGTCCACGCGGACCCACGTCGACACGGGCTGGTCGCTCATCGGCAGCACGCGCGCCTCGACGCCCATGGCGTCGACTACCGCTTCGTGTGCCCGGGTGAGCGTCTCGCCGGCGCGCAACCGCTCGGTGCGGAGCAGGCACATCGCGAGATCGCGGTCGCCGAGCTGGAACCAGTGGGGCCGCCCGGCGCGCTCGAACGCCTCCATCACGCGCCAGCTGTCGTCCCTCAGCCCCCAGCCACGCTCGTCGATCTCGTCGGCCAGCCAGTAGGTCACGAGGTCCGGGTCGGGGGAGACGTGGACGCCGTAGATGTCGACGTCGTCGCCGGTGTTGGCGACCACGGTCAGGTTGTCGCACGCGTCCAGCAGCCCGCGCGCGAGCTTCGCCCCGCCGGTCCCGCCGGACAGCACCACCACGGAATCCATTGCGGGTAGTCTGCCCGGCTGCCCGTGCGACTCGCGGATCGAACAGCCCTCGTGACCGGCGGGGCGTCGGGCATCGGCGCCGCGACCTGTCGCCGGCTCGCCGCCGAGGGGGCGCGCGTGGCCGTCACGGACCTGAACCTCGGCGGCGCCGGCGAGGTTGCGGGCGAGATCGACGGCGCCGCGTTCGAGCTCGACGTGCGCTCGACCGACTCGGTCCGGGCCGCCCTGGAGGCGGCGGAGGCGGAGCTGGGCGCCGTCGACATCCTGGTGAACAACGCCGGCTACGACGAGTGGAACTGGTTCACGGCAACCGATGAGGCGCTCTGGCGAAGGGTGCTCGAGGTGAACCTCGTGGGCGTCATCGCCTGCACGCATGCGATCCTGCCCGGCATGCAGGAGCGCCGCCGCGGCCGGATCGTGAACGTGTCGTCCGAGGCGGGGCGAGTGGGCTCGAGCGGGTCCGCGGTCTACTCCGCCGCCAAGGGCGGGGTGCTCGGCTTCACGAAGGCGATCGCGATCGAGAACGGCCGCTACGGCATCACGGCGAATGCCGTGGCGCCCGGGCCGATCGAGACGCCGCTCCTGATGGCCGCGCCGGAGCAGCTCGGCGACATCGGCAAGCGGATCGTCGACACGATGATCGGCTCGACGAACCTGCGCCGGCTCGGCCATCCCGACGAGGTGGCGGCGGCGATCGCGTTCCTCGCCTCGGACGACGCCTCGTACGTGACGGGCCAGTCGCTCGGGGTGAGCGGCGGCCTTGCCAGAATCTGAACGTGCCCGAACACGTCCGGATCCGCGAGGTCGGCCCGCGGGACGGCTTCCAGAACGAGCCCGAGGTGATCGCCACGGACGACAAGGTCCGGCTCGTCGAGCTGCTTGCGCGCACGGGCGTGAAGCGGCTCGAGGTCACGAGTTTCGTGCGCGCGGACGTGATCCCACAGCTCGCCGACGGTTCCGAGGTGCTGCGCCGCGCGGGCATTCCCGACGACGTCGCGGTCACGGTGCTGATCCCGAACGAGCGCGGGCTCGAGAACGCCCTGGAGCTGCGCGACCGCTTCGACGAGGTGAACCTGTTCCTCTCGGCGTCGGAGACCCACAACCGCAGGAACGTGAACCGCTCGATCGAGGAGTCGCTCGCCGGCCTCGAGCGAGTGATCGCCCGCGCGCGTGAGGAGGAACTCCGCTGCGAGGGCGTGATTTCGGTCGCGTTCGGCTGTCCCTACGAGGGCGAGGTGGCGCGCGAGCGCGTCCTCGAGATCGCGCGCCGGCTCATCGACGCCGGCTGCGAGGAGATCTCCTTCGGCGACACGACCGGCATGGCGAACCCCGCGCAGGTCGAGCGCTTCTTCGATGGGCTCGACCTCGGCGTCGAGCTCACCGGCCACTTCCACAACACGCGCGGCCAGGGCCTCGCGAACGTGGTGGGCGCGTTGCGCGCGGGCGTGCGGAGCTTCGAGAGCTCGTTCGGCGAGCTGGGCGGATGCCCGGTACCGCCGGGCGCGACGGGCAACGTCGCGACCGAGGACCTGGTCTCGATGCTCCATGAGATGGGCTACGAGACGGGGATCGATCTCGCTCGGGTCGTCGAGGCGGCGCGGGCGGCACAGGAGGTGCTCGGGCGGCCGCTCGGCAGCCACGTGCTGACGGCGGGGCCGGTCGAGTGGCAGCGCGGCTAGGCCTGTCGGTCGCCACCGGCGCGGCGAGCGTCCTGCCCGGGTTCCTCGTCGGCGCGCTGGCGCTCCAGATCCACCGCGACCTCGACGTGCATGTCGAGGCGGTGGCGGCCGGCGTGACGGTGTTCTTTCTGGCGGGCGCGTTCGGAGCCGGGTGGGGCGGGCGACTTGCCGACCACATAGGGGCGATCCCGGCGATGAGGCGCAGCGTGTTCGTCACGGCCGCGTCACTGGGCGCGGCGGCGCTCGCGCCCTCCCTGATCGTGCTGTTCGTGCTGCTCGCGGTGGCCGGCGTGGCGAACTCGGTGACCCAGCCGGCCATCAACCTGTACGTGGCCGAGCAGATCCCGGCGGACCGGCAGGGGCTGGGCTTCGGGATCAAGCAGTCCGGGATCCCGGCCGCGATCCTGATCAGCGGCCTGGCGCTGCCGCTGCTCGCGCTCCCGCTCGGCTGGCGGCCCACGCTCGGGCTGTGTGCGCTCGCGCCGCTGGCCGTGGGCCTGGCGTTGCCGCGCGAGGGCGCGGAACACGTC
>JBKPSR010000041.1:0-22838 GCA_046735115.1 Actinomycetota bacterium
CCCGAGGCCTGACCGCGCCGCGTCCCCGAGGCCTGACCGCGCCGCGTCCCGAGGCCTGACCGCGCCGCGTCCCGAGGCCTGAGCGCGCAGCGTCCCGAGGCCTGAGCGCGCCGCGTCCCGAGGCCTGAGCGCGCCGCGTCCCGAGGCCTGAGCGCGCGCCCGCGCGCGCGCCACCTCCCCGCGTGGTTGCATTCGTCCATCGACCGGCCCACCAGCATCGATGTCGCTCGCTGTGCGGGCGTTTCGCAATCCACGGTCTCGCTGGTCTTCTCCGGCAAGGGCCGGGGCCGGGTTTCGGAGGCCACCGCGGATCGGGTGCGCGAGTGCGCTCGGGAGCTCGGCTATCGGCCCAACCTTGCGGCTCAGGCGCTCCGGCTGGGTGCGTCGCGCGCCGTCGCCCTGCTCGTGCCCGACATGACCAATCCGTTCTTCAGCCGCGTCTTACGGGGAGCGCAGCGCGCGGCGGCCGCTGCCGGCTACATCGTGATCCTCGTCGACACGCAGAACGACCGGCACTGGGAGTCGCAGTCGTTCGAGGCGCTCAGGGCGGGACCCGTCGACGGCTACCTCCTCTTCGAGGTGACCGCCCCGGAGGCCCTCGGCCCCGACGAGAGCGTGGTGCTCATGGAGACCGAGGCGCGCGGCCGTCCCTCGGTGCGCTTCGACGGCGAGGGGGGCGCCGCCGCAGCGTTCGAGCACCTGGTCGCGCTCGGGCATCACCGCATCGGCCACCTCGCGGCGGCCTTCCGGGCACTCACCTTCCAGCATCGCGAGGAGGCCCGCCGCCGAGTGCTGGGGGCGGCCGGCCTGGACCCGGACGAGCAACCGCGCGTGCTCACGCCGATCAGCATCGAGGACGCCCGCATCAACGCCGGGCCGCTGCTGGACCAGGAGCCCACGGCCGTCTTCTGCGACGACGACGTGATCGCCGCCGGCCTCTACCTCGCAGCGCGCGAGCGCGGGCTCCGCGTCCCGGACCAGCTCTCCATCATCGGCTTCGACGACATGGACTTCGCGCGCGTGCTCGAGCCGCCGCTCACCACGGTTGCCCTCGACGCCGAGCTGCTCGGATCCACCTCGTTCGAGCTCCTGGAGATGCGGATCAAGGGCCGGCCTACGCGCAGGCAGGTCGTCCTGCCCGCGGAGCTGCTCGTGCGCGGCTCCACCGCTAGACGTCGCGGCGCGCGGTGACCAGCACCGCCAGCGCTCCCAGCAGGATCGTGTAGAGCGCCCAGATCACGGCCGCCAGGCCGCGCGGCAGCAAGTCGGTGTCGCCGTCGCCGCCGCTCATGGCGATGCCGAGCCCCGTGAGCGTGAACTGGCCGACGTTCTCGAACAGAGAGGCCACCGCGGGGTCGACCACGAAGATGAGGAGCAGCACGATCACCACGGCGGCAACCTGATTCCGCAGCAGTGCCCCGAGGGCGGCTCCGAGTGCCGCCGCGAGCGCGGCGTAAGCAGCTCCCCCCAGGAAGATCCCGAGCGTCGCGCCGGTCGACGGCATGACCGCGTCCTTCGCGGTCAGCCACGGAAGCGCGACGACCGCCGTGAAGCCGGCGGCCGCCAGCCCGATGGCGAGCCCGCCGAGAAAGCACGCCACCACGCTGCCGCTCACCGCGCGAAGCCGCTGGGGCGTCACGAGGAGCGTCGACGCGATCGTCCCGTGCCGGTACTCGCCGGCACCGACCACGACTCCCAGCACGAGTGTGAGGAGTCCGGCTATGCCGGCGGTGGACAGCAGCGACTCGGCGTCAGTCCGGCTGCCGAGGCTGTCGTCGATTGCGAGGTTCAGCGAGACGAGAAGGAGCACGAGGCCGAGCGCGGAGCCGCCGAGCCACCAGAACGTCCGCGTCGTCCGCAGCTTCAGCAGCTCGGCGCGCACCAGCCGCGTCACAAGCCTGCCTCCGTGCCGCCGGTGAGCTCGAGAAATACGCTCTCGAGCGACTGACGGGGCCGGTACAGCTCGAACACCGCGATGCCGTGCTCGGCCGCGGTCGTGCCCACGGCCTCGAGCGAGGCGCCTCCCACCGCCAGCCAGCCACCGGGCATCTCACCGGGCTGGGCCGTCACCCCGTTCTGCGATGTCAGGGCAGCCCGCAGCCGGTCCGGCTCCGGCGTCCGCACCCAGATCGGCGCCTCGGCGCCGGCGGTCAGCTCCTCGAGCGAGCCCTGCGCCACGAGCCGCCCGCGGCTGATCACCACGACCTCGTCGACGGTCTGTGCCATCTCCGCGAGCACATGGCTCGATACGAGCACGGTCCTCCCCTGCGCAGCCTGCCCGCGCAGGAAGTCGCGCAGCCAGCGGATGCCCTGCGGGTCCAGTCCGTTCGCCGGCTCGTCCAACACGAGCGCCCCCGGGTCGCCGAGCAGAGCGCCCGCGAGGCTGAGCCGCTGGCGCATCCCGAGCGAGTACGCCTTCACGCGCTTGCCGCCGGCGCCGTCGAGCTCGACGAGCCGAAGCACCTCCTCGACCCGCGCCCGCGGCAGGCCCGCCGCCAGTGCCAGCACGCGCAGGTGGTTCCGGCCCGTGCGCCCCGGATGGAACTGCGGCCCCTCGAGCACCGCACCGACCACCTTGATCGGGTCCCGGAGCTGGCGGTAGGGGCGGCCGTCGACGGCGGTCACACCCGAGCTCGGCAGCGTGAGTCCCAGCAGCATGCGGAGCGTCGTGGTCTTCCCCGCCCCGTTCGGGCCGAGGAATCCGAGCACGCGCCCGGGCTGAGCCGTGAAGCTCAGCCTGTCCACGGCGAGGTTCGTGCCGTAGCGCTTCGTAAGGTCACGGACCTCGAGCACGCAAGTGACCATACTTCCGCCCCGTGACGATCCACGTGGTGGGCGCAGGCGGCATGCTGGGGCAGGACGTGGTTCGCGCCGCGGGCGACCGTGCCGTTGCCCTGACCCATGCCGACCTCGACGTCACCGACCACGCCGCGGTGGCGGAGACGCTCGGCGCCGCCACGGTGATCAACTGCGCCGCGTACACGAACGTCGACGGCGCCCAGAGCGAGTCCGACCTCGCCCACGCCGTGAACGCCGACGGCGCGCGCAACGTCGCCGAGGTCGCGGAGCGCGTCCTGTACGTCTCGACGGACTACGTCTTCGACGGCGCGAAGCGCGAGCCGTACGTTGAGTCCGACCTCCCCGCCCCGCTTCAGGAGTACGGGCACTCGAAGCTCGCCGGCGAGCACGCGACCGCGGAGGCGAACGAGAACCATCTGATCGTGCGCTCGTCCTGGCTGTTCGGCGCCGGCGGCAGGAACTTCGTGGAGACGATGCTGGCGCTCGGTCGCGAGCGGGACGAGCTGCTCGTTGTCGATGATCAGGTGGGAACGCCCACGTTCACCGGGCATCTCGCCGAGGCGCTCGTCGCACTGGCGGATGGAGGACAGCGCGACGTGCTCCACGTCACGGGCAGCGGCTCATGCTCCTGGTTCGGCTTCGCCCGCGCGATCTTCGACCGCGCCGGCGTGGACGCGGACGTGCGCCCCTGCACGACGGACGAGTTCCCGCGGCCCGCGCGGCGACCACCGTTCTCGGTGCTCGCGAGCGAGCGCGGCGCACCCGCGCTGCCTCCGTGGCAGGACGGCCTCGACGCCTACCTCGGGGTGCGCGCGTGAGGCTGCTGGTGACCGGCGGGGCGGGCTTCATCGGATCGACCTACGTGCGGCTGCACCAGGCCGATCACGAGATCGTGGTGCTCGACAAGCTCACCTACGCCGGGCGTCGCGAGAACCTCCCCGCCGACGTGGAGCTCGTCGTGGGCGGCATCGAGGACCGCGACCTGGTCATGCAGGTCGCGAGCGGCGCCGACGCGATCGTGAACTTCGCCGCCGAGTCCCACGTCGACCGCTCCATCGCCGAGCAGGACGCGTTCGCCCGCACCCACGTGATCGGCACCGGTGTGCTGCTCGACGCCGTGCGCGAGCTCGGCGTGCCGCGCTACCTCCAGGTGTCGACCGACGAGGTGTACGGATCGATTCAGGACGGGTCGTTCACGGAGAGCTCGCCGCTCGACCCGTCCTCGCCCTACTCCGCGACGAAGGCCGGCGGCGACCTGCTCGTCTCGGCGCACCACCACACCTACGGCACCGAGGCGGTCATCTGCCGCGGCTCGAACAACTACGGCCCGCACCAGTACCCCGAGAAGCTGATCCCGCTGTCGATCCTGAACGCCGTCCACGGTGACCCACTGCCCGTCTACGGCGACGGGCGCCAGGTGCGCAACTGGCTCTACGTCGAGGACTTCTGCCGGGGCATCCACGCCGTTCTCGAGCGGGGCCGCGCGGGCGAGGCCTACAACGTGGGCGGCCCGGACGAGTGCGAGAACGTCGAGGTGGTCCGACGGATACTCGAGCTCACCGGCCGTGACGAGTCGCTGATCGAGCACGTGAAGGACCGTCCCGGGCACGACCGGCGCTACTCGCTCAGCTCCGAGAAGCTCCGGTCGGAGCTCGGCTGGGAGGCGCAGGTGCGCTTCGGCGACGGGCTCGCCCGCACCGTGGACTGGTACCGCGACAACGAGGACTGGTGGGCTCCGATCCGCTCAGGGGAGTACCGCGACTATTACGAGCGGCACTACGGCCGAGCGCTCGGCTGATGTGCGCAAGCAGCGGGCGGTGCCCGCTGCTCAGCGATGCTGTTCCCGGTCGATAGTGTCGAAGGGGTGTTCCGTGACGACACCCCGGCGCTCGAGCTGCGCGGCCTGACCAAGCGCTACGACGACGGCACGCTGGCGCTCGAGGACTTCGACCTCGAGATTCCGGCCGGCGCGTTCTTCGGACTGCTCGGCCCGAATGGAGCCGGCAAGACGACGCTGATCAGCGCCGTCTGCAACCTCCTGCGGATCACCGGCGGCGAGGTGCTCGTCTTCGGCGAGCCGCATCACACGCTGAAGGCGCGCTCGTGGGTCGGGCTCGCCGAGCAGGACATCAACCTCGACCGCTTCCTCACGGTCAAGGAGACGCTCGTCTACCACGGCGGCTACTTCGGGATGCGCGAGGACGAGGCGTCGGAGCGCGCCGAAGGGATGATCGAGGCTTTCGGTCTCGAGGCGAAGCGCGACGTCCGCGCCCCGAAGCTCTCGGGCGGCCAGCGCCGGCGATTGCTCCTGGCGCGAGCGCTGATGCACCGGCCGCGGCTCGTGATCCTCGATGAGCCGACCGCGGGCGTCGACTACGAGCTCCGGATGGACCTGTGGCGCTACATCCGCCAGCTGCACGCGGAGGGCACGACCATCCTGCTCACGACGCACTACCTGGAGGAGGCCGAGGAGCTGTGCGAGGAGATCGCTCTCATCCGCGGCGGCCATCTGATCGCGCGTGACTCGGCTGAGGGCCTCCGCGAGCACTTCGGCGTCACCAGGCTGACCGACGTCTACGTCAAGGCGATGGCGTCGTGACCGGCCTCGTCTGGCTCTGCCGCCGCGAGACGCTCCGCGTCTCCAAGCTCTGGACCCAGACCGTGCTCGCGCCGGTCGTGTCCTCGATCCTGTTCATCCTCGTCTTCGGGCTGTCGCTCGGCGGGCGGATCAAGCAGGTGGGCGACATCGACTACGAGGTGTTCATCGTGCCCGGGCTGATCACGATGGGCATGGTGCAGGCGGCGTTCGCGAACAACGCCTCGACGATCTTCCAGGCGCGCTTCGACCGCTACGTGAACGACGTGCTGTCGGCGCCGATGCGGCCGTGGCAGATGTCGTTCGGGTTCACGATCGGCGGGATCGTGCGGGCGCTCGCGATCGGCGTATCGCTCCTGCTGCTCGCGTTCGTGCTCGTGGACGTACCGGTCCGGCATCCCTTCGAGCTCGCGCTGGCGATGACGCTCGGCCTGGTCCTGTTCGCCTCGCTCGGGCTCGTCGTCGGCATCTACGCCGAGACCTGGGACCACACCAGCTTCATCCAGAACATCGTGATCCTGCCGCTGACGTTCGTGGGCGGCGTCTTCTACTCGGTCGACGTGCTTCCGTCGCCGTGGCAGGAGCTGTCCCATTTCAACCCCGTCTTCTACCTTGTGAACGCGGTGCGCTACGGCTTCCTGGGCGAGAGCGACGTGTCGATCCTGCTCTCGCTCGCGGTGACCGCGGCGCTCGCCATCCCGGCCTACGCGTGGGCTCAGCATCTCTTCACGACCGGCAAGCGCTTGAAGAGCTAGAGCGGCGCGTTACGCGCTGCAGGCGCTGCCCGCGGCTCGTCGAGTGGCGCGAGCGGGTGGCGCGCGAGAAGCGCGCGTCGTTCGCGGGCGAGGAGTACTGGGGCCGCCCGGTGCCCGGCTTCGGCGACCCGGACGCGTCCGTGTACGTGCTCGGCCTCGCTCCGGCGGCCCACGGCGGCAACCGGACCGGCCGCGTGTTCACGGGCGACCGCTCCGGCGACTGGCTGTTCGGTTCGATGTACCGGACCGGCTTTGCGAACCAGCCGCACTCGGACAACGCGGACGACGGCCTCGAGCTGCGCGGGGCCTTCGTAGGCGCAGCAGTGCGCTGCGCCCCGCCCGCCAACCGGCCACTGCCGCAGGAGCGCGACAACTGCCTTCCATACGCGGCCGAGGAGCTGCGCCTGATCCGGCCCGCCGTGATCGTCTGCCTCGGCAAGTTCGCCTGGGACGCGGCCTGCGTGCTCCATTCGGTGCGGCCGCGACCCGCCTTTGGGCACCTCGCCGAGTTCGAGCTCCCGGACGGGCCGGTCCTGCTCGGCTCGTTCCACCCGAGCCAGCAGAACACGTTCACCGGCAAGCTCACGGAGCCGATGCTCGACGCGGTCTTCCAACGAGCCGCGCACATCGCCGGGCAGGGTGTTATCGTGCCGCGCGCTAGGAATCCATAGCCGAGTTTCCGGTCGCCTAGACGGCCGGGAAACGGGGGACCCACAGGCAGTACGGGGCGAATCGCGAGCTTCTCTTCGCGTAGCGCCGCTCTTCTGGCGCGAGCCCGACAGCTAACCCCGTAGGCGCAGAGAAGAGGGGAATCGATGCCGCGCAAGCTGCCGGCATTTGCCGTCGTCGCGCTCAGCCTGATCATCACCGCCGATGCCGCCGGCGCCGGCTACGCGACCCGCACCCTCGAGGTGGGGTCGCACGGGTCGGACGTTCGCCTGCTGCAGCGCTACCTCGACAAGGCCGGTTACGACACGGCCGCGGACGGCGCCTTCGGTCCCATGACTCGCCGGAGCGTGATGCGCTTCGAGCGGGCGGAGCAGCGCCGGGTCAACGGCCGCGCCTCGCGCGCCGAGCAGCGCATGGTGCGCGCCCGCGCCAGCGCGGCGGTACCGGAGGAGCCGAGCGCGCCCGCCACCGACAAGGCGTACCTGAGCTCCAGCGGCCTCGCGGTGGCGCCCGCCTCCGCACCCGACGAGGTCAAGGCGATCATCGAGGCCGGGAACGCGATCGCCAAGAAGCCGTACAAATACGGCGGGGGGCACGCGCGCTGGAACGACACGGGCTACGACTGCTCCGGCTCGGTGAGCTACGTGCTCCACGCCGCCGGGCTGCTCAGCCGTGCGCTCGACTCCACCGAGTTCATGTCATGGGGCGAGCGCGGACGCGGCACCTGGGTCACCATCCGCACGAACCCGAGCCATGCCTATCTGATCGTCGCCGGACTGAGGTTCGACACGAGCGCCCTCAGGGAGACCGGCGATCGCTGGACCGAGCAGATGCGCTCCGCGAGCGGCTTCCGCGGGCGTCACCCCGACGGACTCTGAGGAGGGACCATGGCCCTTGTCGTACCGTTGCTTCTCCTGCTCTCTGCCTTCGCGGGCCTGGCCGCGGGCCGCCGGCGTGCGGTCGTGGTGGCGGCGCTCGCGGTGATCCCGTGCGCGGTCGTGGGCGGCCCAGAGACCGCCGGCCTCGCGCTGCTCGCGTCGGCCGGCCTCGCCGCCGGCGTGCACCTGCACCGCGTGGTGGCCGAGAGCTCAGCGCCCCGCGCCGGCTAACAAACTCAGAGGGACAGTCCCTTTAGGTTAGTTTCGGCTGTTCAGCTCGCGCTCGATCTCGTTCTGCAGCTTGCGGGCCTTCTTCTTCGTGGCCTCGCTGCCGTTCTTCGCGGCATCCTCAGCGTCGTCCAGCGCGTTCTCGAGATCCTTCTTCGAGCCGTCGTCGAGGTCGCCCTTGACCTTGTCGGCCGCATCCTGCACCTGATTCTTCGCCTTGTCGACGTCGCTCTCGCCGCAGGCGGCGAGTGGGAGGCACAACGCGCCGGCGACTGCCACGGCGGCAAGCTTCCGCGAGCTGCTCACGGGTGTGGAGGTACCCCCGCGCCCGAAGCTCAACCCACCCACACGGTACGCTCGTGGGTTGCATGCATTCCGACCCGCTCGCATCGTTCGACCCACGGGTACGTGACTGGTTCACGCGCTCGTTCGAGCGTCCGACGGAGGCGCAGGCCAAGGCCTGGCCTGCGATTGCGCGTGGTGAGAACGTGCTGGTCTCAGCCCCGACCGGGTCGGGGAAGACGCTCGCAGCCTTCCTGTGGGCACTCGACCGCCTCACCCAGGCGGCGCCTGACGGCGAGCGCAGGACGCGGCTCGTATACGTCTCCCCGCTGAAGGCGCTCTCGTACGACGTCGAGAAGAACCTGCGCGCTCCGCTGAAGGGCATCGGCGGCGACGTCTCGGTCGCGATCCGGACCGGTGACACGCCGCAGAAGGAGCGTCAGGCCATGCTCCGGACGCCTCCGGACGTGCTGATCACCACCCCCGAGTCGCTGTACCTGATGCTCACCTCGCGAGCACGCGCGTTCCTCGTGGACACCGAGGCCGTGATCGTCGATGAGATCCACGCCGTGGCGCGCACCAAGCGTGGCGCGCACCTGGCGCTCACCCTTGAGCGCCTCGAGGAGCTGGCCGGGCGGCCGCTCCAGCGGATCGGGCTCTCCGCCACCCAGCGCCCGCTCGAAGAGGTCGGCCGCTTCCTGGTGGGCGCGGGCCGCAGGTGCACGGTGATCGACGCGGGCGCGCGCAAGCCGCTCGACCTGAAGATCCATGTGCCGGTTGAGAGCATGCGCGAGCCCGACGCCCACGACGTGACCGATCCGGCGTACGGCGGGATGGGCAGCGCCGGCGGCGGCGGCGACCTCGTCGGGCCGGGGCTCGGCACCTCTCCCCAGGGCGCCACGTCCCGCTCGATCTGGCCGGCCATCTACCCCGAGCTGCTCCGGCTGATCCGCGAGCACCGCTCCACGATCGTGTTCGTGAACAGCCGCCGGGGCGCGGAGCGCCTGGCCGTGCGCCTGAACGACCTCGCCGCGGAGGAGGCGGAGAACGGCGAGCACACGGGCGCCGGGCGCACGAACGGCGGCGCCCCCGCCGCGGGGGAGGCCGCCCCCGAGGGCGGGCCTGCCTATATCGCGCGCGCCCACCACGGCTCGCTCGCCCGCGAGGAGCGCCTCGTGGTCGAGGACCTTCTCAAGTCGGGTGAGCTCCCCTGTCTCGTGGCGACCTCGTCGCTCGAGCTCGGGATCGACATGGGAGCGGTCGACCTGGTGATCCAGGTCGAGTCACCGAAGTCGGTGACGGCCGGGCTTCAGCGAATCGGTCGCGCCGGCCACGGGGTCGGCGAGGTGTCGCGGGGCCGGATCTTCCCCAAGTTCCGCGCCGACCTGCTCGAGTGCGCGGTGGTCGCCCGCCGGATGCGGGACGGCGACATCGAGCCGACGGTCGTGCCGCGCAACCCGCTCGACGTGCTGGCTCAGCAGATCGTCGCGATGGTCGCCCAGGGCGACGAGCTGAAGGTGCCTGCGCTCCACGAGACGATCCGGCGCGCCTACCCGTTCGCCGACCTCTCCCGCGAGCTGCTCGACAGCGTGCTCGACATGCTGGACGGCCGCTATCCCTCCGAGGAGTTCGCCGAGCTGCGGCCCCGGATCGTCTGGGACCGTGTCGAGGACACCATTCGCGCGCGAAGGGGTGCACTTCAGCTCGCCGTCACGAACGCGGGCACGATCCCGGACCGCGGTCTCTACGGCGTGCACCTCCCCGACGGCCGTCGCGTGGGCGAGCTGGACGAGGAGATGGTCTACGAGGCGCGGCCCGGGCAGACGTTCCTGCTCGGCGCGTCGACCTGGCGTATCGAGGAGATCACGCGCGACCGCGTGATCGTGACCCCGGCGCCGGGTGCACCCGGCGCCGTGCCGTTCTGGAAGGGCGATGGCATCGGGCGGCCCAAGGAGCTCGGGCTCGCCATCGGCGCGTTCGCGCGAGAGTCGGTTGACCGCGACCCGGACGCGCTCGCCGCCGAGTACGACCTGGATCAGCGGGCCGCCAGCAACCTGTCGGCGTTCCTCCGTGAGCAGCGCGAGGCCACCCGCGTCGTGCCGAGCGACCGCACGATCGTGGTCGAGCGCTTCCGTGACGAGATCGGCGACTGGCGCCTGTGCGTCCTGTCCCCGTTCGGCGGCCGAGTGCACTCCGCCTGGGCGCTCGCGCTGTCCGCCCGCATCCGGGACGAGCACGGCCTCGAGTCCGACGCTATCTGGTCCGACGACGGCATCATCGTCCACCTCCCCGACGCGGACGAGCCGCCCTCGGCCGACCTGCTCATGATCGAGCCGGACGCCATCGAGGACCTCGTGGTCCAGGAGCTGTCGAGCTCCGCGCTGTTCGGCGCGCGCTTCCGCGAGAACGCGGCCCGTGCGCTGCTCCTCCCGCGGGCGTACCCCGGCAAGCGCACCCCGCTCTGGCAGCAGCGGCTGAAGGCGCAGTCGCTGCTCGAGGTGGCCAAGCGCTACGGGCAGTTCCCGGTCGTGCTCGAGACCTACCGCGAGTGCCTTCAGGACGTGCTCGACCTGCCCGGGCTCCAGCAGCTCCTCACCGGGCTCCACACGCGTGAGCTGTCTCTCGTGGAGGTCGAGACGCAGCGGGCATCGCCGTTCGCCTCCTCGCTGCTGTTCGACTACGTCGCCACGTACATGTACGAGGGCGACACACCCAACGCCGAGCGCCGCGCGGCCGCCCTCTCGCTCGACCGCGACTTGCTGCGCGAGCTGCTCGGCCAGGAGGAGCTCCGTGAGCTGATCGACCCGGGCGCGCTCGAGGAGGTGGAGGCGGACCTCCAGCGGACGAGCGAGCGCACCCGCGCCGCGAACTCCGATGGGCTGCACGACGTGCTGCGCGCGGTGGGCGACCTGACCACCGACGAGGCGCAGGCCCGCTGCCTGCCGGCCGTTGCGGGCGCGCGCATCCTCGCCGAGCTCGAGAGGGAGCGCCGAGCCGTGCGGATGCGGATCGGCGCTGAGGAGCGCTGGATAGCGGCCGAGGATGCCGGGCTGTACCGGGACGCGCTGGGGGCGGTGCCGCCTGGCGGGCTGCCGGCGGCGTTCCTCGAGGAGGTCGCGGAGCCGCTGGCGCGCCTGGCGCGGCGATACGCGCGCACGCATGGGCCGTTCACGACGCGCGAGGTCTCCGACCGCTACGGGCTCGACTTCGGCCCCGTACTGCGTGAGCTGGAGCGCGCCGGCGACCTCGTCCGCGGCGAGCTGCGCCCCGGCGGCAGCGAGCGCGAGTGGTGCGACCCCGAGGTGCTCCGCCGGCTGCGCCGGGCCTCGCTGGCCACGCTCCGCAAGGAGGTCGAGCCCGCCGAGCAGCGCGCGCTCGCGCGCTTCCTCCCCGAGTGGCAGGGGATCGACCGCGCGCCGCCCGGCGGCGCGGGGGTCGACCGGCTGCGTGAGCTGCTCGTGCCGCTTCAGGGGCTGGCGCTGGCCCCGGAGGTGTGGGAGCGCGACGTGCTCCCACGCCGCGTGGGCGCCTACTCACCCGCCTGGATGGACCAGCTGTGCGCCGGCGGCGAGCTGGTCTGGGTGGGCGCGGGCGCGCTCGGCCGCAACTCCGGCCGGGTCGCCCTGCTCTTCCGCGACGACGCCCGCTGGTTGGGCCCACCGCCCGTCAAGGGCGAGCGGCCCGGAGAGCCGGTCCACGACGCGATCCGCGAGCGACTCGAGCGCGGAGCGGGTTTCTGGACCGATCTGCTGGCGGACCTCACTGAGGTGGAGCCAGCGGAGCTACAGGAGGCGCTCTGGGACCTCGCCTGGGCGGGTGAGGTCACGAACGACGCCTTCGCGCCGCTGCGGGCGCCGAAGCTGTCGGTGGCGAGGGCGGACCGCCAGCCCGGCCGGCGCTTTGCGCGCCGGCGCCGCCCCGGCGCTCCACAAGTCCAGGGCCGCTGGTCGCTCACCGCGCCGCTGTTCGCGGGCGGGCCCTCGCATGGGCCGCGCGTGCGGGCCCTGTCCGAGCTCCTGCTCGAGCGCCACGGGATCGTCACGCGCGAGGCGGTGCTGGCCGAGGGCATCCCCGGTGGCTTCGCCGCGCTCTACTCGGAGCTCGCCAACCTCGAGACGCTTGGCACGGCCCGGCGTGGCTACTTCGTCGAGGGCCTGGGCGGTGCGCAGTTCGCCCTGCCCGCGGCCATCGAGCGGCTGCGCGGGCTGCGCGCGGACGAGCCGGCCGGCCCGCTCGTGCTCGCCGCGACCGATCCCGCCAACCCCTTCGGCGCGACGCTTCAATGGCCGAAGCGCCACGACGACGACTCGAACCGCCGCCCGGCGCGGGTCCCGGGCGCCTACGTCGTGACGCTCGACGCCGAGCCCGTCCTGTACGTCGAGCGGGGCGGCAAGGGGCTGCTCGCGCTGAAGGAGCCCGACGAGGGTTGGCTCCGCCCCGCACTCGAGGCGCTCGCCGCCGAGGTGCGCCGCGGGCGCGTGCCGCGACTCGGCATCGAGCGCTTCGACGGTGAGCCGGTCGTGGGCTCCGAGGCCGGCGCGCTTCTGATCGAGCTCGGCTTCCGCCAGAGCCCTCGACGACTCACCCTGAGCGCCTGAGCATGCCCG
The DNA here is from genome assembly GCA_046735115.1 of Actinomycetota bacterium. Lineage (GTDB taxonomy): Bacteria > Actinomycetota > Thermoleophilia > Solirubrobacterales > Thermoleophilaceae > JACVRW01. The sequence continues at coordinate 12,815 of JBKPSR010000041.1, forward strand.
AGGGCGACACGATCCACGGCGCGGCGCGGCGCATCAGGAACGCTCTGGTGGGCAAGGAGATCGCCTCCATCGAGACCCCGCATCCACGCTTCGGGTGCGCCCGCTGGCCCGAGCGGCTGAGCGGCCGCGCGGTTCGAGCGGTCGACTCCCGGGGCAAGCACCTCTTCATCCGCTTCGAGGGGGACCTGACGCTCCACTCCCACCTGCGCATGAACGGCTGGTGGGGCGTGTACGAGCGCGGGCGGCGCTGGGGGAGGTCACCGAGCCGCGCGTGGCTCGTGATCCGGACCGCTGAGCACGAGATCGTGCAGTTCGGCGGGCCGGTGCTCGAGCTGATGACCGACTCGCGCTCGCGCTTCGACCACCGGATCGCGCGGCTCGGGCCCGACATCCTGGCGGATCGGTTCGACGACGCCGCCTTCCTGCGGCGGCTCAGGGAGGACGATCAGACGCGCCCGATCGGGGACGCGCTGCTCGACCAGCGGAACCTGTGCGGCCTCGGCAACCTCTGGCGGGCCGAGGCCTGCTTTCTCGCGGCGCTCGACCCGTGGAGGCCGCTCGGCAGGGTGAGCGACGAACAGGCGATCGCGGCGGTCCAGGCGGTGCGACCGCTCATGCTGCGCTCTGCGCAGGGCGGCGGCCACGTGCGCGAGCCGTGGGTGTTCGAGCGCCACGGCCGTCCCTGCCGCCGCTGCGGCACGACGATCCGCGCGCGTGGGCAGGGCGATGACAACCGAACGGTCTACTGGTGCCCGGCGTGTCAGGCCTGATCCGCGTGGGACACAAGGGCGCCGGTCACGTCGCGCCCGGCAACACCGCCGCGAGCTTCGAGGCGGCGCTCGAGCACGGCGTCGACATGATCGAGTTCGACGTGCTCCGGACGCGCGACGGGCGGCTGGTGCTCGCGCACGACCACGAGGATGCCGGGCGGCGGGAGTGCATGGCGCTCGAGGATGGGCTCGAGCTGTTCGCCGGCGAGGCGTACGCGGGCGTCCAGCTGGACGTGGACCTGAAGCTGCCCGGATACGAGCGCGAGGTCGTCGAGGGGCTTGCGCGTCACGGGCTCGTCGAGCGCTCGCTTGTCTCGACGATGTACGTCGAGAGCCTCGACCGGCTCGGCCTGCTGGAGCCCGCCCTGCGCCGCGGCTGGTCCGTGCCGCATGTGCAACGGGACTACCTGAACGCGGGGCTGGCCGTGCGCGTCCCGGTGTACGCGGTGGCCGCCTACATGCGGGCGCGAATGCCGAGGCTTGCGTCGGCCCGGATCCGGTCGGGCGGTTGCGAGGCGATCATGGCGCACCGAATACTCGTCGGTGGCCGCCTCGTCAGGGCAGTCCATCGCGCGGGCGGGCAGCTCTATGTCTGGACCGTCGACGACGCCGCGAGGATCCGCGCCCTGGAGGCCCTCGGAGTGGACGGCGTGATCACGAACGACCCGCGCCTGTTCGACTAACCGGCGACGGTGCAGCTGCCGGTCGTCTGGGTGGCCGTCTGCCCCGAGCCCAGCTGCATCTCCGCGACCGCGCGCAGCTGGTAGGACTGCGCGGCGTCGGGCAGGGTCAGCGCGAACGTCCAGCCGGCCTGCTGCCAGGTGTACTCCGCGGAGCCGGCGTCCTGCCAGGGAGAGGTCGCCTGCCCCGACAGTGGCTGCCAGCTCCCGTCCGGGCTCAGCCATTGCGCCGTGAAGCGGACCTGCATCTCGTCGCTCGATCCGTCGCCGGCGAGCTGGGCACGCGCCCCGAGCTGGGTCGGGTTGCAGATGTTGATCTGCGCCCACGAGGCCGTTAGCTCCTCGCCGGCTCCCTGCGCGGGCATCGCCACGGCCATGGCGCCAAGGACGGCGCCCAGGATGAGCGCACTCCACCTCCGAGGCATCGCCAGGCAGCCTAGCGATTACCGGTGGGTGTCGCCATGCGGCGCTACCAGATGAGGCACATGGCCTTGGACACGCCGGCCGGGTCGCCGCCCTGGACGCCCCTTATGCCGGTCTTGGTGAGGAGCGTGCGCTCGCGCACCACGCGCTGCGCCCGGCGCGCCCTCTTGCGCGACTTCTTGCGCAGCGTGCCGGGCCTGCGGGCGGCGTGCCCGCGGTGTGCCTTCCGCTTTCTCTGCACCAGGTCGCGCCACTGGAGCTCGACCACGCCGCGCATGACGTAGGTCGTGCCGACGGGCGGCTGAACGAAGCGGAACGTCCACCCGGCCTGACGCGAGGACATGTCCGCGCTCCCTACCGAAACCCAGGCCGTGCTGCCGCTCCCGTCGACGGTCAGCCACTGCTGCCGTGCGCCGCTCCACCACTGCGCCGTGTAGCGGGCGAAGATGCGCTCGTTCGAGCCGTTGCCCGGAACGCTCATGCGGATGCCGAGCGCGTTCGGCGACTTCTGCGTGTCGCAGATGTTCACCGTCGCCCAGAACGGGCGCTTGTCGGCGCGCGTCTCGGAGCGCTTCGGCTTCGAGCGCGCCGCGCTCGCCACGAGGTCGGCTCCGCCCTGGCCCGCCACGGCGCGTAGGGCCGGGTTCTCCGCGACGACCACGCCCGGGGGCAGGTCGGGCGGCGCGTCGGCACCAGCGGGAAGCTTGAGAGCGGCGCTCGCGGACGGCGCCGCTACCAGCGATGCGGCGCAGGCGATGAGAACCGTGGGGGCGGCAAGTCGGCGCACTACGGCTCGTACATCGGGCCATTCGCGGCTCCACTTGAGCGTGGGAGACTGGATTTAGTGATGAATACGAGCCCCGCGCGTAGTTATGGCGTGAACCAGGCGCTCGTGGAGTCCGTGCCGCTCGCGGGGACGGCACAGGTCGAGGGATTCGCCGAGCTCTACGAGCGCACGTTTCCGCGCGTGTACGCATATGTGGCCTCGCTCCTGCGCGACCGCTCGGCCGCCGAGGACGTGACCGCGCAGGTATTCGAGCGCGCATATCGCAAGCGCCGAACGTACCGGCCGGCGCGCGGCTCGATGGACGCCTGGGTCTTCGGGATCGCCCGCAACGCGGCTCTCGACGAGCTGCGCAGGCGCAAGCGGCGCGCGGTGCTCCACATGGACCCCGAGGACACCGGCTCACGCGGACCGGACGAAGAGCTCGAGCTCACCCTGCGGCGCGAGGCCGTGCGTGCGGCCCTGGCGTCGCTCGACGGACAGGAGCGCGACCTGATCGCCCTGAAGTTCGCTGGCGGCTTGTCGAACCGGGATATCGCGCGGGTGCTGAGGATGTCCGAGTCGAACGTGGGCACGCGCCTGCACCGCACCATCACGAAGCTGAGAGAGGCCTGCAATGACTGACGTGCTCACCGCGATCGACGACGCCCTCGACACCGGGCTGGCGGCGCACGAGGACCCGCTGACGCGCGAGCTGCAGGAGCTGGCGCTCGCGCTCAAGGCCGACGCGCCCGAGCCGGCTCCGGAATTCCGCGAGCGGCTCGGCAGGCGGGTCGAGGCCGGCTTCCCGAAGCCGAAGCGCTCGAAGCGCGCCTCCTGGCGGCGCTTCACGAATCCCGCGTTCGCCACCGGCCTGATCCTGCTGCCGGTCGTCCTGATCGCCGTGGTGGCGGGCGGCAGCGGTTCCGACACCGACGACGCCGGCGGAGGCGCGGCCGCGCAGGGTGGCGGCGGTGGCGGCGCCGTGGAATCCGCACCCGGCGCGGTCCGCCCATTCGCCGAGAGCCGGAGGAGCGCCGACAGTGCCGCCGCGGCGGGAGGATCGGCCGCCGTCCTGCCGGTGGAGCCTCCGCCCGCGCGCGGGTTCGCGCCCGGTCGCAGCGACCGCAAGATCGAGCGCTCGGTCGCCCTCGAGCTGGAGACTCCGGTCGACGAGATGGCTCGGGTGGCCGACCAGGTCACGGCGGTCACGAACCGCCACGGCGGCTTCGTGCTGAGCTCGTCGGTGTCGACCGGGGACTCTGCGGGCGGCGACTTCGACCTCCGCATCCCGGCGGCCCGGCTGCGGCCCGCCCTACGCGATCTCGCCGCGCTCGCCGACGTGCGCACGCAGAGCCAGACCGGCCGCGATGTGACGCGCGAGCACGTGACCGCCAGGGACCGGCTGCGAGCGGCGCGCGCGGAGCGGCGTAGCCTGCTTCGCCGGCTGCAGCTCGCCACGACGGACGAGCAGGCGGAGGCGATCCGGCGGCGGCTCGACATCGTCGCCGGAGAGATCAACGGCCTCCGCGCCCAGCTCCGCGGCCTGCGGCTTCGGACCGACTACGCCGTCGTCACGGTCAGCCTGATCGCCAAGGACGGGAACAGCGGAGGTGGCGCCGGCGGCGGGTCTTTCGACGACGCCCTCGGCGACGCCGGGGACATCCTCGTGACGGTCGCCGGCGTGCTCGTGCGGGCCCTCGCGGTCGCGCTGCCGCTCGGCATCGTTGCGCTCATCGGCTGGCTCGCGACCGGTGCGCTCCGGCGACGCCGCCGGGAATCCGCCCTAGCGTGATCGCGCGGGTCGCCCCGCGGCCCCGTCCCTATCCTCTTCCTTGTGGCTGCAATCACCGCCACACACTTCACCGACCCCGCCTGTCCGTGGGCGTACTCCGCGCGCCCCGCGCACGCCCGGCTGCGCTGGCGCTTCGGCGACCAGCTCGACTGGCGGCTGACCCTGATCGGGCTAAGCGAGTCGGCCGAGGCCTACGAGCGGCGTGGCTACACGACGGATCGCCTGCTCGACACCCAGCACCGGTTCTCCAAGCGGTTCGGCATGCCGTTCAGCTTCGAGCGCAAGCCGCGCATGGCCGGGACTGCGCGCGCCTGCCGCGCCATCGTCGCCGCGCGCGCGATCGACTCGGCCATGGGTGAGGCGGCCCTCCGCGCGCTCCAGCTCCTTCACTTCACGACGCCGCGCGTCCTCGACGACGACGACGACATCCGCGCGATGCTGGCGACCGTTCCCGGGCTCGACGCCGACCTCGTCGTCGCTCGCATCGACTACCCGGAGACGGTCGCCCTGTACGAGGCCGATCGCGCGCGTGCCCGCTCCGCGGAGGGCTCGCCGACGCATGCCCAGGACCGGCATTCCACGAGCGACGGCCCCGTCCGGTACACCGCGCCGTCGGTGCTGTTCGAGCACGAGGACGGGCGGCGCTTCGAGGTGGGCGGCTTCCAGCCCTTCGAGGCATACGACACCGCGCTCGCCAATCTGGATCCGCAGCTCGAGCGGCGGCCGGCACCCGAGAGCATCCTGGACGCGCTCGCGGCGTTCCCGGAGGGCCTGACCACGGCCGAGGCGGCGAGCGTGATGCGCCCGACTGATCTCGTGGACGCGGACCCTGAGGCAACAGGCGCGGAGCTCGCCGAACTCGAGGCCGCCGGGGCCGTGGCGCGGGTCCCCGCCGGCCGCGATGCCATCTGGCGAACGGCGGGCATCGAGGAAGCGGCCTCGGACGCGGCGGTGCCTCCGGAAATGGCTGATATACAGGCAAAAGTGGAAGCTCCCGACCTCGGAGCGCGGACTCGGACGTAGGGTCGGGCGGCCGGGCCAGGGCCGGGCCGGCGGGCTTAGGGCCGCGCGCCCACCGTGGTCACCGCCCGAGCGGCCAGCTCACAGCCGGCGATCAGAGCCTCCTCGGTCGATGCCCCGGCCATCCGGGCGCTCAGGAGGCCCGCCGCGAACGCGTCACCCGCGCCCGTGCTGTCCTTCACCGCCTCCACCGGAACCGCCGCGGCCCACAGCACCTCGGCGCCGTCCGTCCAGAGCGCCCCCTCAGCCCCCAGGGTCACCACCACCTCGCCGAACTGCTCCGCCAGCGCCCTCGCCGCCCGCTCCGGATCGGCCTCACCCGTGAGCGCCCGCGCCTCGGGCGCATTCGGAAACAGCAGTCCGGCACCCTCGGCCCAGTCGAGAAAATCCGTCGACAGCAGCGCCGACGAGGACGGGTCGACGGACACCGTCATTCCGGCTTTCGACGCCCGCCCGATCGCCGCCCGCGCCGCCCGGCGCGAGCCCTCGCGCAGGAGGGCATAGCCGGCCACTTGCAGATGGCCGCCGGGCTCGAGCAGGTCGTCCGGCAGGTTCGCGTCGTCCAGCGCGTCGTTGGCTCCGGCGTCGGGCACCATCGTCCGCTCTCCTCCGGGCGACACGAGCACGATGCACGTCCCGGTCGGCAGCTCGGGGTCGACTGCGAGCCGGGCATCCACTCCCGCCATGCGGAGCTCGTCGCGGGCATGGCGCCCGCGCGCGTCGTCGCCGATGCAGCCGATCAGGACCGGCTCCATCCCCGCGGCAGCCAGCCACGCCGCCGTGTTCGCCGCCGAACCGCCGCCGTGGAGGCGGATCACGGCCGGGGCGTCGCTCGCCGACGCGAGCGGGCCGGACAGGCGCGCCACCACGTCGACCATCACGTCGCCCACGACCACGATTCGGCTCACGCGGCCAGCTCGGCCGCGATCTCGGCCGCGAGCCGCGCGTTCCGGACGATCAGCCGCACGTTCGCCTCGAGGCTCGAGCCATCGGTCTCCTCCGCGAGGTAATCGAGCAGGAACGGGGTGACTTCCTTGCCCCTGACGCCGGCCGCCTCGGCCGCGATCAGGCCCTCGGCGAGCACCCGGTCGTGCAGCGCCGGATCGAGCTGCTCGTCCAGCGGCAGCGGGTTCGCCACCAGCACGGCGCGGTCATCCGTCCCCACCTCGCCGGCTGCCGTCACCAGCCCGGCCACCTCGGACGGGGAGTCGACCCGCCACGGCGCTGGATGGCCCGAGTCGGACAGGTAGAAGCCCGGAAACCTGTCGGTTCGGTAGCCGAGCACGGTCACATTCAGCGTCTCGAGGCGCTCGAGCGTCGCGCCCACGTCGAGGATCGACTTCACCCCGGCGCACACCACCACGATCCCGGTGCGGGCCAGGGTCTCGAGGTCCGCCGACTCGTCCCAGGTATCGCGTGCCTCGCGGTGAACCCCGCCGACCCCGCCGGTCGCGAACAGCCGGATGCCCGCCCGGACCGCCACGTGGGCGGTCGCGGCGACCGTCGTGCCGCCCCAGCCGCCGCGCGCGGTCACCAGTGCCAGGTCGCGCACGCCGCACTTCGCGACGTCGTCGCGCTCCGCGATCTCGCGCAGCGCCTTCCGATCGAGCCCGACGCACACCTCCCCCGCAGCCAACGCGATCGTCGCGGGCAGCGCCCCGCCCTCGCGCACCGCCTCCTCCGCCTGCTTCGCGACCTCGAGGTTACGGGGCCGCGGCAGCCCGTGGCTGATGATGGTGCTCTCCAGCGCTACCACCGGCCGGCCGTCGGCGAGCGCCTCGGCAACCTCCGCGGCGATCCTCACGAGGCGAGCCTCAGGCGTCCTTCTCGACCCTGACCGAGAAGCCCTCCGCCCGCGCCGCGTCCAGGATCTCCTGGCTGTTCTCGCTGCCGCGCGTTTGAAGCACGAGCTTGATCGCCGTCTCGCGGACGTGGATCTCGATGCCGTCGCGTAGGTGCTCGACGTCGACCACGTTGCCGCCGTGCTCCGCCACCACGCGCAGCAGGCCCGCCAGAGCGCCCGGGCGGTCCGGCACCACCGTGGACAGCACCATTCGCCGCCCGGCTGCGGTCTCGCCGAGGCGGATCGCCTCCGAGAGGAGCGAAACGTCGACGTTGCCGCCCGACAGGACGGCGCAGACCGAGCCGGCCTCCGGCGCCCCCACGCGGCCATGCATGAGCGCCGCCACGGCCACCGCGCCAGCGCCCTCCACCACGAGCTTGGAGCGTTCGAGCAGCAGCACCATCGCCTGGGCGACCTCGTCGTCGGACACCGTCACGACCTCGTCCACGTAGCGCTCCACGAGCGGCAGCGTGAAGTCGCCCGGGCGCTTCACGGCGATCCCGTCGCAGATCGTGTTGGCCGAGCGCGCGCCGATGGGGCGGTGGGCCGCGAGCGAGTCGATGTAGGGCGCGCATGCCTCGGCCTGCACGCCCACGACGCGCACGCCGTCGAGCGCGCCCGCGAGAGCGAGCCCGATCCCGCTCGCGAGCCCGCCGCCGCCCAGCGGCACGACCACGAGCTTCACGTCCGGCGCCTGGCGCGCAATCTCGAGCCCGGTCGTGCCCTGGCCGGCGACGACCTCAGGCTGGTCGAAGGCGTGCACGACCGTGTATCCGCGCGCCTGGGCGAGCCGCCTGGCGGTTGCCTGCGCCTCGTCGTAGCCGCCGTCCACGAAGCTCACCTCTCCGCCGTACTGCTGCACTGCCGCGACCTTGGCCAAGGGCGCCTGCTCCGGCATTACGAGCACGGCTCGCGCGCCCGCCTCGCGCGCCGCGAATGCGACGGCCTGCGCGTGGTTGCCCGCGCTCGCCGCGACCACGCCGCATTCGAGCGCCTCGCGCGAGAGCCCGCGGATCATGTGGGTGGCGCCGCGCGCCTTGAAGGAGCCGGTGAGCTGGAGGTTCTCCGCCTTCAGCAGCACGCGGGCGCCCACGCGGCGCGAAAGCTCGCCCGCTGAGATCAGCGGGGTCTCACGGACGCGCCCCGCCAGAGCGCGGGCCGCACCCTGGACGTCGGAGAATGTGACGGCTTCTTCTGGAGCGACAGCCACTCGAGGTGGGATTATGCGCTTCAGTGTCCAGCATCGACGAAACCGTCAGGCTCCTGGCGGCCACCGAGGTCTTCGGAGGGGTCGAGGAGCGCGAGCTCAGGGAGGTGGCGCAGGTGGCCGTGCCGCGCCACTGGGACCGCGGCGAGGTGATCTTCCGCGAGGGCGACGTGGGCGACACGTGCTATCTGATCCGCTCCGGGGCGGTCGTGCTCACGCGCGAGCACCAGGACGGGCGCACGGTCGCGCTCGCCGAGCTGCGCGCGGGCATGCTCTTCGGCGAGCTCGCGATGTTCCGCGGGGAGACGCGCTCGGCCACGGCCGAGGTGGTGGAGCCGGCCGGCGCCGTGGCGCTGCTCGCGAGCGACGTGCAGCGGCTGATCCGCCGCAATCCAGATCTTGCCCTGAAGCTCCTCGCGAGCCTGGCCGAGCGGGTCAGCCGCACGAACGAGCGGCTGCTGCAGCAGTCCTTCCAAACGGTCGCCGGTCGCGTCGCCAGCGCCCTGCTCGCCCAGACGATCACCCGCCAGGCGGACGGTGCGCCCGACGCGGACGTCCTGATCCGCTCGACACAGGCGGAGATCGCCCACCTCGCCGGAACCTCGCGCGAGAGTTGCAGCCGCTTCCTGGCCACGCTCGAGCGGGCCGGGATCGTCACGCTCGGACGTGGCAAGGTGACGGTGCATGACCCGGCGCGACTCCGGAACTACATCCACTGAGCGCGAGCGCATGGTGGAGCGCCAGCTGCGGCGGCGCGGGATCACGGACGAGCGCGTGCTCGCGGCGATGGCGGAGGTGCCGCGCGAGCTCTTCCTGCCCGAGGACCAGCGCCGGCGCGCCTACCGCGACGGCGCCGTGCGGATCGGCGAGGGCCAGACGATGTCGCAGCCGTGGATCGTCGCCTGCATGGCGCAGCTGCTCGAGCTGGACGGCGAGGAGAAGGTGCTCGAGGTGGGGACCGGCTCGGGCTACGCCGCGGCCGTGCTCTCGCGCCTGTGCCGAGCGGTCATCACCATCGAGCGCTACGAGAGCCTGGCCGTGCAGGCTGAGCAGGTCATGCACGAAGTCGGCTACGACAACGTGATCGTCGGCGTAGGCGACGGCAGCCTTGGCGCCCCCGAGCACGCGCCCTTCGGCGGCATCTCGGTGACCGCCACCGCGCGCGAGGACCCACCGGCCGCCCTCTTCGAGCAGCTCGAGCCCGGCGCGGCGCTGGTCTGCCCGGTGGACCGCGGGGGGCGCGAGCTCCTCATGCGCTTCAAGAACGGCGAGGAGGAGGCCGTGACCGGCGTCCGTTTCGTCCCCCTTGTGACCGGCGAGTGATCCGGCGTGAGAGGAGATCGCGCACACGGCGCTGTCGCGCGTGGCGCGGGGCGGTTAGTCTGCCGCAACCGTGTTCGTCCTGAACTTCTACTCACCGGTCTTCGTGGACCAGCTGAAGCGCGGCCGCAAGACCGCCACGATCCGCCTTGGCGACAAGGGCAAGAAGTACCGCAAGGGCGAGGTCGTGATGATCACCGTCG
>JBKPSR010000042.1:0-45151 GCA_046735115.1 Actinomycetota bacterium
GGCCGAGCGACTCGAGCGGCTGCGCCAGGGCGCGGAGGCGCTCGGCCACCTGAAGCCGCACGAAATCCGCGCGCTCGTCCTGAAGGCCGAGGGCTTCTCCTACCGCGAGATCTGCGCGATGACGGGCTGGTCGTACACGAAAGTGAACCGATTGTTGACCGAGGGCCGACGCGCATTCCTGCGGCGGGTGTCCGGGATCGAGCGCGGCGCCGACTGCGCCCGCTACGAGCCGCTGCTGTCGGCGCTCGCGGACGGCGAGGCGAGCGCGGAGGACCTCGCGCGGCTGCGCCCGCACATGCAGACCTGTCTGAGCTGCCGGGCGGCGCTGCGCGAGTTCCGGGCGATGCCGGAGCGGGTGGCGAGCGTGGTGCCGCCGGCGGCGCTCATGGCGAGCGGCGGCGGTGGGCCGCTGCGGGGCTTGGCGGAGTCGGCGTTCGCCGCCGCGCAGCAGAAGCTCGAGTCCGCGTTGGGCGCGGCGCAGACTCAGGCGGCCGCACTGGGAGAGCGCGTCCACGCCACGGCGGAGCTGGCGACCGGCCAGAAGGTCGCCGCGGTAGCCGCATCAGCGGCCGCCCTGGCGGGCGGAGGAACGGCGGTCGAGCGCTTCTCGGACCACGACGCTGTCCGCGCGCCGGCGGCGAAGCAAGTCGAGGCGAAGCCGGTAAAGGAAGAAGCGGCCCAGCAGATCCCAGCTCCGGCTGCCGAGGAAGAACCGGTCGCGCCGGATCCCGACCCGGCGCTGGAGCCGCCCGCGCCGGCACCCGGACCGGTCCCGCCACCCGAGCCGCCCCCCGATCCCGCCACGGAGTTCGCGCCCGGCGGTTCGACGACGTCCACGCCTGCGACGACGAGCTCAGCCCCCGCGCAACCTGCCGGCGCCGGCTTCGCACCGACCAGCGGTGGGATCGGCGGGAGCGGCTCCGGCGGCAGCGGCGAATTCGCGCCGTGATGAGGCGTCGGACGTGGCGAACGAGCCCGCTCACGGGCGTGGCGTCAGCGCGTGGAAGCGTGAGCGCGACCCGGTGTTCAACGGTGATCCGACATACCGCCGCGCGCGGGGACCGCGGGATGCGAGCGCAGGCGAACGCCGCGCTCCGCGAGACCCGCCCGCACGCGCGGGTCGCAGAGGGTACGAAGCTCCGTCAGGCGGGGCTCGCGATAAGTGCCGCCGAAGTCCAGCGCGGCGGCGGGATGGCAGCACAGCTCGTGCACTCCGTTTCCCAGTCGGTCCACTATCGCGAGCAGGTTCTCCACTCCCAGTGCACCGGGGATGACCGCACCTTCGCGGTCGTGGCCGTAGAACGCCCCGCAGTAGTCGGCGGCCGACATGTGTCGTAGCGGCACCCCGAGGTCAGCCGCGAGCCAGGTCGCGACGCTGCGAGCCACGCCGTCGCGATGCATGTGCTGGTGGGAGTCGAGATGGCTGGGATCGGCTCCGACCAGCGAGCGGAAGCGTGCAAGCTGGCGCTCGACCTCCACGCGCACGGCGCGTTCGTCGTCGGGATCGACCACCAGGTAGACAGGGCGCCACGCGCCGTCACGGCGCTCCCATTCGGCGATGTCGAGGTGCAGGCCGATGCTCAGCCCGGGACACGCCCTGGCCAGCTTCGCGGCTCGCGTCGCGGCAGGCGCCCTCACCATCAGGCTGGCGCTGGTGACGACTCCGTGGAGATGGGCTCGCAGGATCCCGGCGTTGACGCCATCACTCAGGCCGAGATCGTCGGCGTTGACGATCAACCCCACGCCGCTCACAAGCCCAGCCTCTCCGCCGCGCGCAGGGCCTCCGCCAGCCAGTCGTGGGCATGGTCTGCGGGCGGCGACCAGCCATCCGACCACCCCAGCCGCTGCAGCGCCAGTGCTAGGCGCGCGTGCTCGAGCATGTCGACCAAGTCGGGCAGCGACTCGCGCCGGCGGTCGCGCGAGCGCTCGTCATGGTAAGCGCGAACAAGCGCGTCGCGCTCACGCGCCGTCCAGCCACCGGCAACGAGGGCAGCAAGGTCAAGCAGGCCGGGACCGACCGCGACCATCTCCCAGTCCACCACCCGAACCCTTCCGGTGCAGCGCTCGACCAGCACGTTTGACGGGAAGAGCTCGCCGTGCACAACACCCGCGGGCCAGGTGAGCAGGCGGCGCACCACCCTGTCGTGGCTCGCGATGATGCGATCCAGCGCGCCGGCTGGCGCGAGCCTCAGCGCCCGCTCGAGCCAGGTCCCGAACCAGCGGCCGTCGAGACGCAGCAGGGACGCCGGCGGGTATCGCGGTAAGGGCGCGAGGTGCAGCCGCGCCAGCCAGCGAGCGGTGCGCTCCCAGGCGGACCAGTCCTCCACCTCGTGGAGCGGCTTGCCATCGATCCACTCGAGCAGCAGCCAGAAACTGTCGCGATCGGGTCCGAGTCGGAACCCGTGAAGCCCCGGGGCACCCAGCTTGCCCGGCTCCAAGAGATGGCGGTAGGCGTCGATCTCACGCCGGCGGTCGAGCACCGGTTCGGGCTTTGCGCCTGTGGCCGCCGGGATGAGCCCGGCCTCGCCGAGCCGCTTCAGGACGAAGCGCCGGCCACGGCCGTCGCGGGCGAGCGCGTCCAGCGCCTCGATTTCGTAGCTCGAGGCGTAAGCGAGCGGTCTGCGGCACAGCATGGCAAGGCGCGCGCCGAGCGCGCGCTCGAGGTCGGGGCGGAGATCGGCGTCGGCGACCGGCGCCCGTTCGATGGCTGCCGGCACACTCGCGCTCAAAGCCGCTCCAGCAGGCGGTCTAAAACGCGGTCCGAGTCGAGCAGCTCCTCTGCGATGGCTCGCGCGGCACGCCGATGACTCGGATAATCCGCGCGTAGCGCCTCCACGCCCGCCGCGACCTCATCGGGCGCGCGGAAACGGAGCAGCCCGTCGCCCGTCGGCAGGTGCTCGCCGAAGCCAGTGTCCTGCGCGACGACCGGCCGGCCCGAGGCCAGGTAGCAGGCGCTGCGGTCGCTGAACCAGCCGCACGCGGTCTCGACGTAGCCGCTTTTTGCCACTCCAAGCTCGGCCCACGAGGACCGCACGAAGCGCTCGTAGCGGGCTGGCGTGCCGGCGGCACGGTCCGGGTCGACGAGCCGCCAGCCGTGGCGTTCGAGCGCCTCGAGGTCCGCGACCTCGTCCGAGTGGATGCCGAGCGCCAGCGCGATCGGCGCCGAGACTCGCTGCGGCAGCTCGAACAGGCGGCGCACAGAATGTGCCCGCTGACCGTAGAAGGTGCCGTCGTGCTCGATCGATCCGTACGCGCGCCAGTGCCCGACCGTGGTGAGCGCCCCGCCATCGGGTTCGCCGGCGACCGGCCAGTGCTCGAGGACGACCGGCTGGACGGTTGTGACCCAGTCGAGGCCGCACGTCGGGACGCTGCAGCCGGGCGTCCCGATGTCGAGACCGATCGTCACGAAGCGGTTGTGCCTCTCGAAGCCGAGGTCGATCCCCTCTGCAGCGTGCCAGAGCTGGGTGAAACCGGGGTCGAGGTCCACGAACGCGCGCACTGGCACCGCACCAAGGAGCTCCTCGTCCGCGAGCACTCCGGAGATGTTCAGTGCGAGGTCTGCGCCGCGCACAAAACGTTCGAGCTCGGCACGCGCAAGGCCAAATGTCGTCCGAGTCACCGGGTCGATCAGGGCGGCGCGCCGGGCGAGCCCGCGGCGAGCCACGGCCCGGCGGAAGTACCGCGCCGCCGGCGTGTCGGCGACCGCCACACCGCCGCACTCGATGGGCTCGACGAACAACACGTCGTGGCCAAGGCGACGCAGTCCGAGCAGGTACTGGAGGACCGCCCAGGTGGCGCCGCCTTGGCCGGGGACGCCGGCCAGCATGCCGCTGAGGAGGATCGAGAGCCGCTCATGCCTCACGGCGCAACTCCGGTGGCATCCAGCAGCGGCGCGAGCGCCGGCTCGGGCGCGAACCAGTCCTCGGCGAGCCTCCGCGCGGCGGCGCGGTGCGCGCTGTAATCGGCAGAGATCGCGCGCACGCCCGCGCGTGCCTCGTCCAGATCGCGGAAGGCGAGCAGACCCTCGCCGGTCGGAAGGTGCTCGCGGAAGCCCGTGTCCTGGACGAGCACCGGGCGGCCCGCGGCCAGGTAGCGCACACTGCGATCGCTGAACCAGCCACAACCGGTTTCGACGTAGACACCCTGCGCGGGCGAGAACTCGGCGCCCGATGCACGCACGAAGCGTCGAAAGCCGTCGACGGTCTCGGTCTGGACCGGATCGACAAGCTCCCAGCCGCCGGCGCACAGGCGCTGCCGATCGGCGGCATCCGCCGGATCGATGTCGAGCGCCACAACGAATCGCTCGCCCGCCAGGCGCGGCAGCTCGCTGTAACGGCGGAATTCATGCGCCTTGAGCCCATAGGTCCTGCCGGCCCAGGAGACGCGCCCGAAGGCGCCACGCCAGCTCGCCACCGTGGTGAACCCGTCGAGCGAACCGCCACCCATCGGCACCCAGCGGTCTAGGACCACCGGCTGCCGGATGGGCCGCCAGTCCATGCCGGCCGACGGCAGGCCGCAGCGCTCGCCGCCCACGCACAGTCCAATGGTGAAGTGCAGCTCGTGACCGGCGAGGCCGGCGGGGTCGCCGCCCGCCGCGCTCCAGATCTGCGTGTAGCCGGGATCGAGATCCACGAACACCCGACGCGGCAGCCGCTCGAGCAACGGCGGCCAGCGCAGGTGTCCGCTCACGTTCACGAGGAGCGCGGCGTTCTCGGCATGCGCGAGCAACTCGTCTCGGGCCATGCCCTCGACACGCCCGTCGTCCGCGCATACCAGGGCGGCGCGGCCGCGGAAGCCGCAGGCCTCCACCGCCGCGTGGAAGGCGCGCACGTTCGCGGAGACGTCGAATCGCGCCGGCGCGCCGCCCTGATCGACGCAGTGCCTTTCATTGATCTGCTCCACGAACACGACATCGAAGCCGAGCTCGCGGAACGCCTCCGCCCAGCTCATCCGGACCCAGGCGCTGCCGCCGTGGCGGTGCTTGTTCGCGAGCGCGCCGGCGACGAACACGGTCGTCATGCGCGTCCAAAGAGGGTCAAGAGCCGCTGCGTCGCCTCGGCGTTGTACGCCGGCTCGTAGTGGTAAGGCTCGAGCTGCCACCGGTGGTCTGCGTCGGCATGATGCGTGCCGGGGTCCGCTCCGATGACTCGCGCTCGGCCGTGGAAGGCGCGTTCGAGCCGGTCATAGGCCTGCCGCAGCATGTCGTTCTGGAGCCGGCACAGCTCCAGCCGATCCGACGGGAAGCGGAGGACCTCGCCGTTGCGACGGTACGATGTGCACCAGAGCGCCCGGTGGATGACAACGCGGTCCGCGGGGACTGTCCGCATAACCCTTTCCGCGAACGGCCCGGCGGCGCGATCGAAGAGCGCGCGACCCTGTCCCCACATGCGGCGCACGGTCTCGAACTCGAGCCCGGCACGGCGCTCCAGGCCGGCGGCATCGAACGCCGAGGAGCGGGTCACGTATGAGCCCTGAGTCTGCAGAAGGTCGAAGCGCTCGTCGACGAGGTCGATAATGAGCCAGTCCGGGCGCGCGTCCGCCAGCGATGCAAAGAACGTCTTGGCGAAGTCAGCGAGCACGCACCGCCTCTGGAACGCGGATGAGAGCGCCACACGCGCCGGGTCGATCGCCACCGGCCGCGCGACGGTGCTGACCACGGAGCTCCGCGCACCGTAGAGCACGAGCGACGGGCGCAGCGAGGGGTTCTCGAAGAGGTCGCGCGATACGCAGCTCCCGAAGATCGCGACGCTCATCGAAGGCGCGCCCGGCGTGGTCATAGCCGCTCGAGCAGCCGGGTGAGGACACGATCGGAGTCGAAGTACTCCTCGGCCAGCTCGCGCGCAGCGGCCGCGTGGCCGTCGTAGTCCAACGCGATCGCTTCCACGCCCGCGGCGGCCTCATCGAAATCGCGGAAGGTGAGGAGGCCGCGTCCGACCGGATAGAGGTCCGCGATCCCGGTGTCCTGGGCCAGCACGGGCCGGCGCGAGGCCAGATAGCAGATGCTCCTCTCGCTGAACCAGCCGCCTCGGCTCTGCACGTAGATCCCCTTGGCCACCATCAGCTCGGCGGCGGAGCCGGCGATGTAGGTCCTGTATGCCGAGGTGCTGGACGCGACCGCGCGCGGGTCGACGAGCGTCCAGCCGCCGCCGCGCAGCAGCGCGAGGTCTGCTCGCTCGGTCGGGTCGATCGAGAGCGCCACCTCGAACGGGCGCCGGGTGGCGGCGGGCAGCGCGGCGAAGCGGCGGAACTCGTGGACTCGAAGGCCGTAGCGCCTGCCGCCAAAGTCGATCGGCCCGTACGCGCCCCGCCAGCTCGCGACGCTCGTGAACGGCCGGCGCGGCGCCTCGCGGGCGGCTGGCCAGGCCGTCAGGACCACGGGCTGCGGCGTCGTGATCCAGTCGATCCCGCAGGCCGGGATGGTGCAGTCCGCGCTCCCGATCCGCTCGCCGATCGTGACGTGGGCGTCGTGCCCCGCGAGGACGTCCGCGAGCCTGAGCTGGTGCCACATCTGGGCAAAGCCGGGATCGGTGTCGAGAAAGACGCGCCGCGGTGCGGCCGCCAGCAGTTCCTCGTCCGCCACGAACCCCATCACGTTTAGGAGGAGGTCGCAGCCGGCTAGGAGCTGCAGCGTACGCCGGCGCCCGACGCCGGCATGATGGCCACCGGGCAGCTTGACCGTCCAGGAGCGGTCGAGGCCGTGCTCATGCATCACGCGGTCCAGCCAGCGGACGCCGTCCGATACCGCAGCCGGTGTGCCGCGCTCGAGCGAGTCGACGAGCAGGACGTCGTAGCCGAGCCGGCGGAAGCCGAGCAGGTACTGAAGGAACTGCCAGGTGTGGCCGGCGTTGCGCGGCTTCTGGGCCACCGCGCCCCCGATCGCAATCCGGCCCTTCACGCCGCGAGGTCGAAGATCAGGCAGTCGTCGTCTGCATGCGCCGGCTCAGGAAGGCGCTCGGCGAGCCCGTCGTAGTGGTCGAGCCACCACATCGACGCTCGCGGCACCACGAGGTGCGACATGCCCTTGCCGCGCAGCCGCTCGAGGTGGGCCACCGCCGCGCGCGAGTCGCGCGGGTAGCCATCCGGCAGCGAGCGCCGGTCCGGGAACTGGATCCCCTCGCGTGCGCTCAGGTGCAAGAGGGTGGGATCCCACTTCGTCACGGTGCCGACGAACGCGTGGCGCGGCGTGACCCGTCGCACCGTGGCGGCCATCCGTCCGATGGCCGCCTCCCATGTAGGGTCGGACGTCGCCTGCCGCTGAATTGACAGCCCGAAGCGCGTGCCCCGCAGCCGCTCGGCCAGCCGACCGAGCATCGCCTTCGTGAGCAGGTACGACTCGTAGTCATCGCCGCTGGCTGTCGCCAGCATGAGCCGGGGTAGGCCGTCTTCGAGCAGGCGCGGCGCGAACCGCGCGGCGAGCCCGACCGCGCGTACCGCAGCCGAGCGCTCGCCGCGCGTGGCCAGGTCACCCGCGAGGCACAGCGCCTTGGCCGCAAGCGCGGCGTGCGCGCGGTCCCCGACGCGCTCCGGATCCTCGAGGCGGCCGGCCTCGGAACGCAGGACGCCACGGACGACCTCCGCGTCTGAGCGAAGCCGCCTCCAGCCCGCGGTCGCGTGCGAGATCGTGTCGCGGTGCTGGCGGTAGCGCGCGACCGGCGTCGCCGTGTACGCCACATCGCCCTCGAGCGCTACCCGCAGCCACATCTCCCAGTCGGAGCTGCTCGGCCCGCGGGCGACGAACGGCCCAGCACTCGCCTGTGCGCCGCCCCGGACGACCACCGTGGAGGTCGTCATCTCGTTCGAGAGGATGAGCTCCCGGAAGCAGTCCGAGCCGCGCTCGATCGTGTCGAGCTCGAACGGACGTCTGAACGGTCGCAACGGCGAGCCGCCCTCGTCGACGATCTCGGGCGCTCCGTGCACGAGCGCCACCTCCGGGTATGCCTCTAGTACCTCGACCTGACGCTCGAGGGCGCCGGCCACGTACGCGTCGTCAGCGTCGAGCCAGGCCAGATAACGACCGCGTGCGGCCCTCACCAGGCTGTTCCGATTGCCCGCGACCCCGAGCGGCGCCGGGTGGCGCAGCACGCACACGCGCCGGTCGCCGATCGACTCTACGACCGATGCAGTCCCGTCGGTGGAGGCGTCGTCGTGGACGAGCACCTCGACCTCCACACCCTGGCAGAGCGCGCTCTCGACAGCCTCGCGCACGAAGCGGGCATGGTTGCGCGCGGGTATGCAGACGCTGACAACGGGCGAACTCACGGGCGCCCCTCGCTCTTGCGGAAGATCTTGTCGGGCACGACCTCCTCGTAGCGCAGGTCGCGGCGCACGAGTAGATCGACCACGAGCGCCACCTGCGTCTCCTCGATCTGCTCGTCCGTGTACAGCAGACGCGTGGGAGGAAAGGCGTGGGGATTCATCGACGGCGAGCGCGCGAGCGTCCACGCGTAGTCGTCGAAGTCGACGTACCCGCCCGGCCGGAGCAGCCGGTCGACCAGCAGGAACGCGAGTGCGTCGAGCGCCCAGGTATGAGCGCCGTCGATAAAGACGTAGTCGAAGATCGGCCCGTCGGCCTCGCGGAGCAGCTTCATCAGGCTCCAGTTGTAGGAGTCCAAGGTGCGCCGGCTGTTCGGGTGCGGCACGACGTTCCGGTGCCCGCGACGAGCCAGCGACTCGGCGACCGGGAGCACCCTGTCCTCGTAGTCGAATAGATGAATCTCGCCCTCGCCGGCGAGCGCGTCCGCGATCCTGCCCGCGGTGTCCCCGCGGTAGACGCCGAGCTCGGCGTACGCCTTGCAGCCGGTCGAGGCAAAGAACTCCGCGGTCCGCAGATTCGGCCCGTCCACGTTCAGCGGTGCGAGCGTGTACGCGGTCACGCTGCCACGGCCTCACGAGGACCTTGCCGAGGCTTCGGCAAGCCGGCTGGCGTCTGGGTCAGATCCCAGACGACGCAGGAGTCAACGTCGCGGTGTAGCTCGGCGTAGTTGGCGTCGAGGTGCTTTTGGAAGTCCTCGTAGTGGTCGAGCCACCAGTCGGAGGTCGCCGGCAGGACCAGGTAGCGGGCCCCGCGCCGGCGCAGATCCTCCAGGTGGTTGATCGCGGCCTCGCTGTCGGCGGGGTGATGCCCGGCATACACGCCACCTTCGGCCTGCGGGAAGTGGGCTGCGCGCCGGCCTTCGAGGTCGATGAGCGCATCGTCGCCGCGTGTTACCACCAGCACCTCCGCCCCCTCGGGGAGCGATGCCCGGACGACGTCGTGCACGCGCTCGACCACCCGCCGGCCGCGCACCTGCTTGGCGAGTGCCCCGCGCCGCTCCTCGAGCGCGGTCAGCTCGCGCTCGAGCGCCTCGACCGCCTCGCGCCTCAGGCGCCGCCGCTCGCGGTGGTCGCCGGGTGTCACTCGCTCGGCCCCACGACCCTGCGCCAGCGTCGCGCGGTACATCTCGTCGAGCTCGTCGAGCTGCCGGGAGATGTCGAAGCCTCTCTCCGCGCGCTCGCGGGCGGCCGAGCCCATCCGGTGCCGCAGCTCGCGGTCGGCGGCGAGCCTGGCGAGCGCTTCGGTGAGGGCGGGCGCGTCGCGACGCGGGACGACGAAGCCCGTGACGCCGTGAGCGACGTTCTCGGGCAGGCCGTCGGCGTCGGTGCAGACCACCGGAAGACCCATCGCCTGCGCCTCGATCACCGACACGCAGAAGCCCTCCGAAACCGCCGCGTGCAGGCACACATCGGCCTCGCGCAGCTCGCGCTGTACCTCGGCCGCCGGGCATGCACCGAGCAGCTGCACCCGGTCCTCGAGGCCGAGATCGTGCACGGCGAACAGGATCGAATCCCTGTCGGGGCCGTCGCCCGCGACCCGGTATGTGACCGCGACCCCGCGCTCGGCCAGCATGCGGATGGCGCTGAGGGCGTACTCGTGCCCCTTCTTCCAGTGGAGGCGCCCGACGCTCACTATCCGGAGCGGCCGGTCCGCTGTGCCGACCTCGTCGTACGAGCGCTCGGGGGCGGCGAACGCGCTCACGTCCACTGCGTCGGTAATGACGCGGTGCGCGCTGCTCTCCGGACAGCCGCGCCGCACTGCCCGACGCCAGACGTCGCGCGAGACCAGGTGCAGCATGTCCGCGCGCGCCCAGACCTCGTCGTAGGCGCCGGGCTCGTCGAGCCGGTGGTAGTTGATGTCGTAGCCGCGGAAGGAGACGACCACCTTGCATCGGGCGAGCGGATCCGCGTGCATGCGCCCGAGTGCGAGCGCGCCGTAGCCGAAATGGACGAGCTCAGGACGCAGTTCCGCGAGCTGCGCCTCGAAACCGTGCACGATGTGGATGCGCTCGCGGCTCTCGAGCTCGTCGCGCAGCTCGGGGAAGTACGGCCACTGGTCCTTGTTGCTCCGGTTCGTCAGCACGTGGACGTCCCACCCGCGTTCACGCATCCCGGTGAACTCTGAGGCGAAGAACGTCTCCGAGAACTTCGGGAAGTGGTCGGTCACGAGGACGACACGCGTCGGCGTGTCGATCCGCGGCGACACCGCCGCCGTGAGCTCGTAGAGCGCACCGCGGTCGCCATCGCACTCGAGCCGGCGACCGTGGCGCTCGAGGTGCTCGCGCATGCCGTCGTAGTGATCGAGCCACCACAGTGCAGTCCAGGGGATGAACAGGAAGCGCGCGCCACGTCGCCGAACCGCCTCGAGGTAGCGGATCGCCTCGTCGCTGTCGGCCGGGTGATGGCCGATCCAGCGGCCCTCACCGTCCTGCGGGAAGTGCAGTCCCGTCCGGCCGTCGACGCGCACGAGCTCGTCATCCCCGCGCGAGGCCACGGCGACGGTCGCGCCTACGGGAACGAGCTCTGACAGCACAACACGTGTCGCGGCCCGGGAGGCGTTGCGAACCAGCTCGCGGTCGTCGGCCTCGGTTCGCCCGAGCAGCGAGCGGCTCAGCTCGCGCGCCGCGCGCCGTGCCTCGGTGTGCTCGTCCGCGCCTGCGCGCGCCTCCTCGGCGAACGGCAGGACGCGGCGTGCCCGCAGCCCACGCAGCGGTCGCATGCACTCGGCGTGGTAGTCCTCGCCGGCGAACACGAGCGCCGCGCGCAGTGCGGACTCGGGGTCGTCGATCAGCTGCTCGAACCCAACGCGGAGAACGCGTTCCTGACCAAGCGTGCGCTCCGCCTTGTGACAGGCCCGGCACGCCTCAGTCCAGCGCTCGAGTGCCTCGCTCTCCTTGAGCTTCGCGCGCAGTCGCTGCGGGAGCTGCGTGCCCCCGGTCGCACCCGCCGAGCCGAGTGGCGGCTCGACCATGACGCCGACCGCCGAGTCGACGTCGCGGACCACGTGGATGAAGCGCGCCTTCGGAAACAGCCGCGCCAGGCCCTCGATCTCCAGCGTGTGCTGCCAGGCTCCGTCGACGATGCGGCGACCCCCGGCAGCGAGCTCCGCGGCCGCGCCGCCGCAAGCAACGGCGACGTCGGTCGCGGGCGGACCAGGCACCGACGCGAGCGCCTTCGAGAGGTCGCCGAGCCAGGCGCCGTCCGGGAGCCCGGCGAAGGCGGGATGTTGCGCGAGCGCCCAGGCCAGTGCTGTCGCGCCGGAACGGTCCGCGCCGACCACGAACACGGGCGCGGGCTGATCGCCGTCCCGCTCGACGCTCGGCGGCGCGGGCACCACCCGCGGGACGGCCGCGCGCGAGACGTCGAGGGCCGGGCCGGTGAGGTGCCGCAGGCCCACCGGGGGCGCGGTGGTGATCGGCGCCAGATCCGGCGCCTTGCCTTGCTCTACGAGCTCCGCGTTCTCGCGTGCTCGCGCCCAGAGCATCTCCATGACCCGCTTGCGCTCCGGCGACTGGAGGCCGGTCGCGGGCGCGGTCGTGAGCGAGCCCTCGCGAATCCGCCTGTAGTAGAGGTGCTGCGGGATGTTCACGACCGGGCCCACGAAGCGCGCTCGCCGCAGGAACTCGGCGTCGCCACTGAAGCGCAGACCCGAGGCGAAGCCACCGAGCCGCATGACGAGGTCGCGCGAGACGATGCTCGTCGGGTGCAGCAGCGGAAACGCCGTCGTCTTCTCCTCGAACTGCGCGTTCACGTCGAGCGGCCACCTGATCGGCGTGACCTCCGCCTCGTCGCAAAAGACCCTCACCTCCTGCGTGCCGATCAGCTCGGCGCCGCAGTCCTCCGCGGCCCGCAGCAGGAGCTCGAGGCGCTCGGGCGCTGACCAGTCGTCGGCGTCCTGGAACAGATAGGCGTCGAAGTCCGTTTCCTCGATGATCTGCTGGACGATCCGATAGGGGCCGACGTTGCGGTCGGTCTCGAGCAGGGTGACCTCGGGGAACTTCTCCACCGCCCGCACCGGAGGCGCGCCGGAGCAGTCGTCGATCACGACGATGCGGTCGAGCGGACGCGTCTGCGCCACGAGGGACTCGAGGCAGTCGTCGAGCCACTCCTCGCAGCGGAAATGCGGGATGATCGCGAGCACCGAAGAGTGCAGCCCGAGCGGCGAGCTCGGCGCGGGCAGGGTGGCGGCGGGGGCGGGCGTCGTCGTGACGTCCTCGTTGTTCATGGTGGTTCTCCTGGCTGAGATGCCGCAGTGGGACAGCAGATCGGGGAGCACGCGCTCGGCGCAGAAGTGCTCCCGAGCGATCTCCGAGGCGGCGCGCCTCTGGCGGCGGTAGTCGCGGTTCACGGCCTCGACGGCGACCTCGGCTTCCTCCACGCTGGAGACGGCGAACAGGCCCTCGCCGGTGGGAAGCACCTGACCAAAGGCGGTGTCCTGCGTGACGACCGGCCGGCCGGCCGCCAGGTACGTCGCGCTGCGGTCGCTGAACCAGCCGGTCCTGAGGCGGATGTTCTGTGCCTTGGCGACTGTGAACTCGGCGCGCGAGCCGGCGATGTAGTCGCGGTAGGCATCGACGTCGACACCGAACTCGAGCGCCGGCCGCACTCTCCACCCGCGGCTCTCAAGGTGAGCGACGGTGGTGTGACGCGTACCGCTCAGTGCGAGCTCGAAGATCTGCCCTGTCCGCCGCGGCAGGTCGAGAAAGCGCCGCCACTGCTCATCCTTGCTCCACCCGAGCCGCTCGCCGCGATAGTCGACCGCACGCCACGGCTGGCGCCAGTTGCCGACGGTCGTGAACAACTCGGGCTCGTCCGGGCCGCGGTCTGCCCATAGGTCGAGCACGACCGGCTGGCGCGTCGCGACGAACTCGAAGCGCTCGTCGACCGGCAGCTCACAGCCGGGGCGGCCGAGGTTCTCCGCGAAGGTGAACAGCGCAGCATGCGACTCGAGGAAGGCGTGGGTCGACTCCACCCCGTCGTGCAGCTGGATCTGGAGCTGGACCGGGTCCGTCTCGAGATAGACCAGCCTGCCGGTCTCGACGTGCTCGGGACGTGGCTTCGTACCGCCATGCAGGTTGATCAGCAGCTCGGCGTCGCGGTAGAGGCGGCGCAGCGCACGCTCCGACATGCCATAGCAGGCCCGCGTCCCTTCGACGTCGTGATAAGCCCAGCGGTCGCCGAGGCCGAACCGCCGCAGGATCTGATGAATCAGGCCGGCGGCGAGCGCCGGCCCGTCGTCCACCGGCGTGGCCATGAGCATCGCGGGAGTCCGGGCATGCGCCTCGACGTAGTAGGGGTCGAAGCCGAGCCGCCGCAGCCCCAGCAGATAGTGGACGGTCTGCCAGATCACTCCCGGCACCGGCACCTTGGCCATCATCCCGAGCACCACGAGCGGGCGGGTCGCGCTCATCGCCATCCGCCCGCTCCGTTATGCCCGCCGAGCGCCGGAATCGGCGCCAGCCCGAGGTCGCGCAGTACCCGCTCGGCCAGCTCTGACGCCTCGTCGACGCCCGGTCCGTCCGGCACGCGGCGCTCGGCGAGCTCGCGCAGCGGCCCGGCGCGGCCCTCCTGGAGGAGCGGCCACGCCGCCCCGAGCAGGAGCCATGCGGCTTCGCCCGGCTCGCCGGCGGTGGCGGTCGCGGCCTCACGTGCGACCATGGCGCGAGCGAGCTCCGCCAGGGGCCGACCATGAACCGGTTCGCCCGTCTCGCTCGCCGCGGTCACGGCGGCCGTCATCTCGGAGAGGTCCTCGGCCGACAGCGCGGCGGCGGCACGCGCGCGGCGCGCGCCCTGCTGAGCGTCCCAGAGCTGGGCGTAGAGGCCGCCGGTTTGGAGCAGCTTCTCGTGAGTGCCCTGCTCGACGACCTCGCCGTGGTTCACGACGAGGATCAGATCCGCGCCCAGGACGGTCGAGAGCCGGTGGGCGACCATGAAGGTGGTCCTGCCGGCGGCCAGCCGCTCGAGCGCGTCGAGGATGACCGCCTCAGTCTTCGAGTCGATCGACGAGGTCGGCTCGTCCAGGATGAGAACCGGGGCATCGCGCAGGAACGCGCGCGCGACCGAGATGCGCTGACGCTCGCCGCCCGAAAGGTGCGCTCCGCGCTCGCCGAGCAGCGTGTCGTAGGCGTGCGGCAGGCTCGAGATGAAGTCGTGGGCGTTGGCCGCCAGGGCAGCCTGTTCCACCTCGGCGTCCGACGCGTCCATGCGGCCGTAGCGGATGTTGTCCCTGATCGACCCGGCGAACAGCAGCGGCTCTTGGAGGACGATGCTGACCTGCGCGCGCAGGGACTGGAGCCGCAGGTCGCGCACGTCGAAGCCATCGAGCAGCACGCGGCCCTGGTGCGGGTCGTAGAAGCGCGGGATCAGGTTGAGCAGAGTGCTCTTGCCCGCACCGGTCGGTCCCACGATGGCGACGCGCGTCCCGGCCGGGGCCTCGAAGGAGACGTTTCGAAGCGTGCCGCGACGACCCGTGTACGCGAAGCTCACGTCCTTGAAGCGGATGCTGCCCGTGGCGTCGTCGAGCCGGAACGCGTCCGCTCGCTCCTTGATCTCCCGCTCCGTGTCGAGCAGGGCGAGCGCCCCCTGAAGCGTGATGAACCGCTCCTGCAGCACGCTCACGGTGTTGCTGATCTGCTCGAGCGGTTTGTAGATCGCGGCGATGTAGCCCATCACCACGAGCAGCTCGCCCGCGGTCATGTCGCCGTGGAGGACCGAGAAGCCGCCGAACCCGAGCACGAGCGCCGTGCCCGTCGCGGTGATCAGCGCCACGACGAGCGAGA
This sequence comes from Actinomycetota bacterium, assembly GCA_046735115.1. Classification (GTDB taxonomy): domain Bacteria; phylum Actinomycetota; class Thermoleophilia; order Solirubrobacterales; family Thermoleophilaceae; genus JACVRW01. Next base: position 15,093 of record JBKPSR010000042.1, read on the forward strand.
ACATCGTTTGCCGCACGGTCAGGGTCACGCGGGCGTTGACGGCGTTCTCGGCCTGCTCGCGGAAGCGGCTGTGCTCGTAGCGCTCGCGGCCGAACGCCACGATCACGCGCAGCATCGCCATGGCCTCGTGGACGATCGTGAGCGACTCGCCCTCCAGCCCTCGCACGCGGCGTACCTCGGGCTCGATGCAGCGCGCGTAGTAGCCGGCCGAGGCGTAGATGAACGGCACCACCGTCAGTGACAGCAGCGCGAGCAGCGGATCGATCCTGTAGACGATGAAGAACATGCCGAATAGGGTCAGCAGGCTCTGCACGAGCGGCGGGATCGCGACGGTCACGTGGCCGACCGCGGCCGCCTGGTTGTTGATCTGGTACATCAGCTGGCCGGTCCGTTTACGGTCGTGGTAGGCGAGCGAGAGGCTCTGGGCGTGCTCGAAGAGGTCGGTGCGCAGGTCGAGCACCATGCTCTGGTCGAGCTTCGTGTTGACGTACTCGTCCACGACCGCGAGGCCGCTCTGTAGAGCGGTCACCAGAAGGCCGGCCACCACGGCCACGACGAGCAGCACCTCCTTGTCGACGCCTTCCAGAAACCCGAGTACGGACGGGACCGGCTTGTTGCCGAGGACCGTGTCGACGAGGAGCGCGAGCGGCCAGGGCTGCAGCAGCGAGGCGATCGCCGAGGCGGCCACCATCGCCATCGACGCGAAGGCGAGCCGCTTGTGCGGACGCAGATAGGGCAGCACGCGTGGGAAGTCCTTGAAGAAGCTCCAGGGGCTCGGCCGGTCGGCACGCCGACGACCGATCCGCACGCGGGGCCTCATGCTCGCCTCCCGGCGGGCACCCGCAGCGCGTCGTGGACCGGCCGCGCGGGCGCCTCCGCCGGCACGAAGCGCGACGTGGACTTGCGTTCGGCGGTTCGGCCCGCGCGAACGGGTGCATCGGCCGCGCGGGTGGCGGCGGCGGCCGCACGCAGGCACTCGGCGCCGCCGCCGACCCCCAGCAGCACGCCAACAGAGGCGATCACCCCGGCCGCGGACAAGGCTCCGTCGATCGCGGCGCATACCGCGAGAACGAGCAGCACGGGGACCCCCGTCGTGACAGCGGGGGCAAGGCACGGCCAGATGCGGAGGCGGAGCTCCTGACGGCCCCAGCCGTGCTCCTCGAGAGCGGCCCGCAGCCGCACCGCGCCGAGCGCGCCGGCCGCCACCTCGAGATCCCAGCGGGCGACCTCGGCGCCACGGCGAACGCGGGCGCCGCTCCGGCGCAGGTCGGACTCGATCGCCCCCACGCGCTGCTGCACCGAACCCCACTGCTCGAGCCAGACCCGCGTCGTGCGCGGGCCCGGGAGCGCCGCACCGGGCAACTCCGGGCGTCGCCATGGCGAGAGCCCGTGCCCGAGCCGCCCGGCGAGGCGTGCTGCCGGCTGGAGCAGGTGCAGCAGGGCGGTGAGCGCTCGCCGCCGGAGGCGCCCGCGGTGAGGCACCCCCAGACCGCGGAAGTCGGCACGCAGCGCACCGCCGACAGCGTGCGCGACCAGCATCGCGCCCGCCAGGACTAGCAGTGGCAGCGCCGCCAGCAGCGGCGTCCACATGAGCCCGGCGGCGGATACGGCCGCGAGCGCCAGGACGACGAGGTACCACTCTGGGGCGCCGGCAAGGGATGGCATGCCTCCGTCGACCGGCTCAAGCCGTTGTTGGAACGCGCCGGTGCCCCACACGCCGTAGTACACGCGCGACCGGCGCAGCATGCCCGACGCGCCGCGCCCGTAGAGCCGCCCGGCCCACGTGAGCTGGCCCACGGCGTTGTACTTCTCGGGCCACTTACGCTCGAGTAGCGCCTCGGCGCGCCCGTAACCGCGCTGCTGGCGCCAGAAGCCGCGCACGGTCGCGCGCCGGCGGTGCCAGACGAGCGCGGCCGGGTGAAACCCGATCGTCCCGCCGCGCTCCTGTACGCGCCAGCAGATATCCACATCGTCGCCGGCGACGCGGAACCGCTCATCGAAGCCTCCGACCGCCTCGAGCGCCTCGCGCCGGAAGGCCATGTTGCAGCCGGGGATGTGCTCAGCAATGCGGTCCGATAGCAGCACATGCGCCGGGCCGCCCGGCGTGTTCGCGACGCAGGCGGCCCGCTCGCCGTCGGTCGGCGGCGGCAGATTCGGCCCGCCGACGGCGGCGTGGTCGGTGTCGACGAACGCCGCTGCGAGGAAGGCGAGCCAGTCCGGGTCGGGCACCGCGTCGTCGTCGATGTAGGCGACGATCTCGCCGGTCGCCGCAGCCAGGCCCTCGTTTCGCGCGGCGCTGAGGCCGCGGTTGGGCATGCTGATCAGCCGGACGTCGTGACGGCGAGCGATCTCCGCGGAGTCGTCGCTTGACCCGTCGTCGACGACGATGACTTTGTAAGCCGGGTAGTTGAGCCGCGCCAAGCCGTGCAGGCACTCATCGAGCGTCCGGGCGCCGTTGTGGGTGCATACGACGATGGAGAAGCTCGGCGATTCTCGTAGGCCGGCGACCGGCACGGCTGCGAACGCGGCCCCGACCGACGCGAGGGCGGGCTTGGGACGACGGTCTCGGTCGGTGACCCCGAAGTCCCAGTCGACCACCTCGTGTCCGCCGCGGTGCCACTCGTCCGTCCATGCGAATACGAAGGCGCCGGCGCAGCCGTTGCGGAAGGCGGCGCGTGTCTGCCCCTCGAGCACACGGGCCTGCTGCCGTTCGCCGTGACGGCGACTGTCGAACCCGATCTCGGCCATGACGAGCGGCCGCTCCCCGGCGAGGCTCTGCAGCCTGACGAGGTAACCGTCCATCGCCTCCTCGTCCTCGAGGTAGACGTTGAACGCGAGGAAGTCGAGGAACGGGAGCCGGAGATACTCCGTGCTCGGGAAGTTGACGTACGTCACAAGCGCTTCCGCCTCGATCGCCTTCACCGCCGTGGCCAGCCGGCGCAGGAAGCGCTCGACGCGGCGCCGGCCGTGCCAGCGCACGATCGACGCAGGGATCTCGTTCGCGATCGCGTAGCCGAGCAGCGCGGGATGGCCGGCGCAGGCGGACACGGACGCCCGCACGCGCTCGACGATCGAGGCCGCTCGGCGACGCTCGTCGAGGAAGGCGACATGGTGCTCCCAGGGCAGACCTACGAGGACCCAGATCCCGTGCTCCGCTGCCAGGTCGAGCAGCCAGCGCGGCGGCACGGTGTACGTGCGAACGGCGTTGAGGCCGGCGGCAGCCATGGCGACGAGGTCGGTGGCGACCTGTTCTTGTGTGCCGTATTGATGGCCCCGCTCGTCGGGTGCAAAGGTGCCATAGGTCACGCCGCGCAGCCAGAGGCGCTCCTCGCCGACGGCCAGAAACTTGCCGTCAACTCGCGGGCGGCCGGCGCCCGGGCATGGGCCAAGCTCCTGTCGTACCCGGGGCGGGGGGGCACAGGAGCGGACGGCAGAAGGGATGCGACCAGGGGGCGAGGCCAACATTGCTGGAGTCGGGAGCCCCAAGCGGCGCCTTGAATTCGAAGTAAGCGCACGAACCTGGACGGACGATCGAGCCCGCTCGCGGGCGAGCGCAGGAATCGCGACGGTTCCGCCGCCAAGGCCACAGAAAGGCTTCAGCCGGCCAGGGTTGCGCACCGCAGCCCGGGCCCGGGAGCCCATCCAGGTGGCCAGACATCCGAGGACGGATGTACGAGTGGCGTTGTCGGCGGCGGACAGCTGCCCGTCGGACAGGTTCCGCCAGTCCGCGGAGGCGACCGCCGAGGACCTCGCGCAGCTGCGGCCGCATGCAGACCTGCCTCAGCTGCCGCGAGGAATTCCACCTGGGCGCGCTCGCGAGCCCGCGACACGCTGGCGCGACGATACCCGCCACGCGCCGACCCCCGCGACGCTGGGGGGTCGGCGCGTGTCCGGGCCTCAGGCAGCCTCGCGGCGTGAGGTGTTGAGCCGCGTCCGGGTCGCGGTAAGCACGAGGACGACGGCGAACGCCGCTCCGGCACCGAGTGCCGCGGCTCCCCATGCGAACTCCGAGTCTGTGGACGCGGCGGCCGTGTCTGCCTGGGGCGTCACCGCTGGGGCGTAGTCGCCGCCGGCGGAGTTCATGCTGTAGTCGACCTTGGCGTTGGCCGCCGGCGCGACGCAGAGCGCGAGCACGACAGCGAGTGCGGCGAAAATGCGCCTGGCTGAGTTCATCAGGGCCTCCTTGGGGTTGACATGCACCGCCTAACTCGCGCCTCCGGCCATCTTGTGACCGAATTCGCGCAAATCGGCCGGATCCGAGAGGCTTGTCACAAAGCGCGCCCGATCCACGAGGGAAGGGGCGGTGGTTTTGACTCAGTCGTGCAGCGATGACGAGCTGCTGACGGCTGGAGGCCCGGACGGGTTCGCGGTCTTCTATCGCCGGCACGTGGAAGCGATCCTGCGCTACCACGCGCGCTGGGCGCGGGACGCTGAGGTCGCGGCCGACCTGACGGCGGAGACATTCGCCGCCGCATTGGAGGCGAAGCATCGGTTCAGCCCGGGAGGGCCGCCTGCACGCGCCTGGCTGTTCGGCATCGCCGTCAAAAAGCTCGCCGACTACCACCGGCGCGGGTACGCCGAGGATCGCGCTCGGCGGCGGCTTGGGATGGAGCGCGTCGAGCCCACGGACGCGGACCTGCGCTGGATCGAGTCCCTGGCCGGCGACGTCGAGGTCGCAGAGTTCGTCGACGAGCTGCCAGACGACCAGCGCCTCGCCGTCACGGCCCGAGTGGTGGAAGAGCGCGATTACGAAGACATCGCCGCCGAGCTTCAGATCTCGACAGCGGGGGTGCGCAAGCGGGTGAGCCGGGGCCTGGCTGTGCTGAGGGGACGGGTGAGGGAGAGCCGATGACCGACTTCGTGACAAGACTGGAAGCCGAGCTGCACAGCGCCGCTGTGCAGCGCGAGCGCTCGGGGCGCATGCGGAGTTTCGCGCTTCCTCGCCTGCGCGTCGCGCTCCGAGATGTCCCGGCGGCGGCTCTCGCGACGGTGCTGGTCGCGCTCGCAGTGGCCAGCGCCGCGATCATCCTTGCGGCGTCGCCGCAGCGTCCTGCCGACGCGGGCCTTCCGAGCACTCTGCGGGGCGTCTGGCGGGCGTCGCCCACGGAGCTGCGGCTGTACCCACGAGGGTCCGATCGCTGCGTGAAACTCGGGGTCGGTTCCTCGACTGCCTGCTACACGCTGGGAGACTCGGCGAATGAGGTCGCCCACGAGTGGGGCAGGCTCTCGGTCGACGGCCACCGGCTCACCCTGACGGGTGTGCAAGACTCGACACCGGGCGCCTATCGGTGGCGCATCGAGGGTGGCGCGCTCCGCTTGACAAAGCTCCGCGACTCCGTCTCCGCCCGGGTGCGCGCGCTCGTGACCACGCCGCTCCGATCCGTACACCCGGCGCGCGAGCGGGCAGGGCTCCCGACCGGCTGGGCCTCGCACCCGTTCAGTTCCCGACGCTTCGGCTATTCGCTAGCCATACCTGATCAGTGGTCCCTTGATACGAGTGGTCCGACTGACCGGTTCGCGCTGCAACTGTCGCCCGTCACCCTGCCCAGCGTCTCGGTCGCGGCGCAAAAGCTCTCACCTGGTACGACTCCCGCCGAGTGGACGGCGATGTTCGACAGCCGGCTCGGATCGGCAGCGTGTGCGCCCTACGACTTCCGGCGCCTGATCATCGCGGGCACGAAGTCCAAGGTCTCGGTCTACCGCCACTGCGGTGATCCAAACCGGCAAGTGGTCAGTTTCATCTACAACGGACGAGGCTACGGCGTGATCTGGCGCGGTAAGAGCACCGCGCCCGAGCGCGACTATCGGCTGTTCGACGCGCTCCTAAAGACCTTCGACTTGTCGCGCTGACCGGCAGTCCGCTTCGGGGAGATCCCTAGTCGCCCGCCCTGGCACCGACCTCGGCCGCCCGGCGAGCCGTCGGCGTACTCGGCTCCACGTGGAGCGGGCCCTCCGCGGGATCCTGCCCCGGTGGCGAGAGGCGCGCTACGCGGATCGGCTCGAGCGCCTCGCGGAGCGCGACCTCCGGCCTGCGCCGCCGGACCCGCTGCACGACCTGCTTGATGCGTGTCAGCACGCGCAGGCGGGCTCCGACCAGGAGCAGCACGATGCCGATGGCGAAGTAGAGGGCGGCGTCCGAGCCGGTGCGAGGAAGCTGGCCGCCCGTCGTGCCCGGCGCCTGGGTCGTGGGCGTCGTGGTGGTGGGCTCCTCGCCGGGCTGCTGCGGCTGCCCGCCGGGCTCCTGGGGCCCGCCTGTGGGCGGCTCGGGCTCCTGGGCAAATGCGGAGGTTGCGACGGCGAGCGTGAAGGGCATCGAGAGGGCCACGGCGGTCAGCACGAGAACCGCGGCAACGGATGAGGGACGGCGCATGCCGGGCGATTTCGGGGCGCGCCCGCCCGCCCCTTCTCTTTGCACGCGATCCTGCGCGGGTCAGATCGGACACTCGTACGCATCCGGCGGGCAATCCGGACACTCGTACGCATCCGGCGGGCAATCGGCAATCGTTACTATCGACCATCGGTCAACAACACCTGTAGAGTCAACGCAGTTGTCTGGACCCGCCTACACCCGCCTGCAGGTCGACGAGCGGCGCCGGCAGCTGCTCGAGCTCGGCGCCAAGCTGTTCGCGACCCACTCCTACGCCGAGCTGTCGATGGCGAAGATCGCGGGCGAGGCGGGCATCTCCAAGGCGCTCCTCTACCACTACTTCCCGAGCAAGCAGGACTTCTTCGTGGCGACGCTCCAGCAGGGCGCCGAGGAGATCGCCCGGCGCACGCAGCCGGACCCCGACCTGCCGCCCTTCGAGGCCCTCGCGGGCAGCCTCGACGCCTTTCTCGGCTGGATCGAGGAGAACGAGACCGCCTACCGCAAGCTGATGGAGAGCGTCGGCAGCGTCCCCGAGGTGAGGGCGCTCGTTGACGGAATCCGTCACGCGACCTCGGCGCGCATCCTCGAGGGGATCGGCGCGGGCGACGCTCCGCCGGCCAAGCTGCGGGCGGCCGTCCGCGGGTGGCTCTGGTTCATGGACGGCGCGGTCCTCGACTGGCTCGAGCACCGCGACCTCTCGCGAGCGGAGCTGCGCGACTTCTTGCTCGGGTCGCTGGCCGGCTCCGTGATGGCCGCGGGCGAGGCGGAGCGCCTCAGCGGGGCCGGGTCCCCGTAGCCCAGCGACCCTCCTCGCCCTCGATCTCCTTCTTCCAGATCGGGGCCTCCGTCTTGACGCGGTCGATGATCTCGCGCGCGGCGGCGAACGCCTCGCCGCGGTGGGGCGCGGACACCGCCACGATCACGCTCGGGGCGGAGAGCGGCACGTCGCCCACGCGATGCTCCGCCGCCGCCGCGCAGAGGCCGTGGCTCACGATCGCCTCGCCGACGATCGCCCGCATTCGCTCCTCGGCCATCTCGGCGTAGGCCTCGTACTCGAGCCGGTCCACCTCACGCGTCACTCCCGAGAACGTCACGACCGCACCCGCGCGCGGGTCGCGCACGCGGGCCGCCAGGGCGTCCAGCGACAGCGGCTCGGCGCTCACGCGCACCCAGGGCGCGGCCGCGGTCGAGCCGCCGCTCACCGGCGGGATCAGCGCGAGCTCGTCGCCGGGGTCGAGCACCTGGTCGCCGTCCGCGTACTCGCGGTTCACCGCCATGACGAGCGGAATGCCGTCGGCCAGCCCGGCGAGCGCCTCGCTGCGGAGCGCATCGCTTACGCGAGCGCCGTCGGGGAGCTCGAGCGTCAGCTCCGGCGCACCAGCGCGCTCACGCAACATCGCGAACAGGCGAACGGTGACCTCCATACGGCGGATGCTACGCCCGGGTGAAATCAAAGGCCCGCGGACACCGTCCGCTCGCGTGACGGCCGTATCCTTCAGCGCCGATGGCCACGCGGCCCGACCAGAAGCCGAGCATTGCGCCGATCGTCGGTCCCGACGACGAGCGCCGCTTCACGGACTCCGGGATCGAGGTCAAGCAGGTCTATCACGAGGACGACGTCGCGCCGAACGTGGACGAGCGCCTTGGCGGGCCGGGCGAGTACCCGTTCACCCGCGGCATCCACCCGGACATGTACCGCGGCCGCAAGTGGACGATGCGCCAGTACGCGGGCTACGCGAGCGCCAAGGAGACGAACGAGCGCTTCCACTACCTGATCGACCACGGCTCGACCGGCCTCTCCATGGCCTTCGACCTCCCCACCCAGCTCGGCCGCGACTCGGACGACCCGCTCTGCGCCGGCGAGGTCGGCCGCACCGGCGTGGCCATCGACACGATCGACGACATGCGGCGCGTGTTCGACGGCATCCCGCTCGGCCAGGTGTCGACCTCGATGACGATCAACGCCCCCGCCGCGGCGCTCCTGCTCCTCTACGAGCTGGTCGGCGAGGAGCAGGACGTGCGGGCGGCAGAGCTCCACGGCACGACCCAGAACGACGTGCTGAAGGAGTACATCGCGCGCGGCAACTTCATCTATCCGCCCGGCCCCGCGATGCGCCTCACGACAGACCTGTTCGAGTACTGCCGCGAGCGCATCCCGAAGTGGAACACGATCTCGATCTCCGGCTACCACATGCGCGAGAAAGGCTGCTCGGCCGTGCAGGAGGTGGGCTTCACGCTCGCCAACGCGATCGCGTACGTGCAGGCCGCGATCGACGCCGGCCTCCAAGTCGACGAGTTCGGCCCCCGGCTCGCCTTCTTCTTCAACGGGCACAACAACGTGTTCCAGGAGGTCGCGAAGTTCCGCGCGGCTCGCCGCATGTGGGCTCGGATCATGCGTGAGCGCTTCGGCGCGAAGGACGATGCCGCGCTCAAGATGCGCTTTCACACCCAGACGGGCGGCGTCACGCTCGCCGCGCAGCAGCCGCACAACAACATCGTGCGGGTGGCGCTGCAGGGCTTCGCGGCGGTATGCGGTGGGACGCAGTCGCTCCACACGAACGGGTTCGACGAGGCGCTTGCGCTGCCCAGCGAGACGGCCGCCCGCATAGCGCTCCGCACCCAGCAGATCCTCGCGCACGAGTCGGGCGCCGCCGACACCGCCGACCCGTTCGCCGGCTCCTACTTCGTCGAGGCGCTCACCGACGAGATCGAGGCCGCGGCGCAGGAGCTGATCGACCGCGTCGAGGAGATGGGCGGCTCGGTGAACTGCATCCCCTTCATCCGGGCGGAGGTCGAGGAGTCAGCCTGGGGCTACGAGGAGCGCTACCGGCAGAAGCAGGACATCGTCGTCGGGGTGAACGAGTACGTGACCGAGCAGGCCGACGAGGTCGAGATCCTGCGCGTGGACCCCGAGTCGGAGCGGCAGCAGGTCGAGCGGCTGGCCAAGTTCAAGGAGGGGCGCGACCAGGCGGCCGTGGAGGCACGGCTCGAGGAGCTTCGTGAGGCGTGCGCGGGGGACGCCAACCTGCTCGAGCCGATGCGCGCCGCGCTGAAGGAGCGCGCGTCGATCGGCGAGGTCTGCGGCGTCATGCGTGAGGAGTTCGGGGAGTACTCCGAAGCCTGAGCCGGAGGGCGCGCGCCGCCCGGCTCGATATCCGCCGCACCTCGATGGTGATCGTGCCTGTCGCCCTGAACGCGTGTGCGGCCGGGCCGGCGTCGTGGCTCCGGTCGAGCGAGATCTGCTGCGTCCAGGCGTGCTCGAAGGAGCGGCCGCGGCGAGGCCTGAAGCCCCCGCGCGTGAGGCGCGTGTTCTCCGGCGCGGCGCCGTCGTATAGCGCCATCCCGTCCGCGCCGACGTGGCAGCCGCGGAGCAGGCCGCCGAAGGGCTGATCGACCTGGAAGCCGCGCCGGCGAGCATCGAAGTAGAGCCCGACGCGCGAGTCGCGCACCCACCCGACGGCTCCCGTGGCCGGCGCCCGGCAGTATGGCTCGCCGCCGGGGAGCACGATGCTCGACGATTCCTGGACGCTGATTCGGAAGATCGCAACGTCGGTGTCGAGGCTGTAGCCCGACGCGAGCGCCCTCATCTCCCATGCCCAGCTGCCGCCGCCCTGGCCGTCGACGGCGTCGTGGTCCGCACCGTAGTCGACCGCGTAGCTGCCCGACGCGCCGACGCTGACGCGCCAGTGCGGCTCGGTGGAGTCGGTCGAGGCGGACGGGAACGCCAGGGCGAGTGCCAGGACGGCCGCGAGCATCCTAGGCCGAGGCTACGGCCGCCGAGCCAGGAACGCGAACTGGCCGGACAGGACGAGCTTGATCTGGTTGCGCGTCCTCGCGTCGAGCCCGGCCGCGCGCGCCGCCAGCTCGATCAGGCGGTAGGGCGGCGACTCGCGCGCCCACCAGCGGTGGAAGAAGGCGGGCAGGCCCAGCGCGCGCCAGGCGACCAGCGTGAACCCGTCGATCACCGGGCGGAGCTCGACCACCTCGAGGCCCGCGTCCTCGGCGAGCAGCGTGAAGCCGTAGGGCGTCCAGTTGAGCGTGCTGCGCGAGTGGAAGGCCTCGAGCTGGGAGGTGGAGCCGGCGAGCTGGCCACCCGACGCCAGCACGCGAGCGGCCTCGGCCACGAGCTCCCGGGGGTGCTCGACGTGCTCGAGGACCTGCTTGCAGTAGACGAGCTCGAAGCTGCCGTCATCGAAGGGGAGCCGGCGGCCGTCGAAGGTCACGAAGGCGGCGTCGGAGCGGGTCCTGGCGGAGACCTCGGGCGAGTCCTCGATGTCCACACCCACCCACTCGACGTCCGGATCGACCGAGCGGAACAGGTCGACGGAGTCCCCGGCGCCGCAGCCGAGGTCCATCACGGTGCGCGCGCAGAGGCGCGCCGCGTAGTGGTCGGCGAGCACCTGGCGGCTGTGGTCGGAGGGGATGCGGTGGCCGAGCAGTTCGCCGAGGTCGTCGCCGAGCACGCGCGGAAGGGTGGCACTACGTGAAGACGAGCTGTCGGCCGATCCAGACGGAAGGAGACCGCCGGCCCTGATCGAAACCGGGGGCAATGCCGGACCTAACTGCGAAGCGCACCCTCGTGAAGTCACCGCCGGAGCTCTGGGAGGAGCTGAGCGCGATCGAAGGCCTGACGAAGCACTTCGGCGCCTTCGGCGAAATCAAGATCACAAAGCTCGAGCCAGAGCACACGGTCGCCTGGGAGGGCGAGCACGCGAGCGGCACCGTCTCAATCGAGCCCTCGGGATGGGGCACCAAGGTGACGCTGCAGGCGGAGCTCGCCGAGACAGCGGCGCCGGACGCGGCCGAGCCCGAGGTGGAGACGGAGACGGAGACGGAGGAGCCGGGCCCGGCACCACCGGCGGCGGCCAAGGCGGGCGAGCCGGAACTGGCGGCGCCCGAGGCGGAGCCGGCTGAGCCGGCGACGGTCGAACCGGAGGCGGCGGAGCCTGAAACGGCCGCACCGACGGCGGATAATCCGGAAACGGCGCCTACGGCGGTCGCGCCGGAACCAGTCGAGGCTGAGCCGGTCGCGGCCGAGCCCGATCCGAGGCCCGCGGATGTTGCGGCGTCGGAGCAGCAGGACGCGGCTGACGAACCTGCGCCCAAGCGCCGCGGATTCTGGGGCTGGCTCTTCCGCACCCGCAGCGCTGCCCAGTTGAGTCTTGCGATGGAGTCCGAGACTGAGCCAGAGCCGGTCCCGGTTGAAGCCCAGCGTGGCTCCAACGAGGCCGAGCCGGAGCGGATCGAGTCGCGGTCGGAGCCGGTCCAGGTCGAACGAGAACCGGTCGACGTCGAGCCAGAGCCCGTCGACGTCGAGCCAGAGCCGGTCGACGTCGAGCCAGAGCCCGTCGAGGTTGACCCGGAGCCGGAGGCCGTCGAGGTTGACCCGGAGCCGGAGGCCGTCGAGGTCGAGCCTGAGAATCTTCCGATCGATCCCGAACGAGCGCGTCTCGTTCTCGACGACGCTCTCGACGCACTTGGCGCGGCTCATCACCGCCCGTTTTCGCGCGGGTAGGCCCCGCCTCGCCAGTAGCCGCAACGGCGGGCATTGCAGAAGAGGCGCCACGCACGCGAGGGGTGTGCCGACTTTGTACCGATATCGGGTCATAACTCGACCCACCCGCCCAAGCCCACCCCTTCATCGCTGTAGCCCGAAGGGCCCGGCGCGCAGTCGCGGGCAAGCGCGCGGACCGGGCCCGCTTGTCTCGCCGCGCCGTCGCACAGAGACTTGACGCATGCCCGCGACTCGTCGTGCTCTCCTCCAGGCGGGTGCGGCCGCTGTGCTTGCGCCCTACCTACACGGCGTGGCCTCGGCCGCCGGCCTCGAACGGCCGAACATCGTGCTGGTGATCATCGACACGCTGCGCACGGACTACGTGGGCGCCTACGGCGGGCGAGCGTACACGCCGAACATCGACTCGCTCGCGGCTCGCGGGATCAGGTACGCGCGCTTCTTCCCGGAGGCGATGGCGACCGTCCCTGCCCGCCGCTCGATCCTCACCGGCCGGCGCGTGTGGCCGTTCCGCCACTGGCATCGCTACCCGACGCTCCGGCACACGCCCGGATGGCAGCCGATCGACGATCCGGCCACGACGTTCACGAGCGTGCTCCGGCGCGCGGGCTACTGGACCGGCTACGCGACCGACAACCCCTTCCTGGGCTACTCGCCCTTGTACGAGCCGTTCCGGGACAGCTTCGACCAGTTCTCGCGCATCGGCGGCCTGCTCGGCCGCGTCGCGCCGGTGAGAACCGTGAGCCGCGCCCAGCTCAATCACTGGCTCGTTCCCGAGCTGCGACGCCCGAAGGTCGTCGAGCGCCAGCGTCGCTACCTCGCCGCGGGCGGCTACGCGCACGACGACTCGCGCTCCTGGGGGGCGCGCACCTTCAGTCGCGCGGCCGAGTTGCTGCAGCACGCGGCAGCCCACCAGCCCTTCGCGCTCGTGGCTGACACGTTCGAGCCCCACGAGCCCTGGACGCCGCCGCGCAGCTACATCGACCTGTACGGCACCCGTGGCCATCGCGGGCCGGAGCCGTCGACCCTTCTCTACCTGCGCACCGCCGATTGGCTCAGCCACCGGCGCGCCGGCCCGGTGCTCGCGCGGGCGCGCGACCTCTACGCGGCCGAGGTGACGATGACCGACCACTGGCTGGGCGTCTTCCTGGACCGCCTGCGCTCGCTCGGCCTCGAGGGGAACACCGTGATCGCGCTCGTCAGCGATCACGGCATCCTGCTCGGCGACTATGGCTGGACCGGGAAGGTCAGCGCGATGCTCCACCCGCCGCTGATGCACGTCCCGTTCATCCTCGTGGACCCGTCGAGCGGCCGCCGCGGTGTGACCAGCGACCGGCTCGCGCAGACCCACGACATCGGGCCGACGCTGCTGACGCTCGCCGGCGTCAGGCCGCCCGAAAACATGAACGGCCTCGACCTCCGAGCGCCCCGACGGCGGAAGCTCGCATACGGCGGCTACGCCAACTGGCACTACGCGCGCACCGACGACGTTGCGTTCATCTCATCCAATCGCGGCCGCGGACGGCGTCTCTACGACCTCGAGCGCGACCCGGACGAGAAGCACAACCTCGCCCGCCGCCACCCGAAGAAGATCGACGAGCTCTACCGAGCCGTCGTGAGGCGAGCGGGCGGGCGCCTCCCGGTCTACCGTTAGCGCGCGCATGCCTGTTACCCGCCGCCGCTTCATTCAGGCATCTGCCACAGCGGCGGCGACGTCCGCGTTCGGACCGGGCGCGTTCGCCAGGACGCCGGACGGGCCGAACGTCCTGCTCGTGATCGTCGACACGCTGCGGGCGGACGCCGTCTACGACGACTGGGTCCGTACGCCCACAATGGACGCGCTCGCCCGCCGTGGCCTCCGCTTCACCCAGTTCTTTCCGGAGGCCATGCCGACGATCCCGGCGCGCAACTCGATCCTCACCGGGCGCCGCTGGTTCCCGTACCGCGGCTGGTACGACCGCGACGGCCTCCTGGATGCCCCGGGCTGGGCGCCTTTCGATCACGTCGACCGCTCGCTGATGGCGGCGTTCCGCCAGGCCGGTTACTGGACCACGTTCGTGACCGATAACCCGTTCCTCGCCTTCGCCCCGCCGTACGGGCGCTTCCGGCACAGCATGCACCGCTTCGTCCGCACCGGAGGCGAGATCGGCGGCCACATGCCCATCTCGAGCGTGCCGCCTCACATCCTCCGCCATTGGATCCACCCGTCCTATGACACGCCGAAGTCGCGCGCCCGCATCGGCAAGTACCTGGCGAACAGCCACCCCTGGAAGGGACCCGACTACACGTTCGCCGGCCGGGTCTTCCGGCACGCGATCAGCGAGCTCGAGCTCGCCGCCTCCCGACGCGGCCCCTTCGCGCTCGTCGTGGACACCTACGAGCCGCACGAGCCGTGGACGCCGCCGCCGCGCTTCCTCGACCTGTACGGCAGCTGGCACGGGCCCGAGCCGGCCCAGCCGCGCTATGGGCGAGCGGAGAGCTGGCTGTTCACCGCAGACGCCCGGCATCGCGTGATCGGCCGCATGCGCGACCTGTACGCCGCCGAGGTGACCATGACCGATTGGTGGCTCGGCCACCTGATCGACCGTCTCCACGACCTCGGCCTCGAGCGCGAGACCGTCATCGCCGTGGTGGGCGACCACGGCATGGCGCTGGGGGAGCACGGCTGGACCGGCAAGGTCCAGACGGCGCTCTACCCCGTGCTCACGCGCGTGCCGCTCATTCTCGTCCACCCGCGACGCCGCCGCGCCGGCCAGTCGAGCGACTGGTTCGCCTCGACGCACGACGTCGCTCCGACGCTCCTCTCCATGGCCGGCGTGACGCCGCCGCGGCGCATGACCGGCACCGACCTCTCGCGCACCTTCCGGGGCCGCCGGCTCCCCAAGCGCGACTACGCCTTCGGCGGCTACTCGGACTCGTTCTACATCCGCTCGCGCCGCTGGATGCTCTGGGGCTACAACAAGCCCGGCAACTTCAAGCTCTTCGATCTTCACCGCGACCCGGGCATGAACCACGACGTCGCCCACTCCAACCGCGGGATGGTCGAGCAGCTGTACGGAAGGGTGCTGGATCGCGCGGGCGGCCGCCTGCCCTGGTACGGCGGAAACGGCTGAGAGCGCGCCGGGTAATCTGCCGCTCCAATGCGCCAGAAGTCGCCGGAGACCTACGAGGAGAAGCTCGCCCGGCTCGCAGAGCTCCGCGAGCATGCCATCCACTCGAGCCCAGAAGCCGAGGAGAAGCAGCATGCGCGCGGGAAGCTGACGGCCCGCGAGCGAATCGACAAGCTGCTCGACCCGGGCTCGTTCGAGGAGCTCGACACCTTCGTCCGCCACCGCACGAGCGACTTCGGCATGCTCGACAACCGCCCCTGGGGCGACGCGGTCGTGACCGGCCACGGCACGATCGACGGCCGCCCGGTCGCCGTCTTCTCCCAGGACTTCACCGTCTTCGGCGGCTCGCTCGGCGAGGTGATGGGCGAGAAGATGGTGAAGGTGATGGACCTGGCAGCCAAGATCGGCTGCCCGGTCATCGGCATCAACGACTCGGGCGGGGCGCGCATCCAGGAAGGGGTCGTCTCGCTCGGCGCCTACGGTGACGTCTTCGTCCGCAACGTGATGTGCTCGGGCGTGATCCCGCAGATCTCGGTGATCGCAGGACCCTGTGCAGGCGGCGCCGTCTACTCCCCGGCCATGACCGACTTCATCTTCATGGTCAAGGAGACCTCGCACATGTTCATCACCGGCCCCGACGTGATCAAGACGGTCACGGGCGAGGAGGTGGAGTTCGAGGAGCTCGGCGGCGCGATGACGCACAACTCGAAGTCGGGCGTCGCCCACTTCGCCGCCGACGACGAGGAGAGCTGCCTCGAGGACGTGCGCTACCTCATGTCCTTCCTGCCGCAGAACAACCTCGAGCTGCCGCCGCAGATGGAGACCGGCGATGACCCCGACCGCCAGGACGAGGAGCTCGACCACATCGTCCCGGACAACCCGAACAAGCCGTACGACATGCGCGACGTGGTCCACCTGGTCGTCGACAACGGCGAGTTCTTCGAGGTGCAGGAGCACTTCGCGCGCAACATCGTGGTCGGCTTCTCGCGGCTGAACGGGCGCCCGATCGGCGTGGTCGGGAACCAGCCCTCGCAGCTCGCCGGCGTGCTTGACATCAGCGCCTCCGAGAAGGCGGCTCGCTTCGTGCGCTTCTGCGACGCCTTCAACATCCCGCTGCTGACCTTCATGGACGTGCCCGGCTTCCTGCCCGGCACCTCACAGGAGTGGGGCGGGATCATCCGCCACGGCGCGAAGCTGCTCTACGCCTTCACCGAGGCGACCGTCCCCAAGCTGACCGTCATCACGCGCAAGGCCTACGGCGGCGCCTATGACGTCATGAACTCGAAGCACATGCTGGCCGACTTCGTGTTCGCGTGGCCGACCGCCGAGGTCGCCGTCATGGGCCCAGAGGGAGCGGTGAACATCATCCACCGCCGCGACATCCAGGCATCGCCCACGCCCGACCAGCGCCGCGAGAAGCTGATCGGCGACTACAGGGCCCGCTTCGCCAACCCGTACTCCGCAGCGGAGCGCGGCTACATCGACGACGTGATCATCCCGCACGAGACCCGCCGGAAGCTGATCCAGGCGCTGGAGCGGCTGCAGACGAAGCGGGTGGAGACCCCCAAGCGAAAGCACGGAAACATCCCGCTGTAGTCCGAGTGACGGCCGCGACGCTCAGCCGACGATCCGGAAGCAGCTCACGTCCATGAGCTCGCCGTACCGGCGCGCTCGCCGGGGGCCGTAGCCGGGCCAGACGTACCAGCAATACCGTCCCTGGGCGAGATGGTGCGCGCTGCCGAGCGAGCGCCAGCGCTCGTGGAGCTGCAGGTGCGTTTGGACCGGCCACTTGGTCAGCACCTTGCGGCCCCGGAAGCGCATCTGGACGTTGTAGTAGCTCGCGCGCTTCTTCGGCTTCCAGACGAGCTCGGGTGGGCTGGTGAGATGGGCGCCGTCGGCCGGCAGAAGCAGCGGGGACCTCGTAGGCACGGCGCTGGTTGCGTCGGAGCTCGTGTTCCCGGCTTGATCGATGAGAGTCACGACGTACCGGTAGTGACGTCCGTTCCGGAGCCGCCTGTCGGTGAATCGCTCGCCCGCGCCCCGGTACACGACCTTCTGCGAGCCCGCCCTGACCCGAACAACCTCCGCCGCGTACTGCGACGACTCCCACCTCACCGCAACACGCCGGTTACCGGGGAGCGCGCTGACACCCGGATTCGGTGGCGGTGTGGCGTCGTAGTTGATCGCGAAGGCGCCTGACTTCACGTTTCCGGCGACGTCGCGACAACTCCCGGAGATGCTGACCCCCGCCCCATCGGGACCGCCATAGGTTCCGCCTGTGCACGCCTGGATCTTCGAGGTCGCGTCTGAACCAGTGAATCCGAACGCAACGGGATGGTTGAACCAGTTGCCGTAGTCCGGCGGACGAGCGAGGCCGGGTCCGGTGATCGTGGGCGCGGTGCGGTCGATGTGGATCGTGACGCTCCTACCGGTCGTGTCCCCGCTTGCCTGATCTTTCACCTCGCAGTGAACGACCGTTCCCTTCGTGTCAGCAGTGAAGGTCTGTTTGTTGCAGTTCCCGGCGCTTGGATCGGCTGTCAGCTGCGGCCAATCCCATTTCAGGATGACTGGATCACGAAACCAGCCGGAGCAATCGTTGGGGGCGGGATCACAGTCATATGTGAGCGTGGGTGGTACGGCGTGGGCGATGCTCGGGAGCAGCGTTAGGCCCACGAGGACGAGCAGCAGCCGCTTCACCGCAATTGACCCCGCCAGACGCGAGTGGCCACGGACAGGAACGAGCCGCTCGCAAAGAGCAGGGCCAGCAGGGCGCAAGCCGCGAGGAACAGCAGGTGCGACCCTGAGTCTTCGTTTGTGGAGGAGCTCGGCACGAGCGCTTGCAGCCGCGTGGTTGAGATCGGGTTTGCTTCAGCGAGTTGTCGCCGGGCTGCTGCGTGCGCGCGTGCGTCCGCGCTACGTTGCGCGGCCTTCTCGCGGCGGGCGCGCTCGCGCGCGGCGGCGCGCCGCTTTGCGGCCCGTCGGGAGCGCGCGGCCGCACGATCGTTTGTCGTAGTCGCGCTCGGCACCGCGGGGGTGGAGGAGGAAGTCGTCGGCTGCGCCGGCGCCGGCGCCGTCGAGGAAGTCGGCGTGGAGGGCGCCGGCGAGGACGTCTGGGTCTGAGTCGTGGGTGCAGTCTGCGTAGGCGGGGCCGAGATCCCGCCCGCTTCGGGGGCCGGGTCCGGAGACAGCCGAGTCGGCGGAGCGGGGGCGCTGTCGGGCTGTGGTGTCACCGCCGCGGCAGACGTAGGCGCGGCAGCGCCCAGGACGACGACCAGAACCAGTACGCGCACTCGGGCGCACGGAGCGGCGGAGAGCGCCACCCAGGAACGGCCGGGACGTGGAGCTTCCAGCTCCAAGTGCATCACCCTCCTCGGAGTACGGATCCTCCAACGCCCAACGTAGAGCCAGGTCTTGTAGGTGTCAACGAACGATCCGGAACCTCACCTTTTTGGGTGACGAGTAGTTTCCGGCGGGATCGCGCGCGACCGCCCTCGCCACATAGAGCCCCGGGCGCAGTCGTTTTCCAGAGACCGTCCGTCTAAGACGCCGCTTGTTCGCGCCCGCGACCCCCTTGATCAGGACCCTGCCGATGCGGCGGTGGGGCCGCAGGTGCGCGATCCCGATCCTCACCGCGGCGGCCTCGGACAGGTTGAAATGCAGCACCGTGCGCCGCCTGTACCGTCGCGGCTTGGCTTTCAAACCAGTGATCACCGGCGGCGTCCGGTCGCCGGCGGGAGGTGCCGGTGCCTGCGGCGGAGGCAGCGCCGCGCCACCCGGACCATGGCACGGCGCTGAGCCCGTGTCGGTCCAGCTGCTGCCGGCGATCGGCACGAACTGCCAGTCGTAGCTCGTGGGATGCAACGTAAGTTTCAGCACTCCGAACGTATTGTTCTGCGACACCTCGCTGCCGGCGACACGAGACGTGCCGAGGCCGGTGAAGAAGGCGCCACCGGTGCCGACCACGAATTGGCGGACTCCCCCCGAACTCACCGCACCGTTGGCGTCCTTCGGCGCGAAGCGCTCGTAGTCGTGGCTGTGGCCAGACAGAACCAGCTCCGCTCCCACCTCGTTGAGCGCCGCCCAGAACGGCTGCAGCGTGACGTGGCTCCCGTCGTGGCCCGAGCTGTAGCGCGGGTGGTGCCAGTAGGCCAGCGTGCAGGCTGACGGATGCGCGGCGAGATCGGCACGCAGCCATGTCTCCTGAATCGAGCCGGCGCCGCACGCCACCGTCGTGCAGTTCGAGTTCAGCGCGATGATGTGCCAGCTGCCGACGTCGTAGCTGTAGTAGCCGCGTCCGCGCGGCCCGGCCGGTCCGTCGTTGACGCCAACGCCGTTGAAGTAGTTGAAGTAGGACGTTCCACTCCCGTCATGGTTCCCCAGGATGGGACGGCTGATCGACTTCACCCGGCCCCAGGTCGGGTCGTAGACCTCCGCGAGATTCGAGGCCGTCGGCGCGTCGTATTGGATGTCGCCGAGCGGCAGCACTGCGGCGAGCCCGGCGCCGACGAGGAGGTCGGAGGTGGCTCGCTGCCGGCAGCGGTCCGCCGTCCCGCTCCCTCCGTTGTAGCCGGGATCGCTTGGATCGCAGGCGATGTCACCCGCCGCCGCGATCACGGGGTCAGCGCTGGCCTCGGGTACGGTCACGCCCATGAGCGCCGCGCACGCCGCGGCAGTTACGAGCAGCCTGGGCGCCGACGAGATCACGGGGCCGCCTTCAGTGCGAGGATCGCACCGCCGCTCGTGGACGCACCCGAGAGCGTCCAGGAGAGCGACTGGCTGCCGGCTGCCGAGACCACCGTGTAAGCGGCGTGGCCGCTCACGCTCGACGCGCTGAAGTCCGCGAGCTCCGTGGAGCCGGGGGTCGCGAGCGTCGACGACACGGCTCGCGGGAAGTTGATCGCCCCGAGCACCAGGTCGGTCGGGTTGGTGGTCGTGATCGTCGGGGTCGCCGCGGTCGTGCCGGAAGCGTTCCCTTGCCCCGCGAGCCCATCGACTGCCTGCGTCGCAGCGATCCCGCTCCACTCCGACACGTTGGCGCTCACCAGATCGGGCGCCGAGAGATTCGCCGTCACCTGCGCGACGGGAGCAGCCCCCGCCGAATACCAGATCTCGATCCGCGTGTTGGAGCCCGACAGCAGACCGACGGGGCCTTTGGTCCAGCTGTTCCCCGCCGAGTCGGTGACCGACGTCACCGACGTCGTGGTGCCCGCCTGCACGGCGATCGCCGCGACGAGGGCGTGGCCCGCACCGGTGGTGATGGGGACGTTGAGGGCCTGCACGGCGGTCGGCGCTCCCGCAGTGGCATGCCCGGCCAGCGCGATGGACGCAGGCGAGGGTGGGCTGCCGCCGAAGTCGTAGGTGCGAACGTCGAACGTGCGGCCCTCCGAGTCGGTCGGTGCCACGGTGACCGTGGAGCCATCCACGCTCACCTTCAGGAAGTGGAAGACCTGGTCGATCGACGTCGGCCGGAGCGCACCACAGGCGCTACCCCCCGTCGTGTACGACCAGCCGATCGCGTACGCGACCGGCGGGTCGCAACGAGTCGCGGGTTGCAGTCGCGCCCCACCTCCGCCGGTGACGTAGGTGACGAGGCTGTCCTCGCTCGGCTTTAGGTTGCGCGTGTAGTTGTGTGCGTGTCCGCTGAAGCCGATGTCAACTCCGTTGCGTGCCAGGAGCCCTTCGAGGCTCCCCGTGCCCCGCAACCACGGATCCGACGCCTCGGTCGCGTTGGACGAGTACATCGGGAAGTGGAAGAACGCGAACTTGAGTTGCGAAGGGTGCGTCGCTAGATCGTTCGCGAGCCACTGGTACTCGGGGCTGCTCGGCGTCCAGTGCGTGTCGAAGTCGTTCTTGTACTCGTCCGCGGTCCCGAAGTTCGACGCGGACCAGGCCGCCTCGAGGATGTAGAAGCGAGCATTGCCGGCGTCGAACGCATACCACGCGCTCGGGTAGGAGGCGGAGCTCGTTCCGTTGACGCAGCAGTACGTCTCGGCGGTGTAGCTCCCTCCAGAGTCCGCGGCAGCGTTCGCCTGTGGCCAGTTGGCGAGGAAGGTGCTGTTGAAGCCGTGGTTCCCGGTGGCGCCGAAGAACGGGATCGAGCCGCCCACCTTCGCCCAGAACTGCGGCCCGAAGATGGCGCTCACGTTCGAGCCCGTTTGATACAGGTCGCCGTAGTTCGTCTGCGAACCGTTTGGATATGCGGTGTCCCCGGTTCCGACCGCAAAGCGGACGTCGCTCTGCGCGATCTGGCTCATCACGTCCGCCTGGCGGTTGTCCGCTCCCGCCTCGGTCGCCCCGACCGCGCCGAAATCGCCGATAACCGCGAACGAGAAGGGCGCCGTTGCGCCCGCCGGAAGCTGCGCATCGAAAGAGATTGACGGATCTGCGCCGAGCAGGTCGATGATTGGCGACGCCGTTCCGAATTCCACGCGGTAGCAGTAGCGGGCTCCTGGAAGGAGCCCGCTGAGCTGCGCCTGCCACTGATATTCAGACACCCCGTTCACCGTGATACTTGTCCTTGTGGCGGGCACGGAGCGCGCGGTGCACGATTCAACTCCGTCCCGGCCGTACCTCACCCGCCCGCTGCTCCGGGAGCGGTCGGTCGCCCAGTTGACGGTCGCGCCGGTGCCCACGACATCCGTGAGGTACGGGTAGCGCTTCAGCTGCGGGACGTACGCGCCGGCGGTACCGGCCAGAGCCAGACTGCTCAGGAGCGCGATCGCTGTGGCCGCGACAGCAAAGTCTGTGCGGGTCACGCGAACCTTCCTCGCCGACTATCCCGCTGTGTCGACATTAGGCCTGGTGCGTGTCCACGCGCAAGCCGTCGATTGGGGACTTGTCTACCGCCGAGGGGTGAGACGCGGTCTGAGCATCAGCCCGAGGCTGCCAAGGAGGAAGAGCGCCGCCACAGCCAGCAGCGGTACGCCGTAGTTCACGCCGGTGGCGGCCGGCTCGCTCGAGTCGAACTCGCCCAGTGAGCCAAAGCCGGCGTGGCGCACGTCGGCGACCACGTCGAGGTAGCGCGAACCGTGTTCCACGCTCGGCTCGACGTGCGTATTTTCGCTGAACTCGTTCCAGCTGATCAGTCCCACGGCGTCGGGGTTCGACGCCTCGGCGGCATCGAGCTCCTCGCGTAGCGTCGCCCCGCCTCGCCTCTGCACGACGCTCGTGCCGCCGACGAGCCGTGCGTCGAAGCCCGGGGCCGCCGGGGGAATCCAGATGCCGCCGCCCGCATGGACCGCGGCTCCGAGCTCCGCGAGCTTGCCGCCGTAGTCGCGATAGGTCGCGGGGTTCACAGATGCCCAGTAGTACGCGTCGCCGTCGACAAGCCCCGCGAGGCGGCGGTAGCCGTCGACGTTCCGCTCGGACGCAAGGATGAGCAGGCCCTTGCGCCGGGCCTCCGTGACGGCGGCAATCTCCCCGCGCGAGAACCGCCAGGTGCCGGACCAGATCAGGAGAGGCTCTCCGAACGCATGGAAGGCCGGCCTCTGGGCCAGGTGGGCTTTGAACCAGTCGACGTCGCGCGCCACCCGCGTGGCCGGGAGCGGCTCTCGATAGAAGTCAAGGCCCTGGTAGATCACGAGCAGCTTGAAGTTCTCGGCGTCGGCCACGTCGGCCAGCCGCCGGAGGCGCCGGTTCAGAACCGGCGTGCTCTTCCAGCTCACAATGAACCCGTCTATCCCAGCCCGCTTCGCCCACGCGACGTGCTGCCTCATCACGCTACGGTCATCGCTCGAATAGCGGCCGAGCAGCGGATAGTCGGTCTTGGCGCGGTCCCACGAGGTGCCGTTGAACCAGATGTAGTAGTAGGCGAACAGCGGGTCGGGGCGCTCGGCGGCCTTGGCGCTCGGCGCCCCGGCCATCGACGCGCACGCGAGCACGGCGAGAACCGAGACGACGCTCCGGGCGCGGGCGGGCCGGCGCGCGTACAGGAGACCGAGCGCGATCGAGGCGAGCCCCAGCAACACGACCGCGATGTCGAGCCAGCTGATCACCCGCAGCTCGACGCGCTGATCGTCCGAGAGGGCGACGGGCCGCGACGAGGAGATTCCCAGAGCGTCCGCGCTCACGCGGTAGTCGCCCCGAGGAAGCGAGCGCACCGTCAGCTCGCCGTTCGAGCCGAGGCCGTAGCGCCTGGTTCGGCCATTCGGAAACTTCAGTTCGACCCCCGAGCCGATCGCAAAGCCGAGGAGCGCGTCACGTACCTCGAAGCGAGCGGAGAAGAGCAACAGCCGTAGGCGAAGCTCCGAGCTTTTGGCCGGGAAGAAGCGCTGCTGGCCGCGATGGACGACGCTCGTGCCGGCGACCATGACCCGATCGGCGGCATATGACACGCGCGTCGACTCGCGACCGCCGCTCTCCGGTACAACGCGGTTCCCCGCCAGCCACTGCGGCTCCTCACCGGCAAAGACATGTCGCCGGCCGTTGCTGCCGACGAGCGTCACCGAGCTGACGGCACCCGGGTCCACGGGCTTCCCGGCAAGGTCCACGAAGCTGACCCTGACGCGGTGATCGACCTCGACCGCCGCAACGCTGCGGCCTCGGTACCAGCGATCGAAGCGCGCGCGGACGTCCGGACGAACCTGCGTCTGGAGCACCCGCACCGCGCGGCGGGACCCCACCATCGCGGCCGGTGGGTGGGCGCGACCCGAGCCGTCGGCGCTGAACTCGAGGCCACCCACGGCGAAGCGCATCCCAGGGACCGCTGGGTTCGTAGCGATCACCCCTGGAACCGGCGCCGCAGCCGCGACCGCCGCCGGGCTCGGCAGGAGGACCAGTGCCATGGCGAGCATCGCGAGCGGCACCACCGCGTGACGGCGCCGAGCGGCCCGCGCGATGAGCAGAACGCTGAGCAGGACGCCCGCCCCGTACCAGAGGTAGATGATCCAGCGCCGCGGCTTGGCCTTCTCGCCTGCGCCGCGCGCGGCCGCCACGATCTCCGGCCGGCGGGCCGGGCGTTCGAAGTCGAACGCCTGCGACAGGCCGTTCGCGCGTGCGTCACGCCGCGTGAGCGGTGCCAGCCCCCAGTTGTCCTCGATGAACCTGAGAATCGACGTGTGGTCGAGCACGGTGCTGTCGACCGCGCCCTCGCGCGCGTAGGGGCTGACGAGAAGCGCGGGCACCCTGAAGCCACGCCCCGCGGGCGGGCGTACGTGGTCGAACCAGCCGCCCCACTCGTCATAGGTCCACATGAATGCGGACCGCCGCCAGACCGGGCTTCGGGCCAGGGCCGTCAGCAATGTCCGCACGAGCGTCTGGCCCGTCTGCGGCGGGCGCGGCGGATGCTCGCTGCCGCCGGCCGGCGCGATGTAGGCCACGGCCGGCAGCGTGCCGTCCCGCACGTCGTCGTAGTACTCGTCGAGGTCGACGATGTGGCGAAACAGCCGCGGATTGCGAACGTATCGCAGGAAGTTCAGGAGCGGCACGCGCACCGCCTGCGCGCTCGTGTCGGCGCGCCCGGCGCCGACGCTGCGGCGCGGGTCGTAGTCCTCGACGTAGAACTTCCACGAGACGCCGCGCCGCTCGAGCCGGTCGAAGATCGTCGGCAGGTCCCCGAACCCGCCTTCGGGGATGCTGTCGGAGCGGCCGGCGGGACTGCCGCTCACCCACGACAGCCGATTCGGCACGCTCCCGCCGGGCGCGGCGGCAAACCAGTGATCGAAGAGGACGTAGTCCCTCGCCACGTTCCAGTAGAAGGGCAGGTCGCGCCCCGAGTAGTGCGCCATCACCCCGAGCTCGGGACGCTGGCGGCCGGTGGACACGCCCCGGATGAACCCATCCATCGCCCCGCGCGCGAGCTGCGCTCGGTGAACTCGGGCGTCGTGGGGAAGATCGGGGCCGCCCCCGCCCTCCGCGTGGAACGGCCGCACGCAGGGCCGCTCGGAGCCCGACGATCCGACCGGCATGCAGGTGCCGCGCGGGATGCCGTCTGCACCCGGGAATGTCCCGAAGTAGTTGTCGAAAGAGTGGTTCTCCTGCATCAGCACGATGAAGTGCTCGATCGGGGTCGTGGGCGATGGCGCGGGAGCCGCGGTGGCGCCGGCCGGCGCGAGACACGCCGCACCGGTGAGCGCCGCGAGCGTCGCCGCGACGCGCCACGTCACGGCCGCACCTCGAACACGACGATCGCGGGCTTCTGCGCGCGATGACCCTGCGGCGTCGTCATCGGGAGCGTCTCGACGTGGATGGCGCGCCCGTCGTAGCGCTCCGCGTAATTGAGCAGGCGCCCCGAGAAGCCGGGTGCGCGGGAAGCCGAGAACGTGTCCCAGACGACGTACTGCACGTCGTTGTCGCGCAGCGCGCGGTCCGGGTTCAGCACCGGCTCGTAGGATGGGTTCCGGTTGAGCGGGTTGGGACTCACCGACAGCCCATACGCCTCACGCCGGCCGTAGAAACGGACGATGTTCGCCATCGAGGGACCGATCGTCATGAACGTCGCGCCCTCCGGGACGTGTGAGTCGATCCACTCGCCTGCCTCCCGTCCCGCAGGCAGCGGGCCGGCGCCCGCCAGCACGCTGCGGCCCTCGGTGGCCGTGACCCGATCGACCGTCGGCACGATGAGGCTTATGCAGACGAGCACCAGGGCGGGGAGTGCCCGCCGCTGAACCAAGAGGCGAGCGGCGAGCAGGGCAACCGGCACTGCGATCGGCAGCAGGTACTGGAATCCCTTGACCGGCCAGAGCTGGAAGAACACGAGCGGGACCGCGATCCAGCAGAGGAGCAGGCGCTCCGGCCACGAAGCGCTCCTCCGAAGCAGCACCAGCCCGAGGACAGCGGCGGCGATGACCAGCGGGCCGAGCATCTCCGGCAGGGTCGAGGGATAGAAGAGCCAGTCGTGGTTCGGCCGCCGGAACAGCTGCCAGGTGAGGTAGCTCTCACCTGTCCCGGTGTGCCCGGCAACGAGCACGCTCAGCGGGAACGGCGCGGCGACGGCGACCATCACTCCCATCGAGATCGCGAGGTCGCGGATGCGCACCCGCAGCTCCGGCGTGAGCGCGAGGAACGCGTAGATGGCAAACAACAGGACGATGCTGGTCTCCTTCGACAGGAAGGTCAGCCCCATCGCCGCGCCGGCCGCGTACAGCCACGCGGGCCGATCGCTCAGGATGAACCGCACCAGCAGGAGAAGCGTGAGCGTCGCGAACATCGTCATCGGCCCGTCCAACAGGACCTGGCGCGTCACGATCACGTGGTACGGCATGAGTGCCAGCAGCAGCGCCGCAACGAGGCCGGTGCGGCGGCCGTAGAGCTGTCGCCCCAGCTCGTAGACGAGATAAACGGTTACGACCCCGGCCGCGACGGAGGCGAGCCGCTCGAATCCGACCGAAAGGCCGAGCCGCCAACCCAGCGAGAGCAAGGTCTGGAAGAGCAGCGGATGGGCGCGGAAGATCGGAAAGAGGTCATCCAGCTCGGGCTCGTTCGCTATCGCCGCGGCCTGCCCCGAGTAGACGGCCTCGTCGCTGTTGAAGCCGACGCTGTTCAGCTGCCAGATCCTCAGCGCGGCGGCGAAGGTGAGAATCGCGGCCAGCGGGAGCCAGGGCGGCAGCGGGCGAGCACGCACCGTCAGGCGGAGCCGCGCCGGGCTCGTCCGCGGCGACGCTCTGCTTCTAAGCGCGGACGGGTACACGACCCGGGTGGCCGTTCCCGTTCCCGTTCCCGTTCCAGTGGCTCACAACGCCCGGCAGCCGCGTCCACCAGTCCATCGTCTCGCTCCGGAGCAGCGTGGCCGGCAGCCCGCCGAGCGCCTGAGCCACGATCTCGCGCTCCACATCGCGCAGGTCTGTCCCGTTGGGGTGCCGCAGGAAGCCCTCGATCGCCGAGTACGGCGGGAACCCGTAGGCGTCCTCGCAGTTCGTAAGCAACGTGGCGAGCGCCTCGCGCTCGTCGAGCACGACCTCACCGATGCCGCCGCGCTCGATCACGACCATCCCGGCGAGCCGCCCCTCGACGGCGACGTCGACGCCTGGCACCAGCCGCTCGACGTGGTACTTGGGCGGCGGCACGAGCAGCTGGACGATCGCGTTGATCGTCGCGGCGGGGAGATGCGTCTTCGCGAGGATGAAGGCGAAGCGCCGGCCGGAGCGGGAGTGCAGCCGGCTCTGGAGGACGAGACCGAGCCGCTCGCGGCGCGAGAGCAGCGGGGTCTTCACCGCCTTGAGCGTGTGCCGGCTGATCGTGAGCGGCTTCGGGTAGGTGAGCACCCGGCCGTCCGGCGTGACCAGTGTCAGGTCGTCCGAGAGGAATGAGAACGGCGTGCTGTCGAGGATCTTCAGGCTCGTCGTCGTCTTGCCGGTGTCGGTACGAGCGGTGAGGAGGAAGGCGTCCTCCCCGTCCGCGAGACAGGCCGCGTGCACGAGCGCGTAGCCGCGCTCGGCGAACGTCCAGCGCAGGATCGGCTCGACGACGTTCGTGTAGAGCACGTGCGGCGAGCGGCCGACCAGTGGCGACGCGGTGGCCTCGATCGTCTTTCCCCTCTCGATCGCCAGCCCGAATCCGAGGCCGCCCGGGCCCTCCCTGTAACGAATGGCAGTCCCCACCCCGGCAATGCCGTTCGCGGAGATTCGACCCAGGCGGACTCGGATGTCCGGCTCGCCGGCGAGTCCGCCCACGCGGAAGCGCTCCAGCTCGGGCAGGCGGACCGCGGAGACCACAGCCGCGATGCCGTGGATGTCGTAGCTGTACGGCCCGCTCGTGACCGCCTCCCGCGGGCCGGCCTTTGCCCAGATCCACGTGTCCGCGACCGCGAACCGAACGAGCGTCAGGGCCAAGAGCGAAATGACGTTCGACACCGCGTAGTGGATCCCGAGGCCGGAGGTCAGGAGCACCAGCAGCGGGCCTCGCAGGGCGAGCGCGGCGTTGTTCATCAGGAAGAAGAGGCCCATCCGAGCGCCGCGGCTCCGGCGGTGGTCGCGGCCCGAGAACACCCAAGCTTCGGTGAGGCAGAAGTTCCACAGTGTCGAGCCCTGCGTGGCGATCACCGCGGAGACGACGTAGAAGAGCCCCACTGCGTCGGTGAGGAAGGCGAGCAGCGCGGTGTTCACGACGAGGCCGGACAGGCCGACCGCCCCGAAGCGCGCGAAGCGGAGCCGGGCAAGGAGCCCGAGGTAGCGCATGCCCTCGCGGATTGACGCCTTGCTCCTGCCGGCGTAGCGCTCGCCGAACTGGAACGAGACTTCCGCGGCGCGCAGCTGCGGATGCCGGACGAGGATCTCGAGCAGGATCTTGAAGCCACGCGGACGCAGGCCGTCGAGGTGGAGCGCCTCGCGGCGAACGAGGAAGAAGCCGCTCATGGGGTCGCTCACGCTCCGGAGCCGGCGCGGGAACAGCAGGCGCGCCGCGGTCGTCGTCGAGCGCGACGCCATCGCGCGTGCCCATCCAAAGCCGTTCGCGTCCCCCTCGGCCGAGTAGCGACTCGCAACGACGATGTCGAGCTCGCTCGACTCGCCCTGCTCGAGCAGCGCGGCGATCAGCTCGGGCGGGTGCTGGAGGTCCGCGTCCATGACGCAGACCCACGGTGCGCGAGCCGCGCGAATGCCCTGGATGACCGCCGCGCCGAGGCCGCAGATGCGCCGCTGCGATGCCTGGGGCAGCACGACGAGCTCGCGCTCGGTGTCTTCCGCAAGCTCCTCCACCAGCTCCGCGGTGCCGTCAGTGCTGTCGTCGACGAAGATGACCTCCATCGCGACGGTCGGAAGTGCCATGTCGAGCCGCTCGACGAGGGCGGCTACGTTGTCGCGCTCGTCCTTGGTCGGGACGACGATCGAGAGCAGCGGAGTCGTAGCGTGCTCGACGGCATCGGTCGCCTGTCGCGGGGGGGCGCTGGGTGAAACGTTGGCTTCCAAAGCCAGACCAGATTCACCTGCTAGCGCCTCGTCCGCATCGAGCCAAGGGGTGATCTTTCTTCCTCGAACGGGGCATCTTCGCCCAGCTTCGATGCCTGGAAGTAGTGCGAAACGGCCTGCGACCGGTTGTGCACGCCGAGCTTCCGGAAGATGTGCTTTACGTGCGTCTTCACGGTGTCCTCCGAGACGATCAGCCGTCGCGCGATCGAGGCGTTCGTCTCGCCCTCGGCGACCATCGAAAGCACCTCGAGCTCGCGGCGCGTCAGCTCGTCCTCGAGACCGTGCGTCGCACGCGCGGGGACCTGTGGCGCGGTCGCACGGACCTGTGGCGCGGCGACGCGAGCCGCGGGCGCCCCTAGCTCGATCTCCGGCCGGCTGAACTCGACCACGCTCGCCTCGGTGGAGCGGACAAGCGCGACGACCTGCGCTGACTGCTGGCGCAGGCGTTCAGCCAGGACACAGCCCTCGAGCGCGTACCCGAACCCCTCGGCGAAGGCCCACACGGTCTCGCGGTCGTATTCCGTGAGCACCTGGTCGCTCGCCCCAAGATCCGCGTGGATCAAGCCAACGGGTCGTTCATGGCAGACAACCGGGGCCGCGACGAACGAGCGGGTGCCGGGAAGGAGCCCTATGGCGCGCTGGTCGGACTGCGCGTCCTCCACGAGAACGGCGCGCTGGCGGCGCAGCACCTCCGACTCGTGGAGCCAGGGGCCGAGTGGCGGCGGCTCTCCAACGCGGTCGGCGAGCTCCTCCAGTTCGGCCGCCGGGGCGCTGCGCTCGTGGACGCTCTCGAGCGTGAGGGAGCGGCCCTGCAGGCTGAAGACCGCAGCCCGCTCGAACCCCAGGTTCTCGCATAGCGCCTGGGTCGCCTCGCGGAAGAGGGAGGCGAGCGAGGAGCCGGCCCTGAGGCGCCGCAGGGCGCTGCCCACGCCGGTGTCGGGCAGTGCGCTCATGGAAGCTTCAGCTCCTCGCCGGCCTCGATCAAGTCTGGGTCGCCCGACCGGATGCGCGTGCCGAGGTTGAGGTCGGTGAGCTTCTCGACCGCCTCGGCGACGCCCACGGCGGAGCTCTCCGCGCGGAGCTTGGTCTTCGCGATGTGCGAGAGAGAGTCACCCGGTTGCACGACGTAGGCGGCGCGCGCCTGCGGGTGCACGGCAGCATGGCCCGCGGCGCGCGCCGGCTGGGCAGTGGCGACGGCCGCTGGCCGCGGCGCAGGTTCTGGCGCCGAC
>JBKPSR010000043.1:0-57903 GCA_046735115.1 Actinomycetota bacterium
GCCTGCCCCGGCGCGGGACGGCCGGACAGCCACGCGCGCAGCTCGCGCTCCTGGCGGCGCGCCAGCGCGGCCACCTCGGCCGGCTCGCCGGCCCGGCGCTGCACCATGGCGAGCGTCTGTAGGACGGAGTCGTGCAGATGGGCGGCCACCTCGGCGCGTTCCTGCGAGCGGATGCGCTCGGCCCGCTCCTCGGTGAGCGAGCGCACGAGCCGCACGATCCAGGGAGCGAGGATCACGCCCACCACCACCACGGCGGCGAGCACCGCGAGCAGCACGTCTCGCGCCGCCCCGAGCGCGCCGGTGGCGTGGAGGAAGACGAACCCGGCCGCGACCACGAGCGCGATGCCAAGGCCAGTGCGCGAGATCGCGACGGCCGCACGGCGGCCCTCGGCGGCCGTGAGCCGGGCGCGAGCGGGAGCGGTGGCTCGGTCCGGCTGTGGACCAGGCGCCTGGGGACCCGCCCTTGCTCCTCCCGTCGACTGCCGCCAGATCAGCGCTCCGCCGCCCGCAATCAGGACGAGCGGCCACACGATCGCGTCCGAGAACCAGATTCCGAGGGCGCGGAACGTGAGCAGCACCGCCACCAGCACGAACGCGGTGCCGATCGCCACCTCGACCGCCGCTCGACCGGTCCGGATCCGTACGCGCGACGGCGCGGAGTCGCCCGCCGGGATAAGGAGCCAGCCGAGCGCATAGGCGGCGACGCCGACGCCACCCGCCGCCGCTGCGACCACGAGCGCGAGCCGGACGAGCGACACGTCCACGCCGAAGCGCCTCGCGATGCCGGCCGCGACACCGCCGATCCAGCCCTCGTCGCGATCCCGCCGAAGGACCTCGGCGGATGGCACGCTCGCCGTCACGGGTGAATCATCGCGGGCGCGTCATCCCCGACGCCAGCAGGATCGCTCCGATGGCGGCGCATGCCGCCGGGGCGAATCCGGCAAGCCGGAGATCGAGCGTGCCCGTCGCGTCCAGCAGGAGCAGCACGCCCAGCGCCAAGAGGCAGCTCCCCGCGACGACCGATGTGACGTCAGCTCGCACAGGCGGAGTTCGTTCCCAGCTCGTCGGGCACGCCCGGCCCGAAGTCGAAGTGGCCGCGGTCGAGGTCGAGGTCCGTGCCGGAGTGCCCGATGCGGAGCGACCCGACGCCCACGTTCGCCTTGACGAGCAATCGCGTGGTGCCGCCCGGAGCGCTCGGCAGATCCTCGAGGTCCACGTCGACGCCGTCGTTGCTCCGCTCGAAGGTGCGGACCTCGCCGACCCGAACCTGAGCGTCGGTCGCGACGCAGACGTCGTCGGGCACGATCACGCGCGCGTCGCCGACGCCGAGGTCGACCTCGAGCGGGACGTCGCCGGGCGGGAGATCCGTCTGACGCAGGTCCACGATCAGCTGGCCCATGCCGAGCTCGTACTTATCCTGGAGGTCGACAGCAGACGCCGGCCGGTAGTCACGCTCGCCGACTCCGCCGTCGAGGTCGATGCCCGCGGCGGACACCGTCCCCGCCGAGAGCGCGAGGGCGAGCGCCGGGAGCACGAGCCAGCGCACGGGGCGGAGGAAGGCACCGGCGAGTATCGCTATGGCGGCTCCGATCACGACCAGCGCGACGACGGTCTCGCCGCCCGCGGCGGCCGCCCAGGCGCCGCCGATCGAGATCAGTCCGCAGACGAGGAGCACGCCGATGCCGAGCGCCGCGCGCTTTGCGACGTCGCCGGCGTCGCCCGCCGGTCCCTCGCCTGAGACGAACCACCAGACCAGAACCCCAGCGGCGACAAGAACGGCGAATGGGACGAGGAGCCCCGCGAGGAGAAGTCCGCCCCCGAGGAGAAAGGGCCACGTGATGAGCAGCAGCACCACCACCCCGCCGATCACGAGCCAGCGATTGCGTCCGGCGGGCGCGCCGGTATCTGCGCCCGGGCTGTCCTCGCTCGGGATCAACAGCAGCGCGGCCAGGTACGCGAGCAGTCCGGCGCCGCCCACGAACGCGAGCACCACGGCGCCGATCCTGAAGATGATCGGGTCAGCGTTGAAGTAACGGCCGAGGCCGGCGCAGACGCCGCCGATCACGCGCCCGGAGCGTGCCCGCAGCAGGCGCTTTGGCTCCTCCGGCGGGAGCTCCTGCGTCGTCGTCTCGTTCATGGCCTGCAGACTGCCGCGCGGCGGCCGTGTCGCCCATCGGGAATCGTCCCTAGGGGACGTCACGGAGCGCCCGCACCGCTACCCTTGTAGGGGTTACAAGGGGGCGAACCAGCTTCGACGTGGGGCTGCTCGTTCCGGTGTAGCGAGTCGAGGACTCCGGGTTGGCCTCGTTAAAAAGTCCCGGAAACCAATAAGTGCGGACTCTCATCGAGTTCAGCCCCTCGCCGCCTAAACACGCGTGAGGGAGTCGCCCCGGACAGGCCCGCGGTCCGGTAAGCGGCTTCAGAGAAGCGGGCTCACCGCGACGGTCCGACCCTCGGCCGTCATGGGACACCTTCGAGGGTGTGGCGCCGGGGACGTAGCCCGCGGACCGACCGAACCGGTAGCCGAGAACAGACTCCGCCGGGAACGCTCGTAGCAAGCATCGGAATGGTGTTCCGCGGACGCCGGGGCAGTGCCGGCCGCCTCCACTCGACACCCAAGACGCCTCAGACCCGATCCGGGCTGGGGCGTCTTTTGTCGGTGAACATGGAGCGACATCCGTCAGTGTTCGTGACGCGGAGCCGAAGCACCGGGTCGCCGCACGCCGGCCTCAGGACCGGCTTGCCTACATCGAGCTCAAGGCCGAGTACGTCGACGCGCGGGAGGCACGCGCCCTGGCGTGGGCGCGCGCTCGCGGCTGAGTCACGGCCCGGCTAGGCCGCCTCGGACCCGTAGGCCGGCTCGGTGTCCGCCGCGCCGGCCTCGTCGCGCCGAGCCTCGCCGTGCGCGGGCACAGGCTCCGAGCGCAGGATCGTCGCCGCCGCGACGATTGCCACCACGGCCAACGCCGCGCCGATCAGGTAGGCGACGTGGAAGCCGCCGGTGAGGGCGGATGCCGTTGACTCGCCTTGGTCGAGCAGCGTCTGGGTGCGCTCGGTTGAGATCGTCGCGAGCAGGGCCAGGCCGATCGCGCCGCCGACCTGTCCGGTGGTGTTCACGAGGCCGGATGCGAGGCCGGCGTCGCTCGGAGTCGCGCCCGACATGGCGAGCATCATCAGGGCGGGAAATGCGACTCCCGCGCCCGCGCCGAAGATGATCATGGTCGGGAAGACATCGACCAGGTAGTTGCCATCCACCGGCACGCGCGCGAAGAGCAGCATCGCCACCAGCAGCAGGCCGAGGCCGGCGATCAAGACTCTGCGCGGGCCGAAGCGCATGTTCAGCCTGTCGGTGAAGCCGAGCGACAGCACACCCATCAGCAGCGACCCTGGGAGGAACGCGAGGCCGACCTCCAGGGGCTCATAGCCGAGCACCAACTGCAGATAGAGCGCGCCGAGGAAGAAGAGCCCGAACATGCCGACGACCAGGAGCGCCATCACGATGTTCGCTCCCGTGACGTTACGCGAGCGGAACAGCCGCAGCGGCATCAGCGGCTTCTCGATGCGCGCCTGGCGTAGCACGAAGGCCGCGACCAGCGCGATCGAGCCCGCCGCGAGCAGCAGCGTCCGCGCCGAGGTCCAGCCGTGCTCCTCGACGCCGAGGATGGTGTAGACGGCCAGCATGAGGCCGGCGGTCACGAGCACGGCTCCGGGGGCGTCCGCGCCCTCGTGGATTCCTATGCCGGGACGGCCCTCGACCAGCCGGAGTGCGAGCAGCGCAGTCGCCAGCCCGATCGGCACGTTCACGAAGAAGATCCAGTGCCAGTTGATGAGATCGGTGAGGACGCCGCCGGCGAGCAGGCCGATCGAGCCGCCGGCCGATGCAACGAAGCCGAACACGCCGATCGCCTTCGCCTGCTCGCGCGGCTCGGGGAACATGGTCACGATCATCCCGAGCGTCACCGCCGAGGCAGCCGCGCCGCCCGCACCCTGGACGAAGCGCGCGGCGATGAGCATCTCCTGACTCTGCGAGAGCGCGCAGAGCAGCGAGGCTCCGGTGAACACTGCGAGCCCCGCGAGGAACACGCGCCGATGGCCGATCAGGTCGCCAAGCCGCCCGGACAGGAGCAGCAGGCCGCCGAAGGCGATCAGGTACGCGTTGACGACCCAGGCGAGGTTGTTCTGTGTGAAGTCCAGGTCCGCCTTGATCGACGGCAGGGCGACGTTCACGACCGTCGCGTCCAGCACGATCATCAGGACGCCTGCGCACAGGACGTAGAGCGCAAGCCAGCGATTCGAACTGCTCATGGATTCAGTGCTCATGTGAATAAAGACCGCTCCAGCCCGGAGAACTCATCGGCCTACGTTATGCAAGCTGTTCGAGACGCTCCGCGAGCCGCTCCATTCCGCGCTCCCGCGCGGCCTTCGCGGCGCCGAGGTGGTCGGTCGGGGTGTCGGGAGGGAGGGGCACGTCGATGTCCTGGAGCGTCGCGATCTCCTTGAACGCGAGCAGCTCGTCGCCCTGGGTGCAGAGCGCCGCGCGGACCGTCTTCTTCGTCTCGCGCACGCCGTGGGCGAGCGCCTCTTCGAGCGAGCCGTGTCGCTGAAGCAGCTCGGCCGCGGTCTTCTCTCCGATTCCCTTGGCGCCCGGGATCCCGTCGGAGGGGTCGCCGCGCAGCGCGATGAAGTCGGGCACGAGCTCGGGGGGCACGCCGTAGCGGCGCTTCACCTCGGCGGGGTCGACCAGCTCCGCGCCCTGCTTGCCGCCGGTCCGCACGTACAGGATCTGCACGCGGTCGCGGGCGCACTGGAACATGTCGCGGTCGCCCGTCATGACGAGCGTCCGGCCGCCGGCGTCGGTCTCGCGCGTCGCGTACGACCCGAGCAGGTCGTCCGCCTCGAACGAGTCGCTCGCGGCCACCGTCCAGCCGAACGCCTCGAAGAAGTCGCGCGAGTCCGCGAACTGCGGGGTCAGCGTGTCGGGTAGGTCCGGCCGGTCGGCGTGGTAGCCGTCGAAGAGCTCCACCCGATAGTCGGCGGCGTCCGGGCCGAAGCACAGCACCACGGCGCGCGGCTTGTACTGCTCCACCTCGCGCAGGATCAGGTTCGCGGTGCCCAGCAGAGCATTGACCGGCTGCCCGTCCTTGCCCGTGATCGTGTCGGGCAGCGCGTAGAACGCGCGGAAGAGCAGCGAGGGGGCGTCGACTACGAGTAAGGGGCCGGCCACGCGGGCAAACCTAGCCTGTGGCCGAGGCGGAACCCAATGACGCCACCCCCTTCCTGCCCGATCGGCTCTCCCTCAAGGCCCTGCGCGAGGCCGCACACGGCTGCCGCGGCTGCCATCTGTGGCGGGGCGCCACCCAGACCGTGTGGGGCGACGGCCGCAAGTCGTCGCGGCTGATGCTGGTCGGCGAGCAGCCCGGTGACCGCGAGGACCGCATGGGGAAGCCGTTCGTCGGGCCCGCGAGCCGCGAGCTCGACCGCGGGCTCGAGGCCGCCGGGATCGCGCGCGAGGACGCCTATCTGACC
Source organism: Actinomycetota bacterium (assembly GCA_046735115.1). Lineage (GTDB taxonomy): Bacteria > Actinomycetota > Thermoleophilia > Solirubrobacterales > Thermoleophilaceae > JACVRW01. Next base: position 5,527 of record JBKPSR010000043.1, read on the forward strand.
AACGTGGTCAAGCACTTCAAGTTCGAGGAGCGCGGGCGCCGACGCATCCACCAGACGCCGAAGCGGTTCGAGGTCGACGCCTGCCGGCCGTGGCTCGAAGCGGAGCTCGAGGTCGTGCGGCCGGAGGCGCTGATACTGCTGGGCGCCACCGCGGCGAAGGCCCTGCTCGGGAGCTCGTTCCGGGTGACGCAGCACCGGGGCGAGCTGCTCGAGTCAGTGTTCGCCCCGATCGTGACCGCCACGGTCCACCCGTCTTCGATCCTGCGCCAGCCCGACGAGGAGAGCCGTGTCGAGGAGCGCGAGGCGTTCGCGGCGGACCTGCGTGTGGTCGCCCGGGCGCTCGCGGCGGTGTAACCCGCCGCGGCCTGCGGTGTTATTAACCGTCGGTCAACAAGGAGATCAGCATGTCCGACGCACCCCGCACCAAAAGGTTCGTCCTGGCCGCTCCCGAGGCGAGGATCCTCAACTGGATCGCGCGCCGTTTGCCCGCGGCCGTGAAGCCCGACCACCTCACCGCGCTCGGCGTGCTCGCCTCCGCCGGAATCCCCGCGGCCTATGTGCTCTCAAACGGCGACAGGACGTGGCTCTGGGCTGCCTCTGCGCTCCTCCTGGTCCATTGGCTCGGCGACTCGCTGGACGGAACGCTCGCGCGCGTGCGCAAGGCCGAGCGCCCTCACTACGGCTTCTACCTCGACCACCTCGTGGACGCCTTCGCGACGGCGGCGATCGGGATCGGGCTCGGGCTGTCGACTTACATGATGCTGGCGGTCGGGATGGCGGTCGTCGTGGCCTACCTGATCCTCTCGATCAACACCTACCTCGAGACGCACGCGTTCGGCACCTTCACGCTCGGGTACGGCCTGCTCGGGCCGACCGAGGCGCGCCTGATGCTGATCGCGATGAACACGCTGCTGGCGGTCGGGATCCTGGGCGCCGGCGTCCTGGACGCGCTCGGGATCGCGCTGGCCGCGGCGATGGTCGTCGCGCTGATCGCGCGCGCGTGCCGCAACCTGAAGCGCCTGGCTGAGCTCGAGCCGGCGTCCTAGCCGGCGCGCAGCGCGCGCGAGCGGTCCGCGACCGGCTGGAGGAAGTCGGGGAGCGGGCGGACGAGGCCGCGGCCGGTCTCCCGCTCCCAGATCTGCTCGAGCTGGGCCAGGTGCTCGTCCATGACCTCGTCGATCAGCTGGAAGTCGGCGGCGCGGATCGCGGCCAGCGTGCGTTCGTGGATCGAGATCACCCAGTCGGGGACGAGCGGCGCGTGGACCGCCATGTCGCGCGCGATCTCGAGGCGTCGGAAGAGGCTCCGCATGAGCTGGACCACGGTCGAGTTGCGGGTGGCGCGCGCCATGGCGAGGTGGAACTTCAGGTCGAGCTGGAGAAAGAGGTCCTCGTGTTTCAGGAAATCGTCCTCGGCGGCCAGCGCGCGCTTGCGCTCGATCAGCGCGGCCATCGCGGCGAAATCCTCCTCGCTCGCGTGCACCGCGGCGAGCTGGGCCACGCGCGGCTCGAGCAGGCGGCGCGCCTCGAGCACGCCGGCCACCTCGCTCACCCGGATCGCCTGACGGCTCCGGAGCAGGTCGCGCGGGATCAGCTCGGAGGCCACGAAGATCCCGCCCGACTGGCCGCGGCGCACCTCCAGCACGCCGGCCTCGACGAGCGTCTTGACCGCCTCTCGGAGCGTCGGGCGGCTGATCCGCATCAGTGCGGCCAGGTCGCGCTCCGACGGCAGGCGGTCGCCCAGATGCAGGTCGCCGGACTTGATCCGCTCCGCTATCTGCTCGACGGCCTCCTCGAAGGTGCGGCGCGACGAGACGGGCTCGAACGAGCTCTCCAAACCGACTCGAGAATAGCTCCCCGCGCCGCCGGCCCGGGGCGGAACGGCGGCGTCGGCGGGGCTAGCGCTGCGCACGTGCGGCCTCGACTCGCTCGAGGGCCTGCCGCTCGGCGACCTCGATCGGCGTGACGTCTTCCGCCTGGGCGGTCTCGAGCGCTGAGTCGAGGCGCCCCATCGCGCCCGCGATCAGGTCCGCCTCGCCGGCGCCGTCCTGTCGCCGTTGCGCACGCACCGGGCCGCGTCCGGTGCGAGGCGACTGCTTCTGCCACTCCATCGAGACGTGGATCAGGCCGCCGCAGTTGGCGAGGAAGTCCGGTACGTAGACGATGTCGCGCCCCATGAGCGTGCGCGCCACCCGCCGGTCCGTCAGCGGATTGTTGGCCGCGCCGGCCACGACGCGGCAGTCGATCGAGCGCGCGAGCGCGTCGTCGATCAGGCCGCCGGCGGCGCAGGGCGCCAGCACGTCCAGCTCGGTGGCGAGGATGGCCTCCGCGGATGGTGCGATCTCGATGCCGCAGTCGGCGGCGAGACATTCGCAGCGGCTTGCGTCGAGGTCGCAGCCTATGACCTGCGCGCCGGACTGTGTGAGCTTCGCGGCGAGCGCCGAGCCGACCTTGCCGAGTCCGACGACGCCCACACGGCGTCCTTCGAAGTCGTCTGAGCCCGTCGCCGCGGCGAGGCCGCGGCCCATCGCCTGGAAGACCGTCTCTGCGGTGATTGGGGAGGGATCGCCGCCGCCGCCGTTCGAGACCGAGCGCCCGACGGCGAAGCGGGTGAAGCGGGCGACGTGGTCGATGTCGTCCGTGGACGTGCCTATGTCCTCCGCGGTGATGTAGGCCCCGTCGAGGCCGTCGATGACCCGGGCCGCCGCCTCGAGCCGCGCGCTACGCATCTGCGTCAGGCCGTCGTCGATCATCACAGCCTTGCCGCCGCCGAGGTCGAGCCCGGCGGCCGACGCCTTCAGCGTCATCGTCCGCGCCAGGCCCATTACGTCCTCGAGCGCCTCGCGAAGCCCGCCGGGGTAGCGCTTCACACGCATGCCTCCGAGCGCGGGGCCGAGCACCGTCGAGTGCACCGCCACGATGAACCGCAGCCCCGTTTCCTTGTCCTGGCGGATGACGATCTGCTCGTGATCGTCATCGGCCAGCGGGATGGCGGTCACCTGCTCATGGCGCGTTGCAATGGTCATCGTACTTGACCTTATACCCTGTCTCTCGGCTATCAATGCTGACAGCCCAGTCGCTTCTGTCTGCCACCAATGGTAAGGTATGTTTCCCAATCGCGGGCAGAGGGAAGGGGACAACTGGGATGTCGATCGCCGTACGCAAGCCTGCCGTTCCGGGCCCGGGCCACCCCGGCGGGCAGCGCTTCCGCCGGCCCGGCGACGACAACGGGGGCCGTCGCGGCTCGCATCGCGACATCTCGCTCGACGACAAGTACCTCCTCGAGGAGGGCCGCATCCTCCTGACGGGCCTCCAGGGCCTCGTGCGCCTGCCGCTCGACCAGCACCGCGCAGACCTCCGCCGCGGGCTCAAGACCGGGACGATGATCTCCGGATACCAGGGCTCGCCGCTCGGCGGCCTCGACAAGGAGCTCGCGCGCAACCGCGAGCTGGTCGAGGGCCACCACGTACGCCACGTGCCCGGCCTGAACGAGGAGCTCGGCGCCACCTCCGCCTGGGGCAGCCAGCTGGCCGGCCGGCTGCCGGGCTCGAAGTACGACGGCGTGATCGCGATGTGGTACGGCAAGGCCCCGGGGCTCGACCGCGCGGCCGACTCGCTCCGCCACGGAAACTTCGTCGGCGTCTCGCGGACAGGCGGGGCGCTGGCGGTGGTCGGGGACGACCCGGGCTGCAAGTCGTCGACGATCCCGAGCGCCTCCGAGTCATTCTTCGCGAGCCTCCAGATGCCGGTCTATTTCCCCGGCAACGTCCAGGAGGTCCTCGACCTGGGGCTGCACGCGCTGGCGTGCTCGCGCGCGTCCGGGCTGTGGTCGGGCTTCAAGATCGTCACGAGCGTGGCCGACGCCGTCGGCACCGCCGCCGTCGCTCGCGACCGCGTCATGCCGGTGATGCCCATGGTCGAGTGGAACGGCAAGCCCTACGAGCACGTTCCGGACGGCAACCTCCTCGCGCCCGCCTCGCTCGAGATGGAGCGAACGCTGTTAGGCCCGCGCACCGAGCTCGCGCTCGCCTATGCGCGGGAGAACGGCGTCAACCGGATCGAGGGCGCGCCAGACGCCTGGCTCGGCGTGGTCGCCGGCGGGAAGACGTACTACGACCTGATGCACGCGCTGCGCGGGCTGGGCCTCGACGGGACCGCCCTCGAGCGCGCCGGCATCCGGATCCTCAAGCTGGGGATGATCTGGCCGCTCGAGCACGAGATCGCGCGCGAGTTCGCGAGCGGGCTCGACGAGGTCGTCGTGGCCGAGGAGAAGGGACCCTTCCTCGAAACGCTCCTCAAGGACGCGCTCTACGGCACCGCGAACGCGCCGCGCATCCTCGGCAAGCGCGACGAGCACGGCGAGACGCTGCTCCCGCGCGAGCTCGATCTCGACGCGGATCAGATCGCCCGCGCGCTGGCGGCGCGGCTCGAGGCGCGCGGGGTGCGGATCGACTCGGTTGAGGCGCGGCTCCGCAGGCTCGCCGAGATCCACGGCCGCCCGGCCGAGCTGCCGATGGCGCAGCGCACGCCCTTCTTCTGCTCGGGCTGCCCGCACAACAGCTCGGTGCAGGCGCCGGACGGCACCCTCGTGGGCGCCGGGATCGGCTGCCACACGATGATCCTGCTGAGCCCCGAGGGCAAGGGTGAGATCACAGGCATCACGCAGATGGGCGGCGAGGGTGCGCAGTGGATCGGCATGGCGCCGTTCACCGAGGACACCCACCTGGTGCAGAACCTGGGCGACGGCACCTTCCACCACTCCGGCTCACTCGCCGTACGCGCCGCGGTAGCCGCCGGCGTGAACATCACCTACAAGCTGCTCTACAACGACCACGTCGCGATGACGGGCGGCCAGGACATCGAGGGCCAGCTGAGCGTGCCGGACCTCACGCGCTGGCTGGAGCTCGAGGGAGTCCGCCGGATCATCATCACGGCCGAGGACACGAGCCGCTACAAGGGCGTCGAGCTCGCCGACATCGCCGAGGTGCGTGATCGCTCCGAGCTGCTCGTGGCGCAGCAGGAGCTCGCCGGCGTCGAGGGCGTGACCGTGCTGATCCACGACCAGGAGTGCGCGGCCGAGCTGCGCCGCAAGCGCAAGCGCGGCAAGGCGGCCGAGCCGACCGAGCGAGTCTGGATCAACGAGCGCGTCTGCGAGGGCTGCGGCGACTGCGGCCAGAAGTCGAACTGCCTGTCGGTGATCCCCGTGGAGACCGAGTTCGGCCGCAAGACCCAGATCCATCAGGCCTCGTGCAACAAGGACTTCTCCTGCCTCGAGGGCGACTGCCCGTCGTTCCTCACGGTCGTGCCCGGCAAGAAGGCGAAGCACGAGATGCCGCCGCTCGACCTCGAGCTGCCGGAGCCGCGCCGGCTCGTCGGGAGCGACGACTTCGGCGTGCGGATGATGGGCATCGGCGGCACGGGCGTCGTGACCGTCAACCAGGTGCTCGGCATGGCGGCCTTGATCGACGGCATGCACGTGTCCGGACTGGACCAGACCGGCCTCTCGCAGAAAGGCGGCCCCGTGATCTCGGACCTGCGGATCACGCGCGAGCCGCTCGCCGCCGCCAGCAAGGCGCCCGCCGGCAGCATCGACCTCTACCTGGGCTTCGACCTGCTCGGCGCCGCCAACCCGAAGAACCTCGTCACGGCCGATCGCGAGCGCACCGTCGCCGTGGTGTCCACGAGCGCGGTGCCGACCGGGCGCATGGTCGTCGACGTCGACGAACGCTTCCCGGAGCTCGCCCCGGAGCTCGACAAGATCGACGCCGCCACGCGCAAGGAGCACAACCTCTATCTCGACGCGCAGCGGCTGTCGGAGCGGCTGTTCGGCGACCACATGATGACCAACACGCTCGCGCTGGGAGCGGCCTACCAGCGCGGGCTGCTGCCGGTGTCGGCCGAGGCTCTCGAGTCGGCGATCGAGCTGAACGGGGCCGCCGTCGAGAAGAACCTGGCGGCCCTGCGATGGGGCCGCGCCCTGGTCGCCGACCCGGACTCTGTGGAGGAGGCCACGCGCGAGCCGGAGGCTGTCGTGCCGGTGCGCGAGCTGACCGAGACCGAGGAGTACCTGGTGGGGCTCGCCGTCAATGGCGACCGCGGCGAGCTGCGCCGGCTGGCCGAGGTGCGCGTGCCGGAGCTCGTGGCTTTCCAGGACGCGGACTGGGCGCGCCGCTGGGCCGAGGCCGTGCGCCACGTGCACGTGGTCGAGCAGGAGCGCACGCCGGGGCACTCGGAGCTCACCGAGGCCGTGGCGCAGCAGCTCTACAAGCTGATGTCCTACAAGGACGAGTACGAAGTCGCGCGCCTGCACCTCGACGCCGTCGAGCGCGCCAAGCTCGGCGCCGAGTTCGGCGAGGACGCGAAGGTCTACTTCATGCTCCACCCGCCACTGCTGCGCGCGCTGGGCCTGAAGCGCAAGCTGAAGCTCGGTCGCTGGTTCGTGCCCGCCTTCCGCCTGCTCTACCGGATGCGCGGGCTGCGCGGGCGCCGCCTCGACCCGTTCGGGCGCGCCGAGGTTCGGCGCGTCGAGCGCGTCCTGATCGACGAGTACAGAGGCCTCGTCGAGGAGGCTCTCTCGCTACTCACCCCGGACACGCACGCGACCGCTCTCGAGCTGCTCGAGCTGCCCGACGTGATCCGCGGTTACGAGGAGATCAAGCTGCGGAACGTGGTGCTGTTCCGCAAGCGGGCGGAGGCGCTGCTGAAGCGCCTGCGCGCCGGGAAGCCCGCGCCCGAGATCGTCACGCACTGAGTCGCGCGGCGTTGGGACCTTCCCCCTCGCCGTCGCTAGCGTCAAAGGCATGGACGTCTTCGCCATCGGCGGTGACCTCGAGGTCCACCGCCTCGGGTTCGGCGCCATGCGCATCACGGGGGATGGCATCTGGGGTCCCCCTGACGACCCGGAGGAGGCGAGGCGCCTCCTCCGGCGCGTCGTCGAGCTCGGTATCGATCTGATCGACACGGCCGACTCGTATGGCCCTGACGTGAGCGAGAACCTGATCGCGGGGGCGCTCCATCCGTATCCGGACGGCCTCGTGATCGCCACGAAGGGCGGCCTGCTCAGGACGGGACCGGGCCGGTGGCCGAGCGACGCGCGGCCGGAGCATCTGAGGGAGGCGTGCGAGGGCAGCCTGCGGCGGCTCAAGGTCGACCGGATCGACCTCTACCAGCTTCACTCGCCGGACAGCAAGGTGCCTTTCGAGGACTCGGTGGGCGCGCTCAAGGAGCTGCAGGACGAGGGGAGGATCCGCCACATCGGGATGTCGAACGTCTCGGTCGAGGAGCTCGAGCGTGCGCGGGCGATCGTCGAGGTGGTGACGGTGCAGAACCGCTACAGCCTCGAGGACCGGCACTCCGAGGACGTGCTGGAGGCCTGCGAGCAGGCTGGGATCGGCTTCATCCCCTGGTTTCCGCTCGCGACGGGCCATCTGGCCGAGCCGGACGGTCCGCTCGGCCGGATCGCCGACGAGCACGACGCCACGCCCGCGCAGATCGCGCTTGCGTGGCTGCTGGCGCGCTCACCGGTGATGCTGCCGATCCCCGGCACCTCGTCGGTGGAGCACCTGGAGGAGAACGTCGCCGCGCTGGACATCGAGCTCTCACCGGAGGAGGTGACGGAGATTGGAAGCGCGTCCGAGGGGTAAGGGGTTCGCCATGTCGAATGCAATCGCACCGACCAGCCTGGATCACGTGGCGCTCTGGGTCGACGAACGGGACACCCTGGCCGCCTTCGTATGCGACCACCTCGGCATGCACGTGATCGAGGAGACCGACACGTTCACGCTCGTGGGGATCGAAGCGAAGCTCGGCAAGCTGACGCTCTTCGACGCAGAGGGCCCGCGCCAGCGCGGGGCGCTCCAGCGCCTGGTGCTGCGGGTGAGCGATCTGTCGGCGGTGGCCGAGTCGCTGCCGTTCGACGTCGCCGTGCGCGACGACGGCGTGGCCGCCTTCGAGGCCCCGGCGGGGCTGCCGCTCGGGCTGGTGGAGGCGCAGGGGCGCGACTTCGATCTCGACCATGTCGTGCTCGCGCTCGAGGATCCGGACACGGCGTTGGAACGCCTCGAGGGAATGGGCTTCGAGCGCCGGCCGGACGGCAGCGTCGGGGTCGCCGACCGCTTCGTACGCGTGGTGCGAGGCAACGGAGCCGACGGCGGTCGCCCCCTGCTCAACCATCTGGCCCTGCTGGTGGACGACGCCCACGGCGTGCAAGCAGAGGCCGAGGGCAACGGCGTGGAGATCGACGACGTGAAGGACGCGAAGAACACGTTCGCGGTCTTCCTGCGCGGCCCCGAGGGCGTCCGCATCGAGTACGTCGAGCACAAGCCCGGCTTCGCGCTCGTCTGACCGGGCGGCGCTGACCTCGCACGATGCCCGACGTCGTCGTCGCGGGGGCTGGGATGGCAGGGCTGGTCGCGGCCGCCGAGGCGCGTCGCCTGGGTGCGGAGCCGCTCGTACTGGAGAAGCTGGCGCGGCCCGGCGGCTCCATGCGGCTGTCCAGCGGCGTCATCTGGCGCCACCGCGCCTTCGACGTCTTCCGCGCGGAATGTCCCGGCGGCGACCGGACTCTGCAACGACTCCTATTCGAGCGCATGGACGACGACCTCCGCTGGCTCGAGTCACTCGGCGCACCCGTCGTGCAACGGGACACCGGCAACCCGCTCACGACAGGCATCCGCTTCGACCCCGAGGGCCTGACGAATGCCCTGGTGGAGGCCGCGGGCGGATTGGTTGCCCCGGAGGGCACCGACGCCGGCGTCCGCGTCGCCGAGCGGGTGCGCGAGCCGACGGCCGACTTGCCGCTCGTGCTCGCCACGGGCGGCTTCGCGGCCGACCGCGCGCTCCTCGAGGAGCACGTGTCGCCGCAGGCGGGGCACGCCTTCCTGCGCGCCGCCCCGGGCGGGACCGGGGACGGTCTTCGCATCGGGCTCGAGGCGGGCGGCGCGACCAGCGCCGGCCTCGATCAGGTCTACGCGCGCGCGATGCCGGCTGCGCCCGCGCGCATCGGAGAGGACGACCTCGTGCGCCTCTCCCAGCTGTACGCGAAGCACGCGACCGTGACGAACGAGCGCGGAGAGCTTTACGAGACGCGCACGTGGTCGGAGACTGACGTCGCCCAGTGGCAGCTTCGCCAGCCGCGAGCGCGGGCCTGGTTCACGGTGCCGAGGGAGGGGATGGGCGAGCGTGTGCGCGACCGGACCGTGGCCGAGATGGTCGACGCGGCCGAGGCCGCGGGCGCCCCTGTCCGGCGCGCTGAAGACGATGTGACGGTGGAGACCGTGGCCGGAGTCACGACGACCCTCGGCGGACTTGCGATCGACGAGCACGCACGCGCCGCGCCCGGCGTGTTCGCATGCGGAGCGGACGCCGGCGGAATCGCGACCGGCGGCTACGCGAGCGGGCTCGCAGCAGCCCTGGTATGCGGCCGAATAGCGGCGCGAGCCGCGCTCGGCGAGAGCCCATGAGCAACGACCCCGATACAGGCGGCTCCCCCGAGGCGGCCGGCTCCTCCGGCCCGCCCCCGCACCGCTTCGGCGAGAGCGAGCCCTTCACGGTCGGCCTCGAGGAGGAGCTTCTCGTCGTCGACTCCAAAACGCTCCAGCTTGCGCACGTCGCGGAGAAGATCCTTGCGGGAACGAGACTTCCGCGTGACAGGATCGACCACGAAGCCTTCCTCGCGGAGGTCGAGGTCCGCTCCGAGCCGGCCGGCTCGGTGGGCGAGGCGGTCGAGCAGCTGGCCGAGGGACGGCGCGAGGCGATCAGGGCAGGGGCGGAGCCCGCGGCGGCGAATGGGCGGGCGAGCCGGGGGGCAAATTCGGCCGGCGCCACCATCATGGCCGTCGGGCTGCATCCGGACGCGCGGCTGTTCGACGTCGCGCTCGTCCAGTCGGAGCGCTATGAGCGCGTCGAGCGGCAGATGCAGGGGCTGATCAAGAGGACGCCGGAGTGCGCGCTTCACGTGCACGTGGGCCTACCCGATCCGGACTCGGCTGTCGCCGCCATGAACGGGTTGCGGGAGCGCCTGCCGCTGCTGCACGGGCTGGGCGCAAACTCGCCATTCTGGTTCGGCCGTGACTCCGGCATGGCCAGCTCGCGCGCGGCGGTGATCCGCGCCTATCCGGGCCGCGGCATCCCGCCGGTGCTCGGCTCCTGGGATCAGTACCTCGCCTGCCTCGATGCCGTCCACGCAGGCGGCGGTCCGACCGACCACACGATGGTCTGGTGGGACGCGAGGCCGCAGCCCCGCCTCGGGACCGTCGAGCTACGCGAGGTCGACGTGCAGACCGACCTCGAGTCGGCAGGGGCCATCGCAGCGCTCACGCGCGCGATCGCGATGCGCGCCGTTGAGGAGCCGCTCACGGAGCGGGCTCCCGAGCAGGCGCTCCACTGGTCGAGCTTCAGGGCGGCGCGAGACGGCCTCGACGCAGAGATCTACATCGACGGCTCGCCGAGACCGCTTCGGGAGGTGGCGGAGACGGTGCTGGGACGCCTCGGCGAGGCCGACCCCGAGATCGACGGCATAAGGCGAATCGTCCGCGAGGGCAACGGAGCGGACCGGCAGCGCGCCGCCTTCAAAGCCGGCGGCATGCCGGGCCTGCTCCGCCACCTCGCGGACGGAACCTCGAGGGGGTCAGACCCCCTCGAGGTTGGTTGAGGGTCAGCGGGAGCTTCGCGCCGGGCACCGCCCGGCGCTTGCCGAAACTACGCCGCGTCGCGCAGCGCTGAGACGGCGTCGTCCTGCGCCAGCCGGCGCAGTGCGCGGTCCTCGAGCTGGCGGACCCGCTCGCTCGAGAGGCCGAGCCGGCGGCCGGTCTCGCGGAGGGCCTGTGGCTGCTCCCGGTCGAGCCCGAAGCGCAGCGTGATCACGTTGCGCTCGGCCTCGGGAAGCGTGTCCACTGCCTCCCGCAGCCGCTCGTCCTGGATGCCTGCCACGACCTCCTCCTCGACGGTCGGGCCGTCGCCCGCGATCAGGTCGCCAAGGGCGGTGTCACCGTCCTCCCCGACACCCTGGTCCAGGCTCGTCGGCCCGCGGTCGGCGCGGCGAATGTCGGCCACCTCGTCGAGGGGAAGCTCGACGTAGGCGGCGATCTCCTCCTCGGTCGGGGAGCGGCCCAGCTCAACGGCGAGCTTGCGCTCGGCGTCCTGGATCTTCCGCGCCCGCGCCACGATGTGGACCGGCAGGCGCACGGTGCGTCCCGAGTTGGCGAGACCGCGGCCGATCGCCTGGCGAATCCAGAGCGTGCCGTAGGTGGAGAACTTGAATCCCTTGCGCCAGTCGAACTTCTCGACCGCGCGGATCAGACCGAGCATGCCCTCCTGGATGAGGTCACCGAGGGGCAGGCCCTGGCCCTGATACTTCCGAGCGACCGAGATCACCAGACGCAGGTTGGCGTTGATCATCCGCTCCTTGGCCGCGAGATCGCCGCGCTCGATGCGCTTCGCGAGCTCGACCTCCTCGGCGGCGGTAAGCAGCGGGTGCCGGCGCGCCTCGTTGAAAAAGAGCTGGAGGCTATCCTCGAGCTCTGTCGGGGCGGCCTGTCGCGTCTCCGGCGTATCCGCCGGACGGATCAGCTGATCAGTGGTCGTCTTGACTCCTTCGATTTCGATAGTTTGAAACTTGTCTAAAAGTATAGACACCAGTGCAAGCCCGGTGTTACGCCGGTTTTCTCGCAATTTCCGGGCCGAACACGCCAGAATCGCGCCTCACGGGCCACCCGAGGCGATCTTTCGGGATACCCGGAAACGTTCGGCCTAACTGTCCCGCTCGATAAGCGCATGCTCAAGGGGTTTACGGCCCTTCTCGCGCCGGGGTTCGGCGAGTAGCCTTCGGGTAGAACCCGTGGCATGCAGGTAAGCGCTCCCGACCGTGACCAGCTCCGCAGCCTCGCCGAACTGCGACTAGACCGTCCAGTCGTTCTCAGCCTGTATCTGAATCTGGACCCGTCGCAGTTCGCCACGCCGCCCGCTCGCAAGACGTCCGTCCGCTCGCTGCTCGACGAGGCCGAGCGCCGGCTGCGGGAGGGGAACGGGCTCTCGCACGAGGACAAGACGGCCCTCCAGGCGTCGCTGGGACGCGCCGCGACGTTCCTGGAGAACGATCTCCCGAGCGACGGCGCCCATGGTCTCGCCCTGTTCGCGAGCGAGCCGAGCGACCTCTTCGAGGCGCTCAAGCTGCCCCGGAGCGTCCCGAACCGGGTCGCCATCGGCCACTCGCCGCTGGTCGGGCCGCTGGCGAAGCTCGCGCGCCGCGAGCGCTGGTGCGTGACGCTTGTGAACCGCCGCGACGCGCGCATACTGCGCGGCTCGCCCGACGGCCTGCGCGAGGTGCTGCGGATCCACGACGACGTGCACGGCCAGCACGACCAGGGCGGCTGGTCGCAGGCGCGCTACCAGCGCGGAATCGAGAAGGAGAAGGACGACCACCTGAAGGTCACAGGCGACGCGCTAATGCGGCATTTCAAACGCCAGTCCTTCGAGCGGCTGATCGTTGGCGGCCCCCGGGAGGTGGTAACCGACTTCGAGCAGAAGCTGCATCACTACCTCAGCGAGCGGCTGGCCGGGCGTGTCGAGGTCGACGTCGAGCGCTCGAACCCGGACCAGGTGCTCGACTCCGCACGCCCGCTTATCGAGAAGCTGGAGCACCAGCGGGAGCGCGAGGCGCTCGACCGGCTGGGGGAGCGCGGCGCCTGCGGGCTCGAGGACGTGCTGCCGCCGCTGAACGAGCGCCGCATCGAGGCGCTGATCCTGGACGAGCAGTTCGGCGGCGTGACCGGCGTGCAGTGCCTTGTGTGCGGCTGGCTGGGGCTCGAGGGCGAGCGCTGCCCGGCGGATGGCTCGGAGCTCGTCCACCTCGACGACCTCACCGAGGCGATGATCGAGCTGTCCGTCCAGCAGTCGGCGGACCTGCTTGCCGTTCGCTATGAGCGCGACGCGCTCGAGGCGTACGGCGGCGCCGCGGCGCTGCTGAGGTTCTAAGCGCGCCGGTCCGGGAACGGGTCAGAGGACCCGATATCTCGAAAGGACTTGGCATGTTGAAGAAGCTTCTGTTCGCAGCTGCCGCGGTCGGCGCGGTCGCGTGGCTCTCGAAGAACAAGGACACCGCTAAGGCGTATGCCGATCGCTACACGGGCAAGCTGAAGGGCGCCGCGACGAACGTCGCGCCGGGCATGGGCCGCGAGCCGGCCGACGAGCGCCTGAACGACCCGGCGCTCGCGCGCAAGGTCGAGAGCGAGGTGTTCCGCGACGACGCACTCCCGAAGGGCAACATCTCGGTGAACGCGGAGTACGGTGTGATCTACCTCCGCGGGGAGGTCCCGAGCCGGGAGTCCATGGACGAGCTCACGACGCGTGCGCGCAGCGTCGACGGGGTGCGCGCAGTCGAGAACCTGACGCATCTGCCCGGCGAGCCCGCGCGCACGACGTAGCGCTGCGTAGTCTGGAGGCGTGTCCGACGCCGCCATCCAGACAGAGGGACTGGTCCGGGAGTTCAGGAAGGGGCCGCGCGCGGTCGACGGGATCGACTTGCGCGTAGAGCCCGGCGAGGTGTACGGCTTCCTCGGGCCGAACGGCGCGGGGAAGTCGACCACTGTCCACATGCTCACCACGCTGCTGCCGCCGACCGCGGGGCGTGCGTGGGTGGCCGGTCACGACATCGTGCACGACGGCGCGGCCGTCCGCGCGACGATCGGCGCCGCCCTCCAGGAGGCTGCGCTCGACCCTTTTCTTACCGGGCGTGAGCACATGAAGCTGCAGACGGCTCTGCATGGGATGACGCGAGCAGAGGCGCACGAGCGCACGGATGCGCTGCTCGAGCGCGTCGGCCTCGTGCGGGCGGCGGACCGCCGCGTGGGCGGCTACTCCGGCGGCATGAAGCGCCGCCTCGACCTGGCCCTCGCGCTCGTGCACCGGCCGCGCATCCTGTTCCTCGACGAGCCCACGACGGGCCTCGACGTGCAGAGCCGCAGCGCGCTCTGGGAGGAGGTGCAGCGGCTCGCCAGCGACCGCGGCGTGACGGTCTTCCTCACCACCCAGTACCTCGAGGAGGCCGACGTGCTCGCCGACCGCGTCGCGATCATCGACCACGGGCACATCGTTGCCGAGGGCACGCCCGAGGAGCTGAAGGCGGAGATCGGCCGGCCGAGCGTCGAGGCGATTCCCCGGGATCCCGCCGAGCTGGCGCACACGAAGGAGGTGCTCGCCCGCTTCGGCGAGGCGGTTACCGGGTCGCCCAAGGGGGCGTCGGTCCGCCTCTCGGGCGGCGACGCCCAGCTCGCCGAGGTGGTGCGCGCTCTCGACGCGGAGCACATCGACATTCACGAGCTTCAGCTGCACGCGCCCACGCTCGACGACGTGTTCCTGGCCAAGACCGGACGCTCGCTGGAGGGAGAGGCCGAGCCAGAGCCGGACGCGGTCGTCGCGTGACGGACGTCGCGCAGCTCGCACGGCGGTCCGTCGTCCGGACGCTGCGGCAGCCCGCGATGATCGTGCCCGCGCTCCTGTTCCCCCTGCTGCTGCTCTCGATCAACAGCAGCGGCCTCGACAGCGCCACGCAGCTGCCGGGCTTCCCGACCGACTCCTACTTCCAGTTCGCGATCGCGATCCCGTTCGTCCAGGGCGCGCTCTTCTCCGCGAACAGCGCCGGCACCAATGTGGCGAGCGACATCGAGACCGGCTTCCTCAACCGGCTGTCACTGACGCCGCTCCGGCGCGTGTCGCTGCTGCTGGGCCAGCTCGCGGGCATCCTGGCGTTGGGCTCGATCCAGGCGCTGACGTTCCTGGGCGTCGGCGTCGCGTTCGGCGATGGGATCGCGGCCGGCCCCGCCGGCGCGGTCGTGCTGGTCCTGCTGTCGCTCACGATCTCGCTCGGCTTCGGCGCGATCGGCGCCTTCATCGCGCTCCGCGGCGGCAGCGGCGAGGCCGTGCAGGGGTCGTTCCCGCTCTTCTTCGCCGCCCTCTTCCTCTCCTCGATGTCGCTCCCGCGCGACCTCATCCAAACCGACTGGTTCCAGACCGTCGCGACCTACAACCCCGTCTCGTACATGCTCGAGGGGATCCGCTCGCTCGTGATAACGGGCTGGGATGCCGAGGCGCTCGCGCTGGGCTTCGCCTGCGCGGGCGGAATCGCGGCCATCGCGATCACGCTGTCGGCGGCCGCGCTCCGCACCCGGATGGTTCGCACATGAGCCGAGGCTCCTTCGTGTCGGTGGCGCTCGCGGTGGCCTGGCGCAACATCCACAACTGGGTCACTAACCCGGCGCTGGTCATCCCCGGCCTCCTGTTCCCGCTCTTCTTCTTCACTGCGTTCGCCGGTGGCCTGTCGCGGATCGAGTCGGTGCCGGGGTTCGACTACGCGCCCGGCTACACGACCTTCGTCTATGGGTTCGTTCTGCTCCAGGCCGCAACCTTCGGCGGCGTGTTCAGCTCGTTCTCGATAGCGCGAGACTTCGAGTCCGGCTTCTCGCGCCGCCTGCTGCTCGCGGCCCAGAACCGCGGCGGGATCATCGCCGGCTACTGGATGGCCGCGCTCACCCGAGCGACGGCGAACATCGTGGTGGTCACGATCGTCGCCCTGGTAGCGGGGCTGTCGATCCACGGGAGCGGCATCGACGTCGTGGGCCTCTACACGCTGGCGCTTCTGATGAACGCGCTCGCGCTCCTGTTCGGCACGGGAGTCGCCATGCGCCTTCGCACGATGCAGGCCGGGCCCGCGATCCAGGTGCCGGCATTCCTGCTGCTCTTTCTTGCACCCGTCTGGGTGCCGTACGACCTGCTGACCGGGTGGGTGCACGCCGCGGCCACGGTCAACCCGTTGACGCTCGTGCTGGAGGCGGGGCGAGGTTTTCTCGAGGGCGACCCGACCAAGGTGCTGCCGGCGTTCGCCGTGGTGGCGCTCCTCGTCAGCGTCTCGATCCTGTGGGCGCGCGGAGGGCTTCGGAGCGCCGAGCGGGCGGCGTAGGCTGCCGTGGCCGACGCGCTGGGCGAAGACCACGCGGAGGCTTACTCTTCTGGCATGGCTGACGAGGTTCGCGAGGTTGTGCAGGGCGACGGCTACGCCGTCGCCAACGTCGACGCGCTGGCGGAGGGCCCGGGCTTCCGCAAGGTGCGCCGCCAGCTCGGCGTGACCGCATTCGGCGTGAACGCGATCGAGCTCCCGCCGGGCTTCGAAACCGGCCGCCACTTCCACGACGAGCAGGAGGAGCTCTACTTCGTCCACCGCGGGCGCATCCGGATACGCCTGAACGACGAGACGGAGCACGTGCTCGGGCCGGGCGGGCTCGCGCGCGTGGACGCCTCGACCGTCCGCCAGATCAAGAACGTGGGCGACGAGCCCGCCGTGTACCTGATCGCGGGCGGCAAGGACGGCTACGTCGGCCGGGACGGCCGGCTGCCGGAGGGCGAGACGAGCCGCTTCGGCCCCGCGGGCAGTCCGAACTGACTTGTTCGGCAGCGTCGCGATCGGAGCGGCCCTCCTGGCCGGTTGCCCAGTCTTCCCGGCCGACAACCATTGGAACCTGCGCGTCGACAAGCTGCCGGTCAAGGCGAACTCGGGTGCCATCGTGCGCTCGATCGGCGCGGGCGAGCACATGCACGCGGACTTCGGCTCCGGGCCCTACGAGGGCGCGCCCATCGGCATCCCGTACGTGACGGTCAGGCGAGGGCAGCGGCGCGTGCCGGTGAGCTTCGACTACGCGGACGAGTCGGACCGCGGCCGCTACCCGATCCCCCCGCGCGCGCCGATCGAGGGCGGGCGCGGCTCCGACGGCGACCGGCATGTGATCGTGGTGGACCGCTCCCGCTGCCGCCTCTACGAGCTCTTCGACGCGCATGCACTGAATGGCGGGCGGCGCTGGCACGCGGGCTCCGGCGCGATCTTCAACCTGCGCTCGAACCGGCTCCGGCCGCGCGGGTACACGTCCGCCGACGCCGCCGGGCTCCCGATCCTGCCCGGGCTTGCGCGCTACCCGGAGGTGCGCCGGGGGCGCATAGACCATGCGCTTCGCTTCACCGCCTCGCGGACCCGGCGCGCGTTCATCTACCCGGCCCGCCACTTCGCGTCGAACCTCACCGATCAGCACCTGCCCGCGATGGGCGAGCGCCTCCGCCTGAAGCGCGGGTTCGCCATCTCGGGCTTCCCGCGGCAGTCGCGCATTGTCCTTCGGGCGCTCAAGCGCTACGGGATGATCTTGGCCGACAACGGCTCGTCCTGGTACGTGAGCGGGGCGCCCAGCCGCGGCTGGGACAACGACGACCTGCACTCGCTGCACAGCGTGCCCGGCAGCGCGTTCGAGGTGGTCGACACCGCTCGTTTGCCCCGCCCCTAGGCGGGTACGTCCCACCCATGTCGCCATTGACGCTCATCCTCGGGGCACTCGCGCTGGCTCTCGTCGTGATGTCGCTGACCTTTATGGGCGGCGCGGTCGTCGTTGCCCTCCCGCTGGCGATCGTGGCCATTGCGATCGCCGCCGCGGTCGACTTCAACCGCCGGCGCAAGACAGCCCAGAGCATCCACCTCGAGCGCAAGCGATCCGAGCACGAGGTGGAGTTCACGGAGCGCGACCGCCGGACGCTCGTCTCCGAGTAGGCTCTCTCCATGAGGCCGGTCCGCGTCGGCTGCTCGGGCTGGCAGTACGACAGCTGGAAGGGCCGGCTCTATCCGGAAGGGCTCGCCAAGGGGCGCTGGCTCGAGCGCTACTCGCAGGTGTTCGACACCGTCGAGGTCAACTCGACCTTCTACCGGCTCGCCTCCAGCGACGCCGTGGCGCGCTGGGTCGGGCAGACGCCGCCCGGCTTCGTCTTCGCCGCCAAGGCGAGCCGCTACCTGACCCACATCAAGCGGCTTCAAGGCCTCGCCGAGGGGATTGGGCGCTACTACGAGGGCATCGAGCCGCTCGTCGACTCAGGCAAGCTCGGCCCGGTCGTCTGGCAGTTCCCGGCCAACTTCAGGCGCGACGACGACCGGCTCGGCCGCGCGCTCCCGCTGCTTCCGCCCGGGCGCCACTGCTTCGAGTTCCGCCACGAGAGCTGGTTCACGGAGTCGGTCTACAAGCAGCTGCGCGCCCACGACGCCGCGCTCGTGATCGCGGACCACCCCCGCTGGCCCTTCCAGGCTCGCGAGCTGACCGCCGACTGGACGCTCCTCCGCCTGCACCACGGCCACCGCGGCCGGCGCGGCAAGTACTCCGAGACCGAGCTGGACGAATGGGCCCGGCGGATCGCCGACTGGCGCCGCCGGGCCGAGGTCTTCGTCTACTTCAACAACGACTGGGAGGGCTTCGCGGTCGCCAACGCCCTGTCGCTCAAGCGGCGGCTGCGGCGGTCTCCAGCCGATTCAACGCACGGCGGAGCAGACGCGACACGTGCATCTGAGAGAACCCGATCCGCTCACCGATCTCCCTCTGCGTGAGGTCGTGCTTGAAGCGGAGCTCGAGCACCTGCCGCTCGACCTCGGGTAGCTGCGCCCAGGTGCTCGCGATCGCCTCACGGTCCTCGACGAGCTCGTAAGCGGAATCGTCCTGTCCGAGCATGTCGACGAGGGTGGCCGACTCGCCGTCGTCGCGCGCGGTCGGCGCGTCGAGCGACGCCGCCTCGTAGCTGGCGGCGGCCTCCTGCGCCTCGAGCACCTGCTCCACCGAGCAGCCCAGATGGGCCGCGACCTCACGGACCTTCGGCGAGCGGGCGAGCTCCTTCGAGAGCACCTCGGTCGCGCGGCTCACCGCGAGCGTGCGCTCCTGGAGGTCGCGCGGGACGTGGAGGGACCAGCCCTTGTCGCGGAAGTGGCGCTTCAGCTCTCCCAGGATCGTCGGCGCCGCATAGCTGGTGAACTTCGTGCCGCGGCCCGGCTCGAAGCGGTCGATCGCCTTGATCAGGCCAAGGCTCGCAACCTGTACGAGGTCGTCTAGCGGCTCGTCGGTGTACGTGTAGCGGAGGGCGAGGTCGCGTGCGAGCGGCAGGAACCGCTCACAGAGCTCCTCGCGGGCGGCGAGGTCGCCCTTCTCGTGGTAGCGGACCAGAAGCTGGCGCTCGGTCTCACGTGCGTCCTCACCGGTACATGGGGCCCGGCGGTTTCCGCGCAGCATGACGCGCGGGCTCGCAATTGTCGCGGCGGTCATATCGAACCTCTCGTCGTCGTTGACGTGAGGTCCGCTTCGCAACCGCTTGCCGCGACCGCGCTTCGTCCCCCTCGGGACTAAGGCGCCTACCTGGACCACTGCTTCCCGGTGTGACGACCTTATTTGGAGTTTCTCCACCCGCTTGGGTAGCTAAACCTGTTCCGGGTAGGCACACAGGATGGCAAGAACAGTCGAAGAGATCATGACCCGTGACCCGAGAACCACCAAGGCCGACGATCCAGTCATCGAAGCGGCTCGCATAATGCGCGACGACGACATCGGCGACGTCATCGTCGTCGAGGATGGGAGCCTGGCCGGGATCGTCACCGACCGGGACATCGCCGTGCGCGGGGTGGCCGAAGGCCGCGACCCCGGCTCGACGCCCGTACGCGAGGTGTTCACCTCCGGCGTGACGACGATCGAGCCCGGTGCGAGCGTGGACGATGCGCTGCGCAAGATGCGCCAGGCCGACATCCGCCGGCTGCCAGTCGTCGACGGCGACCGGCCGGTCGGGATCCTCTCTCTCGGCGACCTGGCCGTCGAGCGCGAGCCGGACTCGGTGCTCGCGGACATCTCGGCCGCCTCGCCGGACAACTGACCCAGCGCGACACCTGAGGGCTCCGTCGCTAGCCCTTCAATGCCGGTAGCACGCGCTCGCCGTATACCTCGAGCGCGCGCTCCGGCGCCGCGCCCGAGCCGTTCTGCAGGCAGACCACGCTCGCGCCGAGCCGCTCGATCTCGCGGATCCGCTCCACGTGGTGCTTCGGGTCCGACGAGACGATGTATGACTGCTTGAAGTCGTGGTCGGAGACCTTTGCCTCGGCGCGCTCGTACATCGCCTTCGGGTCGTGCCAGTCGTCTGTGAAGTAATCCGGGATCTGGGTGGACTTCCAGACGCGCGCGCCGTCCAGGGCCGAGTCGTCCTCCTCGGCCCACGAGAAGCCGGCCTGCAGGATGATCTCGCCCGGCTCCCTGCTCGCGTCGTCGCAGGCGGCGCGGTAGGCGTCGATCACCGATGGCGCCATCTCGGGGTCGCCCATCGTCCAGACGCCGTCGCCGAGGCGGCCGGCCACCGTGGCCGCGTCCGGGCCGAATGCGGAGACGTACACGGGCGGGCGGCGCTCGCCGCGGGTGTGCAGGTAGGCCGCCTTCGTGCGGAAGAAGTGCCCATGGTGGTCCAGCCGGTCGCCGTCGAGCAGCCGGCCGATGA
The DNA here is from genome assembly GCA_046735115.1 of Actinomycetota bacterium. Lineage (GTDB taxonomy): Bacteria > Actinomycetota > Thermoleophilia > Solirubrobacterales > Thermoleophilaceae > JACVRW01. Next base: position 25,840 of record JBKPSR010000043.1, read on the forward strand.
TGTCGAGCGCCTCCTCCATGCGGGCGACCTGCTCAGAGACCGGCGGCCAGTCCATCCCGCATGGCGATTCGTTGAGCGACTCGCCCGAGCCGATTCCGAGGAACGCCCGCCCGGGGCACAGTTCCTCGATCGTGGCGATGAACTGCGCCACGCACGCGGGGTTATGGCGGAACACCGGCGCGGTCACGCCCGTCCCAAGTGCGGCGTACTCGGTCGCGTGCCCGATGGCTCCGAGCACCGGCCATGCGTGCGGCGACTCGCCCGGCTCCCACCACGGCTGGAAGTGGTCGCTCAGGTTGATCCCGTCGAAGCCCGCGCGCTCGGCCGCGAGGGCCTGCGGCACCAGCGCGCTCGGCGGGAACTGCTCGGTCGCAAGCTGTACCCAGTACCTCATCAGCCCTCGATACCCGTGGATGTGTGCGGGGCACCAACCGGCTTCGACTCGGGGGAGCCGCGCTGGCGCAGGTAGACGGCGAGGATCGCCATCGACCCGATGGCGAGGAACTCCGACTGCCAGTTCTGCAGCGTCTTGTTCCAGAAGTCGGACGTCCCGATGTATTGCCACCAGCCGAGCGTGGCCATCTGGTGGTCGATCTGCTCGCTGTTGTACTCCACGCGGCCGGTGACGGATTGCGCGAACCAGGTGCCGAGCCAGATGGTTCCCATCACGAGGACGAGCGAGTTCTCGTAGAGCTTGCGCCTGATCCCGCTCACCTTGGCCCAGCGCGGCGAGTTCTGCTGGGCGTACGGGCCGACCTTCTGCCGCTGGTCCGACTCGCGGCCACCTTGATCCAGCTTCTTCGACTCGGGCGAGCCGCGCTGGAGCAGCCACACCGTCAACAGGATCATGAGCGTGAACTGGAGGTACTCCGACTGCCAGTTCTCCATAACGTCGACGCCGAAGTCCGAGGAGACGAGGTAGCGACCAAATGAGATGGTCGAGTCCCCGTGCCGGACCGCCTGATCGTTGTAGTCGGCGTGCCCGGACACCGCTTGGCCCGTCAGAGCGCCGATGAACAGGAGCAGGAAGACGATCGAGAGGCTGTTCTCTCTGATGAACCGGCGCATCAGTTGTGCAGCAGCCCGATTACCGAACAGAAGGTGATTCCGCCGGTGATGAGGATCAGGTAGACGGCGAACATCGCTCGCATCTCAGCCCTCCAGCTCGCATTCGTATGGCTGCTCGGGCGCCGTCGATCGGCATCCGGCGGCGGAGATCTTCCAACCCGCGGGACCGTGGCTCAGGAAGTCCGCTTCGCCCCCTGCGAGCGAGGTGTACGCGCTCTCGACGTACACGCGGGTCGCTCCTGGGCTGCCGCCCTTCGGTAGCTCCAGCCCTAGGATGGCCTCCTCGCACGGCTTCTTCTCCTGCTGCTCGAGCTTCGAGGCGGTCTCCTGGTTCAGCTCGTCGCATGCCGCCCTGCCGTCGCCCCCCTGAAGCGCCGCGTGGAAGCGCTCGGAGACGGCGGCGGCATCCCGCTCACGGCCGCCGCTGCCGCAGGCGGCGAGCGGCAGGGCCAGGAGGCATGCGACTGCGGCGGGCTTCGGTCCCACGGCAACCACTTGATGCCCCGGTGTGCCGGACGTGAAAACCGGGTAGCGTCGCGCCGTGCTGCGCTCGCTGTGGTTCGAAGGCCGAGACCGCGAGCCACGGCCGCCTCTCGACCGCGCCATCGGCGTGGACGTGGCCGTGGTCGGGGCGGGGATCGTCGGGCTCACCACGGCCCTGTTGCTCGAGCGCGAGGGTCTGAGGGTTGCCGTGCTGGAGGGGCGCCACGTGGGCGCGGGGGCCACCGGCTACACGACCGCGAAGCTCTCGTCGCTCCACGGGCTCACCTACGGAAGGCTCGCGAAGAGCCTTGGACGCGCTGACGCGCGCACGTACGGCGAGGCGAACGAGGCCGGCATCACGCGCGTGTTCGAGATCGCGGAGGAGCTGGGCATAGACTGCGATCTGCGGCGCAAGCCGAACTACACCTACACGGAGGAGGCCTCGGACACGGGGCAGGTGCGCGAGGAGGCTGGCGTTGCCAGCGAGCTCGGGCTGCCGGCCTCGTACGTCGCCGAGCTCGACCTGCCCTTCGACGTCGCCGGCGCCGTCCGCTTCGACGAGCAGGCCGAGTTCCACCCTGTCAAGTACCTCGACGGCATCGCCGCCGCGCTGCGGGGTCCGGTCCACGAGCAGACCATGGCCACCGGGGTCGGGTCGGGCCGGGTGGACACCGCGCGCGGACCCCGCGTCCGGGCGGACCACGTCGTGGTGGCGACGCACCTGTCGTTTCTCGACCGCGGCCTCTACTTCGCCCGCTGCCATCCCGAGCGTTCGTACGTCGTGGCCGGGCGGGTGGGCGAGCCGCCGGCGGGGATGTATCTCTCCAGCGAGTCGCCGGCGCATTCGATTCGGGCGCACGGCGACTGGCTGCTCGTGGGAGGCGAGAGCCACAAGACCGGTCAGGCCAACGCTGCCGAGTGCTTCGAGCGACTGGGCCGCTGGGCGCGCGAGCGCTTCGGGCTCGAGCCGGAGCTTCGCTGGGCGACCCAGGACCAGATGCCCGTGGACGGCGTGCCGTACATCGGGCGCCACGACCCGCTCTCGTCGAACGTCTGGGTCGCGACCGGCTTCAGGAAGTGGGGCCTGGCCATGGGCACGGCCGCCGCCGAGCTGCTCACCGCCCGGATCACGGGCCGCGAACATCCGTGGGCCGCGTTGTTCGACCCGCTGCGCGTCCGCCTGCAGGCCGGCGGCCCGACCTTCGCCAAGGAGAACGCGAACGTCGGCTACCACTTCCTCGCCGACCGGGTGCTGAAGCACGGCGCGCCGCGCTGCACTCACCTCCACTGCCTGCTCGACTGGAACGCCGCCGAGGAGACCTGGGACTGCCCGTGCCACGGCTCGCGCTTCGCCGCGACGGGCGAGGTCATCGAGGGCCCGGCGGTGCGACCGCTGCGCGGCGTGCAGCGGCCCGGCGGCCCGCGCGCCTAGAGGCGGCCTCAGGGCTCGGTCATCCGGCGCCGGTCCGGGGCGATCTCCAGCACGACCTCCAGATCGCCCTCGATGTGGGCGTCGGCGAGGGTGACGTGCCCGCCCGCGCGTTCGAAGCTCAGGTCGACCCTCGCGTTCCCGACCTCGAGCCCCGTCACGTCGATCCGCTGGAGCCAGCGCGGCAGCGAGGGCCGGACCACCCTGAGGCGCTTCCCGAGCGCGTCCGGGCTCAGCCCCAGGCCCCACTTGAGCAGGTAGGGGATCGAGCCCGCCGCCCAGGCCTGCGGCTGGCACGCGACCGGATAGGGCACCGGCTCGTCGAACTCCTCGCGCGTGAAGCCCGCGAACAGCTCGGGCAGCCGGTAGTCGTCGAAGCGCGAAGCGGCCTCGAGGATCCCCTCGAAGACCAGCGTGAAGTCCTCGTCGAAGCCGTAGCGGCGCAGGCCGTACGCGATCAGGGCGCTGTCGTGCGGCCACACGGAGCCGGTGTGGTAGCCAACCGGGTTGTAGGCCGGGTGGCTCTGCGCGAGCGTCCGGATGCCCCAGCCGGTGAACATGTCGGGCCCCATCAGGACGTCGCGGATGCGCCGCGCTCGCTCGTCGCTGACGGCGCCGGCCCAGAGGAGATGCCCCTGGTTCGACGTCAGCCCCGAGCCTGGCTCCTTGTCTCGGTCCAGGCCGATCGCATAGCAGCCCGGGTCGCTTCGCCAGAAGCTGTCCAGCCGCGCCTCGAGCGCGGATGCCTGCTCGCGCAGCCGCTCGCCGCGCGCGCCGTCACCGTCGAGCTCGAGCATGCGAGCCATCGCCCGCTTCGCCCGGATCACGTAGCCCTGGACCTCCACCAGAGCGACCGGCGGCGCGAGCGGCTCGCCGGCGTCGTCCGGGACGCCGTCGGCCGAGTCCTTCCAGCCCTGGGTCGCGAGCCCGTGCTTGGAGCGGCGGCAGTACTCCACGAGGCCGTCGCCGTCGAGGTCGCCGTAGCGGTCGATCCAGTCGAGCGCGGCGCCCGCCGGCTCTCGCAGCTCGCGGAAGAGGTCGAGGTTGCCGGACCAGTCCGCGTACTGGCCGAGAAGACAGAGAAACAGCGGCGTCGCGTCGACGCTCCCGTAGTAGCGCGCGAACGGGGTCTCGCCGAGGCGCGCCGGCTCGCCCACGCGCAGCTCGTGGAGGACCTTCCCCGGCTCCTCGTCGCGCTCGTCGTCGTACTCCTGCCCGAGGCGCCCTGCGAGCAGCCGCAGCGTCTGCTCGGCGATGCCCGGGACGAACGAGAGCGTCTGGAACGCGGTGATCAGGCTGTCGCGGCCGAACAGCGTCGCAAACCACGGCACGCCGGCGGCGTAGTAGGACTGCCCGTCCAGCTCGGAGTGGAGCAGCTCCAGGTCGTCGAGCGAGCGCTGCAGGATGCGGTTGAAGAGCTGGTCGTCCGAGGTGACACGCGTGCCCTCCTTGTAGCGACGACGCGGGATCGCCGCGGCCAGCTCGCCGTCCGTCCGCTCCCCGACCTCGAAGTCGACCACGAGTTCGATCGCGCCGCGCGGCGGGAGGTCGAGGTCGAACAGGAGCGAGCCGCCGTCGGCGCTCACGCGCGGCGCAGGGCTCGCCCGCACCGCGGTCGTGCGCCGCACGCCGTCGCGGCCGACCGTCGAGAAGCCCATCGGACCGGCGTCCGACAGCGGCCGCTCGTGGCGGGGGACGATCCCCCGGAGCTCGAGCATCGGCAGGAAGTCCGCGCCGAGGCTCAGCTCGAGCGGCAGCTGGAGCCGGCCGCGGTGGTAGCTGTGCACCGCGATTCGCTGCCGCAGCGCGCCCTCGGCCTCGGTGGAGCGCTGGATCCGGATCCGCAGGCTCTCGGCGGGGAGGAGCTCGCCGCCCTCCAGCTCGAGGTCGGGGTTGGTCAGTTCGTGCACCGACTCGGTGCCCGCGGCGTCGGTGGCGGTCAGGAGTCGCGGCAGTTGCCCGCAGATGCGAAGCTCGTGGGCGCTTAGAAAGCGGCAGTCCTGGAACCAAAGACCGAGCGGGTGCGGCACCCCGGCCGGGAGTCGGCCATCCCGTAGGGTGACCATGAAGACGTTCCCGTCCTTGATCACGATCGTTTCGGCGAGGTTTGCGATGGAGCCGAGTGGGCTGCTCATGTCCTGGTCCAGGCTATGAGGGTTGCGGTGCTGGCACCCCCATGGATCCCGGTGCCGCCACCGGGATACGGGGGAATCGAGCAGGTGATCGACCTGCTGGCCGCCGAGCTGACCCAGCGCGGCAACGACGTCACGTTATTCGCCGCGCCGGGCACGAGGTCGCGCGCCCAGGTGCAGTCGCCGCTCGAGGGCCCTCACCCCGACGAGATCGAGACGGCGCTCTACGAGGCCGATCATGTGGCCTCGGCGTTCGCGCGGATCGAGGAGATGGACGAGACGTTCGACGTGCTCCACGACAACTGCGGTTTCACCGCGTTCGCCTTCGCCGACCGGATCGACATCCCCGTGGTGCACACGCTGCACGGCCCGTTCACCGAGGAGACCTCGGCCTTCTACGCGCGCCACGGCCACAAGGCGTGCGCGGTGGCGCTGAGCGGCTACCAGGCCCGCGAGGCGCCGGACGAGCTCGAGGTGGTGGCGGTGATCGGCAACCCGATCGTCGTCGACGACTATCCCTTCCGGGAGGAGAAGGACGACTACCTGCTCTGGATCGGACGCCTCAACGACGACAAGGGGCCCCACCGCGCCATCGCCGCGGCGGAGGAGGCGGGGGCACGGCTGCTGCTCGCCGGGCCGGTTCAGCCCGGCCAGGAGGAGTTCTTCGCACGCGAGGTCGAGCCACATCTGGATGGGGAGCGGATCCGCTACATCGGCGAGGTGGGCGAGGAGAAGGGCGATCTGTTCGCCGGCGCCCGCGCCTTTCTGATGCCGATCCGCTGGCCGGAGCCGTTCGGCCTCGTGATGACCGAGGCGATGGCGTGCGGCACTCCGGTGATCGCCTTTCCCGAAGGCTCGGCTCCCGAGCTCGTGATCGACGGCGAAACCGGCTTCGTCGTCGGCGACGAGCGGGAGATGGCCGCCGCGGTTGGGCGCCTGGACGAGATCGACCCCGAGCGCTGCCGCGAGAGCGCGCGCGAGCGCTTCGACGTAGCCGCCGTCGCTGAGTCCTACGAGCGCGCGTACGAGCTCGTGGCCAGCCGGCCGCGAGCCGGCTGACGGACCTCATCCGTCTAACCCATATGGTTGACCGCAGGCTCGAAGGGGCGTACCCTGCCGGGTCCATGGCGTACCTGAACTGTCCGAGCTGCCGCCTGACCGTCTACAGCCCGGCGCTTGGCTTGAACACCGAGGAGTGTCCGCGCTGCAGGGCGAGGCTCGGAAAGGTGAGCCGGCTCTTCAGGTCTTCCATACCGGCACGGCTCGCGCAAGTTCGGACTCCAGACGTGCCAGAATCCCCCACCGATGGAGCACGCTCACTCCCCTGACGCCGCGGTTCGCGCCGGCGAGCAGCTGGCGGCGGTCACGAACGGGATCGTCAGGCTGTTCCGCGACTACTACGGTCGCGGGCCCACCAGGGCGAAGAGCTACATGCTGGACGACCGCATCCTGGTGTGCGTGCTCGAGGAGACGATGACCAAGGTCGAGAACACGCTCGTCGACAACGGGCACGGGGACAAGGTGCGCGAGGTGCGGCTCGCATTCCAGGAGGCGATGGCGGACGAGTTCAAGGGCGAGGTCACCAAACAGCTCGGCCGCAGTGTGATCGCTTACCACAGCCAGCTGACGCTCCGGCCGGACATCGGATTCGAGTTCTTCGTGCTCGAGTAGTCAGTCGTCCTCGCCGAAGCCACGTTCCTCGGCCGCCCTGTAGGCGATCTGCAGGAAGTCGGAGATCGTCATCGCCGTCAGTACCGAAGCGCTGAAACGCGTTGCGCGCGGCGCGAACAGGAGGCCGGCATGGAAGCCGCCCGACGCCCAGAGGCCGAGGCAGTATGGGCAAACGAGCAGCTCGCCGATCGCCCGCCGCAGCCCCTGACCTCGAGGCCGCTCGTCGAGCTCGGCCGGTCCGCCCTTGCCCTCGAGCTCCGTGAAGGGCGCGCGGACGAAGGCGGTCACCTTCTGCTTCGAGATCAACCGGCTGAGCTTGAAGCTCGCCGTCCCGATCAGCGCGACGTCCCCCGCGCGTACGTGCTCCGGCAGGTCCCGCCCCGAGCGCTTTGCGGTGGCGACGGCTCCCGCCATCGCGGCGTGGAAGACGGCCGCGAAGGTCGCGTAGGCGGCAAGCGGCGGCCGCTCGCGGGGCGGCGCGTACCCGGCGTACGGCTGCGTCACGTGGACTGCTGGCTCTCCATCTTGCGCGTGTCGCGAGGCTCGGCGAACGGCTCACGGTCTTCGGGCCGCATGCCTCCCGCGATCGCGCGCCCGCGCTCGAGCTCCGCGTTGAACTCCGCCCCGAGCAGTATCACGATGTTCGAGATCCACAGCCAGACGAGGAACACGATCACGCCGCCGAGCGCGCCGTACGTCTTGTTGTACGAGCCGAAGTTGGCCACGTACAACGCGAACGCTCCAGAGGCGATCAGCCAGCCGACGACCGCGAGGATCCCGCCGGGCGAGACCCAGCGGAAGCCGGGCTGCTTGACGTTCGGCGCCGCCCAGTACAGCAGCGCGAACATGAAGCTCACGACGAGCAACAGAACGGGCCACTTCGCGATGTTCCAGACCGTCACGGCCGTGCTGCCGAGGCCGATGAGGTCACCCACCTTCTGGGCGAGGCCGCCGGTCAGGACCACGGCGAGCGTTGTGACGGCGAGCAGCACGAGGAGTACCAGCGTCAGCCCGACGCGCACGGGGAGGGTCTTCCAGATCGGACGGCCCTCCTCCATGTCGTAGATCACATTCGAGGCGCGCATGAAGGCAGACACGTAGCCCGAGGCCGACCAGAGCGCGCCGAGGAGGCCCACGACGAACAGGACGCCGGCCCCCCCCTGGTCACCCTGGAGGTTCTTGATGGCGTTCGTGAAGATGTCCTTCGCAGGCCCAGGCGCCACCGTTCCCAGGTTGTCGATGAGCGGCTGTGTGGCGGACTCGCCCACGAGCCCGAGGATCGATGTGAGGACGATCAGCGCCGGGAAGATCGCGAGCACGCCGTAGTAAGTCAGGGCCGCGGCCCAGTCAGTCAGGTTGTCGTCCTTGAACTCACGGAACGTGCGCTTGAGGGCGGCCCACCAGCCGCGCCGGCCCAGGTCCGTTGGCTCGTCCGGAGCCCTGTCTCGGCGGAAGCGCATGACTCAGCGCCTTCGGATGAGCCGGAGGACGAGAAGGAGCGCGATGCCGCCGCCGATGGCCGCCGCGTATGGCAGCGGGTTGGCGCTCACGCGCTCCTGAACCTCTTCCTTCTTGATGCGCGCCTGCTCCTTGACGTCGGCCTTGTGGGACAGCGCGTCGACCGTGTCGGCCAGCTCGCGCCTCGTCCGTTCGATCTCGCGCCGCAGCTCCTCCGGAGTCTGTTGCTGCGTCATGACCTGGCGGCCCTTGCCTTCACGGTGTCGACGTCCTGCTGCACGCTCTCGATCGCCTGCTCCGGCTTGGGCGGATTCGCCTCGTCGAGCTCCTTCTTCCCCGTCAGCGCGAGGATCCCCGCAAGCGCGAGCAGCGCGAGGCCGATCGCCGCCGCGGCGATCCAGGACTCGATCACGGTCGCCAGCCCCAGGATGGCGGCGGCCACCAGGGCGCCCACCCCGTAGAGCGCGACGAGCCCGGCGCCGCCGAACATGCCGGCCCCCTTGCCCGCGTGCTTGCCCTTCTCGGTCAGCTCCGCCTGCGCAAGCCGCATCTCCTGGCGGATCAGCGTTGAGGTCTGGCGCGACAGATCCTGGACCAGGTCGCCGAGCGGCCTGTCGGCCTCGGGCGGCCGCTGGAAGCGCGTGGAATTCTCCATGCGGGCCGACTACCCAGCCTGAGGAGGTATATGCCTCGGGTCAGGCCGCCTCGGCGAGACCCGCGACCTCGCGCGTGCAGGCGAGCCGCTCGAGCGCCCTGTGCTCGATCCGACGCACGCGCTCGGGCGAGAGGCCCAGCCGCCGTCCTGCCTCGCGGAGCGGTGTTGGCTCGTCCCCGTTGATGCCGTAACGCAGCCGGATCACGTCCCGCTCCTGCTCCGACAGGTTCTCGAGCGCGCGATGCACGGCCTGCTGGCGGAGCCCGATCTCCACCTCCTCGACCGGCTCAGGCGCGTCGCTCGGCAGCAGCGCCCCGAGCTCCGTGTCGCCCTCCGAGCCGACCGGTCGCTCAAGGCTCGTCACGGTGCGGCTGAACTCGCGCGTCTCCCGGAGCTCGCGCAGCGAGATGTCGGCGGCGTCCGCGAGCTCCCCGTCCGTCGGCGTCCGTCCGAGCTGGACAGAGAGCTCGCGCTCGGCCTTTGCGATCTTTCGCTCGCGCTGGCCGATGTGCACCGGGAGGCGGATCGTCCGGCCCTGGTTCGCCAGACCACGCTGGATCGCCTGCCGGATCCAGAAGGTCGCGTAGGTCGAGAACTTGTAGCCCCTGCGCCAGTCGAACTTCTCGGCGGCGCGGATCAGGCCCAGGATCCCCTCCTGGATCAGGTCGAGCAAAGACAGCTCGTGTCCCTGGTACTTCTTCGCGATCGAGACCACCAGCCGCAGGTTCGAGTTGACCATGCGCTCCTTCGCCTCGAGGTCACCGCGTTCGATGCGCTTGGCCAGCTCGACCTCCTGCGCCGCGGAGAGCAGCGGGTGCCGGCGGATGTCGCGCAGGAAGAGCTGGAGCGCGTCGCCGGTCATCGACGACAGCTCGTCGAGCGCGTAGCTCGGCCCGGACTCGCTTGCGCGGCCGCAGTCGTCGGAGACCTCGATGCCGCGCGCCTCGAGGCGGTCCGCGAGCGCGAGCGCCTCGTCCTCTGGCAGGTCCTGGGTGAGCTCGGAGAGCTCGGAAAGGTTGATGCAGCCCTCCTCCTCGGCGCGCTCGAGGACGGCTTCGATCGGGGACGTGCTCATGGATCAGCCGTACCCGACCTGGACAGGTGAAAACGGGGGACGGGAGGGGCCAGTCGCGTCGGCGTCCCGGCTGCCTGTTGACCCGGTCAGCGCGGCGCCCGAGGAGTTAGCACGCGCACGTCCGCGCCGCGGAGGGCGTGCGAATCCGAGGGGACGATCCCCAGCTCCTCGCACATCACGAAGAAGGCGAGGGCGAAGGGCGACCCGTGCGTTCGCGCGCGCAGCGACGGCCAGTCGATCTGCTCGCGGACCGAGCGGGCGATCCGTAGCACCGACGTGTAGTCGAGCTCGTGCTCGTGCAGCGCCATCAGCTTGGTCGCGAGGACGTCCTCGATCGCCATGACCGGGATAGTGATCCCGACCACGTGCAGCAGCTCGCCCCGCTCGATCACCTCGTCGGTCACCTCCAGGCCGCGCGGCGCGAATATGAGGTCGATCAGGACGTCGCCGTCCCAGGCCTTGTGGAGCCATTCCTCGGGCGGCTTCTCCGGCTGCATGCCCACGTCGGCCAGCACGCCGAGCGCGCGGTCCGCATCCTCCGGCTTGATCACGAAGTCGAGGTCGTGGCGCGCCTCGGGTCCGCCGCGAGCCCACACGGCGAGGCTGCCGGCGAGCAGGAACGGGACGTCCGCCTCGCGCAGCGCGGCGACCGCCTTCTTCATCGAGGCCTCGATCGCGGGCCGTGGATGCTCGACGTCGGGCGCCGACATGCGTGTCGTGTACCCCCGCCCCCGGAGGGGTAAGCAAGGGTCGTGAAGGCGCCGACGAGCGTTCTCGCCGCCAACCTGCGCGGCGATGCCCGCGTCCGGATCGCCGCCGCGGGCGACGTGCACTGCGCCCCCGAGAACCGCGACGCCGTGCTCACGGCGTTCGACGCGATCGAGGGCGCGGCGGACGCCGTACTGCTCGCCGGCGACCTTACGACGACCGGCGAGCCCGAGCAGGCGGAGGTGCTGGCGGAGGCGGTTCGCGGGATGGAGACGCCGGTCGTGGCGGTGCTCGGCAACCACGACGTCCATGCAGGAAGAGGCGACGAGCTCACCCAGGTGCTAAGCGGGGCGGGCATACAGGTGCTCGACCGCTCGAACACCACCCTCCGGGCATGCGGGATAGGCATCGCCGGCGCCAAGGGCTTCGTGGGCGGCTTCCGGGGCCTCGGCCTGCCGGACTTCGGCGAGCCGTCGCTGCGGGCGATCTACGCCGAGACGACGGCCGAGGTGGAGGCACTCGCCGCGGGGCTGCACGAGATCGCGCTCTGCCCGTTCCGGATCGCGCTGCTGCACTACGCGCCGGTGGCCGAGACGCTGCCCGGAGAGCCGCCCGAGATCTGGACCTTCCTCGGCAGCGACCGGCTGGCGGCGCCGATCCTCGAGCACAGGCCCGACCTCGTTCTGCACGGGCACGCGCACGCCGGCCGCCTTCAGGCCGACCTGGACGGCGTGCCGGTCTACAACGTGTCCGTGCCCGTCATGGGCCAGGATTTCTGGCTGTTCGAGCTGAGCGGGGCGACTCAGGCGGCCACGGCCATCCACTGATCGCCGGGGCCTGCCGTGCCTCAGTCTTCTCGCGCGCCACCTCGTTGACCGACTCGCGCCTGCGTCTGTGTAATCCGGCTCGCATTACAGGTATCTTCGGCGCCATGGCGGTACGACTCCATCGCTGCTCCAACCTGTGGGTGAAGGTGAATGGCCATCCCTGCTGGCGGGTGCAGAGGGCGCTCGACGAAGCGGGCGTCGAGTACGAGCTCGTGAAGGGCCCGCTCAGGTCCGGCAAGCGGGACGACCTCGAGCGGTTGAGCGGGCAGCGCAAGTACCCGGTGATCGAGTTCGAGGACGGATCTGCCTACCGCGAGGAGTCGAAGAAGATGGCCGAGACGATCCGCGCCGGCCGTCTCGACGAGAGGCGCTCAGCCCAGCAGTGACTCGAGGCGACGGCCGGCGCGTGAGATCCCTCGCGCGTACGAGCCGATGTCCGCCCAGGGGTCGCCCTTCGCGGCCAGGCGCCTCAGCACGTTCCTGATCGTCCAGCGGTCCGGGCGCAGCTTCGAGTCGGAGAGCTCGTCCCAGTCGAGCGGCGTCGCAACCGGCGCGCCGGGCCGCGGGCGCACGGCGTAGGGCGGCACCGCGGTCTGCGCGTAGGTGTTGCGGGCGGTGTCCACCAGGATCCGTCCGCCTCGCTTCGCCTTGCGGAACTCGGTCGTGAGCTCGTCCGGGTGGCGGTCGGCGAGCACGCGCCCGATGTCCCCAGCGAAGGCGCGGACCTCGTCGTGACCGGCACGCCGGCGCAGTGGGGTCCACACGTGGATGCCCTTCGACCCGGTCACCTGCGCGAAGGGCGTCAGGCCCAGCTCCCGCAGCAGCTCGCCGGTGGCGTGGGCGGCACGGCGGACGGCGTTGAAGTCGCTCTCCGGTGCGGGGTCGAGATCGATCACCATTCGGTCGGGCTGCCAGAGGCGGTCGGCGCGCGAGAGCCACACGTGAGGCGTGATCGTGTTCTGCCCGACGAGATAGACGAGCGCTGCGTCGTCGCACACGAACATGTGCGTGACGGTCCCGTTCGACTTTGGCACCTCCACCCGCCTGATCCACTTCGGGAAGTAGTCCGGGACGTCCTTGTGGAAGAAGCCCTTGCCGCCGATCCCGTCGGGGAAGCGCTGCATGCTCACCGGGCGGAAGCGGATGTGCGGCAGCATCCACTCGCAGACGCGCTCGTAGTAGTCGGCGAGGTCGGCCTTGGTGATCCCGTCGTCCGGGAAGAGCAGCTTGTCTGGGTGCGTGATCTCGACCGTGCTCACGACGGCACCTCGCGCACCACTTCCCTCGCCGGCTTGTCCTCCCGCAGTCCGATGTAACGAGGGTGACGGAGGCGGCCGTCGCGCGTCCACTCGGCGAAGCCGATCTGGGCCACGAGCTCCGGCCGCACCCAGCGCGTGCCGGGCGGTACCGGCTTGAAACCATCGAACGGCGACTCGTCCTGCTCATGCTCCCGCAGCCGCGCCCCGAGCTCCCGCAGCGTCGCCTGGTCGAACCCCGTTCCGACCTTCCCTGCGTAGCGCAGCGCGCCGTCGTCGTAGTAGCCAACGAGCAGCGCGCCGAACTCGGTGCGCGATCCCTTTGGCGCCGTGAAGCCGCCGAGCACGAGCTCCTGCTCGGCGTGGCACTTCAGCTTCAGCCAGTCGCGCGAGCGGCTGCCGCGGTACGGGCTGTCCGCGCGCTTCGCGATCACGCCCTCGAGTCCCCTCCGGCACGCTTCGCGGTAGAGCTCCTCGCCGTGCTCGCCTTTGCGGTGCGGGTTGAACCGGATCGGTTTCTCGAACTTCAACGTGCTGCGGAGGCGCGCCTTGCGCTCGCGCAGCGGCAGCGGGCGCAGGTCCTCGCCGTTCAGGCGGAGCAGGTCGAACACGTAGAGGAAGGTTGGGACGTGCTCGCGGGCGCGCTGTTGCAGGCGCTCGAAGCTCGTGACGCCGTTGCGGAACGCGACGATCTCGCCGTCGGCGACGAAGTCCTCGGCGGGCACGCGCTCAAGGGCGCGCGCGATCTCCGGGAACTGGTCGTTCATCCGGTGTGCCGTGCGCGACATCAGGCTGACGCCTGAGCCGTCCTTGATCGCGATGCAGCGGATGCCGTCGAGCTTGCGCTCGAAGATCCAGTCCGGGTCGGAGAACGGCTTGTCGGACAGGACCGCCTTCATCGGCTCGATCACTTGCGTAGCTCCTCGATCGTCCTGCCGCTCACAACGGACTCGGGCCGCTCGGCAACCGGATCGCCGCGGTCGGCCTCGTCGTCGCGGCGCTTCACGAGCAGCCAGCGCCGACCCTCGATGTGTCGGAGCGACCAGCCGCCGTGCAGCTTCTCACCCTCCAGCCTGAACGAGGCGTGGCCGGCGGCGAGGGCGTCCTCCATCGGCTCGTCGCGCAGGTTCTCGTAGGTGCCGCGGTCCCAGACGATCACGGGTCCGGCGCCGTACTCGCCCTCCGGGATCACTCCCTCGAAGTCGCCCCACGAGATCGAGTGGTCGTCCACCGCCATCGCCAGCCGCTTGTCGCGCGGGTCCATGGATGGTCCCTTCGGCACGGCCCACGACTTGAAGGTGCCCGCGACCTCGAGCCGGAAGTCGAAGTGGAGGCTGGTGGCGTGATGTTGCTGGATCACGAAGCGCGGCATTCACGCCTCGCTTCCCCGCTGGAGCGGCTCGATAGTCAGCGGCCCCTCGTGGCGCGTCTCAACCTGGAGGGTGGAGTGGGTCACCCCGAAGCGGTCGGCGAGCAGCTCGGCTAGCCGGCGGCGGTGGGCCTGCGTGTCGCAGCCGGCGCCGACCGTCACGTGAGCCGAGATCGCCGGGAAGCCCGAGGTGACCTCCCAGACGTGCAGGTCATGGACCTCGACGACGTGGTGCTGCGCGGCCAGCGCCCGGCCGATCTCCTCCGGGTCGAGGTCCCGCGGCGCCGCCTCGAGCAGCACGCGCCCGGACTCGCGAAGCAGCCCGAAGCCCGAACGCAGCATCAGGGCGGCCACCACGAGCGCCGCGATCCCGTCGGCGCGCGAGAAGCCGGTGGCGAGCACCACGGCGCCCGCGACCGCGGTGGCGATGAACGCGAACAGGTCGGTCAGCACATGCTGGAATGCGCCCTCGAGGTTGAGGCTGCGCCGCTCGGCTCCGGACAGGACCATCGTCGCGGCGAGGTTCACGGCGATGCCCGCCAGCGCCACCAGCAGCACGACGAGCCCATCCACATCGGGCGGGTTCACCAGCCGGCTCACGGCCTCGAACGCGATCACCACCGCGAGCGCGACGAGGGTCGCCCCGTTCAGCTGCGCGGACAGGATCTCCGCGCGCCGGAAGCCGAAGGTGAAGCCGCCGTGCGCCGGCTCGCGTGCGAGGCGCGCAGCGAACAGCGCGAGCGCGATCGCGCCGGCGTCGGTCAGCATGTGCCCGGCGTCCGACAGCAGCGCGAGGGAGTCGGCCAGGATGCCCGCCACGACCTCGGCGGCCATCAGGCCGAGGATCAGCGCAAGGGCGAGCGTGAGGCGCCGGGCGTCGTCCGTCCGGACGTGCGTGTGGCCGTGGTCGTGCATGGCCAGTTTGTCCTGAGCATAGGCGGGTAGGGCGCAGCGAATGCGCGTCGTGGTGGTCGGAGCAAGCGGCAACGTCGGGACGAGCGTGCTCCGCGCGCTCGCCACCGAGCCGCGCGTGGACTCGGTGCTCGGCATCGCGCGACGGATTCCGCGGCAGAGCTTCCCCAAGACGGAGTGGCGCTCGGCCGACATCGCCCGCACGCCGCTCCGGCCCCTGTTCCAGGACGCCGACGCGGTCGTCCACCTGGGCTGGCTGATCCAGCCCGGCCGCGACAAGCAGCTCCTCTATGCGGTGAACGTGGAGGGCAGCGCGCGCGTGTTCAGAGCGGCGGCCGCCGCCCGCGTCCCCACGCTCGTGTACGCCTCGTCCGTGGGCGCGTACGCGCCCGGCCCGAAGGACCATTCGGTCGACGAGAGCTGGCCGACGACGGGCATCCAGAGCTCTTTCTACTCGCGTCACAAGGCCGAGGTCGAGCGGCTGCTCGACCGCATCGAGTCGGAGCATCCGGACATGCGCGTCGTGCGGCTGCGGCCGGGCCTGATCTTCAAGCGCGAGGCAGCGTCGGGAATCCGGCGGCTGTTCGCCGGCCCGCTGCTGCCGAACGTCCTCGTCCAGCGGCGCCTCATACCGGTCATTCCGGCCCACGAGCGCCTCGTGTTCCAGGCCGTCCACTCCTACGATGTGGGCGACGCCTACCGGCTCGCCCTCGTGAACGAGGACGCGCACGGGCCCTTCAACATCGCGGCCGACCCCGTTCTGGATCCCGGCGAGCTCGGCCGAGCCCTGGGCGCCCGGCCGCTGCGCGTCCCGGGCGCGCTGCTCCGCGGCGGGGCGGCGCTCAGCTACCGCCTCCGCCTGCAGCCGAGCGAGCCCGGCTGGGTCGACATGGGACTGGGCGTCCCGGTGATGGCCACCACCCGCGCGCGGGCCGAGCTCGGCTGGGAGCCCCGGTGGAGCTCAGCGGATGCGCTGCTCGACCTGCTCGACGGGATGCGCGAGGGCGCAGGCCTCGACACGCCACCCCTGGAGCCAGGCGGCGCGGGCCCGCTGCGAATCCGCGAGTTCGCAACAGGCGTGGGCGCGCGCTAGCCGGCCTCGACGCAGTCGCGAGCAGCCCGTCAGGAGCTGCGGCCGCCGCGACGACTTGCATTGAAGGATGAGAGCGGACGGTGGATTTCGCTACGGCGTCTCGGTCTGCGGCACCGGCTCGCCTGGCGGTGTCTCCGCCGGCGGAGTGGTCGGCGTCGTGTTCGAGGGCGGCTGCTCGGTCGGTGCGGGTTCCGTCGTGGTCTGGCCGCCGCTCGGGGTGCTGTCCTGCTGCCCGGTCGAGTCCTTGTTCCGCTGCTGGCCCGTGTCCTTCTGCTGGTCCTGCTGCTCGGACTTCTTGTCGCCGCCGCCCCCGGTCAGCGTCAGGCGGCCGGAGCCCTTGCCGACCGAGCCGCCGCTCACCAGGTCGACCGTCGTCAGTAGCAGCAGGCCCGCCACACACGCGATCGCGGCGGTCGCCGCGACGGTGCCCACCGCGATGCGCCGTCGGGTGAGCGTCGAGCCGGAGCCGCGGCTGGCGCCTGACCCGCCACGGCCCGCGCGGTAGACGCGCACGGGGCCCGGCGTGCCCGTTACGGCGGTCGGCTCGGCGCGTGTCGGCGAGACCGCCTGGGAGCTCCGCGCCTCGCGGTCGCTCGTCCACGCGCGCGCGATGCGCTCGGTGGGGCGGTGCATCGCCTCGCTGATCAGCGCGACGAGGACAGGCGTGACCGCCGCGGCGACCCAGGTGCCGGCGATCCAGAGCTGCGAGGTGACGGCTGCCGCCGTGGCCGACGCGACGCTTGCGATCGCCAGCGTCCGCGTGCTCAGGCGGCGCTCCTCCTCGCGCTCAACAGAGTTGGCGGGGGGAGGCATGCGAACCGGTCAGGGTAGCGAGGCCGTGGCGCAGGCGGCGGGCGGTGCCGCCGCGCAGCGATGCCATTTAGGCTCCCACCGTGGCCAGCCCCGAGACGCACGAGACGGACGTCGTGGTGGTCGGCGCCGGCCTCGCGGGGATGGCTGCGGCACGCGCGCTGATCGCCTCAGGGGTGTCGGTGATCGTCATGGAGGCGCGCGAGCGCGTGGGCGGGCGCGTCCTCAACCACGACCTCGGCGACGGCAAGGTCGTGGAGGTGGGCGGTCAGTGGATCGGCCCCACTCAGGACCGGCTGGCCGAGCTTGCGGACCAGCTCGGCGTCCAGACCTTCCCGACCCACGCCGACGGCTTCAACCTGCTCGAGTACGCAGGCAGCGTCCGCCGCTACAGCGGCACGATCCCGCGCATCAACCCCGGCGTGCTCGTGGATGTGGAGCAGGCGCAGCGGCGGCTCAACCGGCTCGCACGGCGCGTGCCGCTCGACGCGCCCTGGGAGACCCCGGGCGCGGCGAAGCTCGACGGACAGACGGCCGCGACGTGGCTGCGCCGGAACCTCGCGACCAAATCGGGCCGCATGCTGGTCGAGCTCGGGATCGAGGCCGTGTGGGCCGCGCAGCCGGAGGACATGTCGCTGCTCCACGTGCTCTTCTACATCCACTCGGCCGGCAGCCTGGAGCGGCTGTTCGACACCGAGGGCGGTGCCCAGCAGGACCGCTTCGTCGGCGGGTCGCAGCTGATCCCGCTGAAGATGGCCGAGCAGCTCGGCGCCGAGCGGCTGGTGCTGAGCGCGCCCGTGCGCCGGATCGAGCACGGCCCGGACGGCGTGACCGTGCACGCCGATGGCGCGGTTGCGCGCGGCCGCCGCGCCGTCCTGGCGATAGCGCCCACGCTCGCCGGCCGGATCGCCTACGACCCGCCGCTCCCGGGCTACCGCGACCAGCTCACCCAGCGGATGCCGCTCGGCACGGTCGCGAAGTGCATGGCCGTCTACGGCGAGCCGTTCTGGCGCTCCGAGGGCCTGTCCGGCCAGGGCACGAGCGACCGGGGGCCGGTCCGCCTCACCTTCGACAACTCGCCCCCCGACGGCTCCCCGGGGGTGCTGCTCGGATTCCTCGAAGGCCGTCACGCGCGCGAGCTCGGGCGCCTCCGCGCCGAGGAGCGCCGCACCGCGGTGATCGACTGCTTCGCGCGCCTCTACGGCCCGCGCGCCGCGAGCCCGGACGACTACATCGAGCGCCTGTGGGCCGAGGAGGAGTGGACGCGCGGCTGCTACGGCTGCCACATGCCCACCGGCGCCTGGACCAACTACGGGCCCGCGCTCCACCCGCCGATCGGCCCGCTGCACTGGGCGGGGGCCGAATACGCGCAGGTCTGGAACGGCTACATGGACGGTGCCGTGCGCTCCGGCGACAGCGCGGCGGCGGAGCTGGTTGAGACCCTGTAGCCGGGTACGAGCCCAGGCATGGGACGACTTGACAACAAGAAGGTTGCGTTTCTGGCCACCGACGGCGTCGAGCAGGTCGAGCTGATCGAGCCGTGGAAGAGGGTCGAGCAGGAGGGCGGCACGCCCGAGCTCGTCTCGCTCGAGAGCGGCGAGATCCAGGGCTTCAACCACCTCGACAAGGGCGACACGTTCCGGGTCGACAAGACGGTCGGCGAGGCGAATGACGCCGACTACGACGGCCTGGTGCTGCCCGGTGGCGTCGCCAATCCGGATTTCCTACGCGGGAATGAGGACGCCGTGAGCTTCGTGCGCTCGTTCTTCGAGGCCCATAAGCCGGTGGCGGTCATCTGCCACGGCCCATGGACGCTCGTCGAGGCCGACGTGGTCCGCGACCGCAAGATCACCTCGTGGCCGACCCTGCGCACGGACATCACGAACGCGGGCGGCAACTGGGTGGACGAGGAAGTCGTCGTCGACAACGGTCTCGTGTCCAGCCGCAAGCCGGATGACCTGCCGGCCTTCTGCGACAAGATGGCCGAGGAGATCTGCGAGGGCCGCCACGAGCGGCAGCGCGCCGGCGCGGCCCATTAAGGCGCGATTGTGCCCGTGCGGGCCGGAGTAATTCCGGCCCAGTACGGGTAGTGCGGACTTGAACTTGCCCGTGGAGGAGGGAACTTGATGATCAAGCCATCGCGGCTCGTTGCCGCCCTGTTTGCAACCGCGCTCTTCGCGGTCACCGGATGTGGAGGCGGCGACGACGACAGCGGAGGGTCCAACGCCGAGAAGGCCACGACGGCGAAGGCAACCGGTGACGTCACCTGGTGCATCGGCAAGGACACCACCGGCGCGTTCGGCACGGTCATCGACAACTTCAACAAGGCGAACCCGAAGGCGAACGTGAAGCTGCTCGAGCTGCCTGAGGCGGCGGACGACCAGCGCCGGCTTCAGATTCAGCGCCTGCGCGCCAAGTCGTCCGAGTGCGACGTGCTCGGCATGGACGTCATCTGGACCGCGGAGTATGCCGCCCAGGGCTGGCTGAAGGATGTCTCCGACTACATCTCCCAGAACGGCGACAAGTTCATCAAGTCGACCGTTGACACGACGGACTACACCGGCAAGAACTGGGCCGTCCCGTTCAACTCGAACGCGGGCTTCATCTACTACAGGACCGACCAGGTCAAGGAAGCGCCGAAGGACTGGGAGAGCCTCTACAAGGAGGCTCAGCAGAACGACGGCGTCGTGTACCAGGGCTTCCGCTACGAGGGGCTCACCGTCGACTTCCTCGAGCTGCTCTACAGCAAGGGCGGCAGCATCGTCTCCGACGACGGCAAGCAGGCCACGGCCGACTCGCAGGAGGTCAAGGACGTCCTGACCTTCATGGCGGACGGCATCAAGAACGGCGCGGCCCCGAAGGCTGTCACGACGTACAAGGAGGAGGAGGCGCGGCGCGCCTTCGAGTCCGGCAACGCCACCTTCATGCGCAACTGGCCGTACGCCTACGCGCTCGACAAGAAGTCGAAGATCGGGAGCAAGTTCGACGTCGCGACGTTCCCGGGCTTCGCGGGCCAGCAGGGCGCCGGCGTGCTCGGCGGCTACAACCTCGGCATCTCGGCGTATTCGAAGAACCCCGAGGGCTCGCTCGCGTTCATCGACTTCGCCACGGAGGCGGACCAGCAGAAGATCATGGCGACCGAGGCGTCGCTGCCGCCGACCGTGTCGGCGACGTACGACGACCCGGCGGTGAAGAAGGCGATGCCATTCGCCGGCGAGCTCCGCACTGCGATCGAGCAGGCGAAGGCGCGGCCGGTGTCGCCGGTGTACCCGCAGATCAGCGAGGCGGTCTTCAACAACGTGTACGACGCCCTCCAGGGCAACACCTCGCCCGACGACGCAGCGAAGAAGATGAACGACGACATCCAGAAGGCGCTCGAGACGTTCTAGTGGCATGGAAGCCGCCACGGCAAGATTAGGGCGCGGAAGACGCCGCAAGAAGAAGGAAAAGAGCTACGGCAGCGAGGAGCGGCGTCTGGCGACGCTGCTCCTCTCGCCGGCCATGATCGTGATCGCGGCGGTCGCCGCGTATCCGATCGGGTACGCCGTCTGGCTGTCGCTCACCGAGTACAGCCTTCGCACGCCGGGCAAGTGGCGCTTCGCCGGCTTCGACAACTACTCGGAGGCGTTCGGCTCGACCGAGTTCTGGGATGCCGTGAAGAACACGTTCATCTTCACCGGTCTCTCGGTGTCGCTCGAGCTCGTGATCGGTCTCGGGATGGCGCTCGCGATGCACGCCGCATTCAAGGGCCGCGGCCTTCTGCGGACCGTTGTCCTGGTTCCGTGGGCCGTGCTCACGGTCGTTAGCGCGATCACGTGGCGGACGCTCTTCGAGCCGAACCTCGGCCTCGCGTCGACGGTCCTCGGCAAGCTCGGGATCGCGGAGAACGTCGTGTGGCTCGGACAGCAGGGGTACGCGATGGCGGTGATGGTCCTCGCCGACGTATGGAAGACGTCGCCGTTCATGGCGCTCCTGCTGCTCGCGGGGCTCCAGGTGATCCCCGACGACGTGTACGACGCCGCCAAGGTCGACGGCGCCACGGCATGGCAGCGCTTCCGGCGCATCACGCTGCCGCTGCTCGTGCCGGCGATTCTGGTGGCGCTGATCTTCCGCACGCTCGACGCGCTTCGGATCTTCGACCTCCCGTTCGTCCTCACCGGCGGCACCAACGGCACGTCGACGCTGTCCCTGATCGCGCAGAAGGAGCTCACCACGAACAACCTGATCGGCTACGGCTCCGCCCTTGCGGTGCTCACGTTCGTGATCGTGATGGCGGTCTCGTTCGTCTACATCCGAACCGTGGGCGGAAACATCAGGTCGCTGGCGGAGGAGGAGTGATGGAAGCCTCCGGCGGAGTCGTCACCCCCGGCGCGGATGTTCGGCAGCAGGAGAAGGAGCGCGAAGAGGCGCGCGTCATCACGCGTCGCGGTCCGCAGCGCAAGTGGGTACGGCCGGTGCTCCTGTGGCTCGGGGTCATCGCGATCTGCATCTTCTGCCTGTTCCCCTTCTACTGGCTGATCAACGTGTCGCTGAAGACGGGCACGGACCTCGCGCAGTCGGATCTCTTCCCACCGGCTCCGACGCTCGACAACTACGACTCGGTCTTCAAGAACGGGGACTTCACGTCGGCCCTGCGCAACAGCGTCATCGTCACGAGCATCACGACGGTCCTCGCGCTAATCGTGGGCTCGTTCGCGGCCTACGCGCTCGCGCGGCTGCGCTTCCCGCACAAGTTCCTCCTGCTCGCGGCCATCCTCTCGATCTCGACCTTCCCGCCGATCGCGATCGCGGCGCCGATCTTCAAGCTCTGGACCGAGATCGGGTTCTACGACACCTACATCGGCCTGATCCTGCCGTACCTGACGTTCGCGCTTCCGCTCGCGATCTACATCCTCACCTCCTTCTTCAAGGAGATTCCAAAGGAGCTGGAGGAGGCAGCGCTGGTTGACGGCGCCACCTACTTCCAGGCGTTTCGCAAGGTCGTGCTGCCGCTCGCGGCGCCGGGCCTCGTCACCGCCGGCCTCCTGACCGCGTTCTTCGTCTGGAACGAGTTCCTGCTCGCGCAGACGCTCACGAGCTCGCCC
Source organism: Actinomycetota bacterium (assembly GCA_046735115.1). Classification (GTDB taxonomy): domain Bacteria; phylum Actinomycetota; class Thermoleophilia; order Solirubrobacterales; family Thermoleophilaceae; genus JACVRW01. The sequence continues at coordinate 47,870 of JBKPSR010000043.1, forward strand.
AAGGCGTTCACGGTGCCGGTCGCGGTCGCCAACTTCACCGGCAGCCAGAAGTTCGAGATTCCGCTCGGCACGATCAGCGCGGCGTCCGTGGTGATCACGATCCCGCTCGTGGCGGCGGTGATCATCTTCCAGAAGCGGATCGTGGCCGGCCTGACGGCCGGCGCTGTCAAGGGCTGAGTAGCCTCGCCACCGCATGTGGTGGCAGGACGCCGTCATCTACCAGGTCTATCCGCGCTCGTTCCAGGACTCCGACGGGGACGGGGTGGGCGATCTCAGGGGCATCGAGCAGCGGCTCGACCACCTCGCCTGGCTCGGCGTCGACGCGGTCTGGCTGTCGCCGATCTACCCCTCGCCGATGCACGACATGGGCTACGACGTGGCCGACTACAAGGGCATCGACTCGGCCTTCGGCACGCTGGAGGATTTCGACAGGCTGGTCGCGGCTGCCCGTGAGCGTGGCCTGCGGGTTCTGCTCGACCTCGTGCCCTGCCACACGTCGATCGAGCACCCCTGGTTCGGCGAGCACTCGGACTGGTACATCTGGCGCGACCAGCCGAACAACTGGCTCTCCGCCTTCGGCGGGTCCGCCTGGACGCCGCTGAACGGGCGCTACTACCTGCACTCCTTCTACCCCGAGCAGCCGGATCTCGACTGGCGCAATCCCGAGGTGGTGGCCGCGATGCAGGACGCGCTCGAGTTCTGGATCGCCCACGGGGCTGCCGGCTACCGCGTGGACGCGATCGACCGGCTGCTGAAGGACCGCGAGCTTCGCGACGATCCGCCGGCCACGGAGGTGTTCGGGTTGCCGCTGAGCGAGGACGAGGCGCAGCTCGCGCTCACCAACTCGCGCAACGCGCCGGACACCCCCGAGGCGCTAGCGCACATCCGCGAAGCGGTGGGCGACAGCGTGCTGATCGGGGAGGTCTACCTCCCCAGCGCGAAGTGGCAGCCCTACCTGGAGCACCTCGATGCCGCCTTCGCCTTCGAGCTGCTGCACGCCAGCTGGGACGCCGAGGTCCTGCACGCCGCCATCGAGGCGACCACGCGCCGGCCCGGCGCCGCGTGGGTTCTCTCGAACCACGACTTCGGCCGGCTCGTGACGCGCTTCGGCGCGCATAATGCGCGCTCCGCAGCGCTGCTTCTGCTCACACTGCCGGGCCCGGCGTTCCTCTACCAGGGCGACGAGATCGGACTCGGCGACGGTCCCGGGGGCGAGCGTGTCTACGACCGCGCGGGGCGCGACAGGTACCGGCACCCGATGCAGTGGGACGGCTCGCGATCCGGCGGCTTCACGACCGGCGAGCCGTGGCTGCCGCCCGTCGATCCCGAGCGCATCAACGTGGAGGCACAGCGCGACGACACCGGTTCGATGCTCTCGCTCGTGCGCGATCTGGTGGCGCTCCGGCGGGTGCTCGGCGACGGCCTCGAGCTGCTCGACGCGGACGCGGGAGTGGTGGCTTACAGGCGCGGTGACCACACGATCGCCATCAACACAACCGGTGAGGAGCGGCCCGCGCCGCTCGCCGGCGACGCGGTGTTGGAGACCCGGCCGGGCGTCCTTCGGGGCGGCGGCCTGGCGGCCCACTCCGGGGCCATCACGACGGGATTGCGCGTCTCGAAAAGGGGGTAGAACTTCGCAAATGGCCGACATCAAGCTCGACAACGTGACCAAGCGCTACCCCGACGGATACGAGGCGGTCCGGGACATGAGTCTGGACGTCAAGGACGGAGAGTTCATGATCCTTGTCGGCCCTTCGGGCTGTGGCAAGACCACCGCCCTGCGGATGATCGCCGGCCTCGAGGACATCACCGAGGGTGAGCTAAGCATCGGCGACAGCGTCGTCAACGAGCTCTCGCCGAAGGACCGCGACATCGCGATGGTGTTCCAGAACTACGCCCTCTACCCGCACATGACCGTGCGCAACAACATGGGCTTCGCGCTAAAGCTGGCGGGCGTCGACAAGGAGGAGATCAACAAGCGCGTGGAGGAGGCCGCGCGCATTCTGGACCTCGAGCCGCATCTCGACCGCAAGCCCTCCCAGCTCTCGGGCGGTCAGCGCCAGCGCGTGGCCATGGGCCGGGCGATCGTCCGGAACCCGGCCGCCTTCCTGATGGACGAGCCGCTCTCGAACCTCGACGCGAAGCTGCGCGTGCAGACGCGCACGGAGGTCGCGCGGCTCCAGCAGCGCCTCGGAACCACCACGATCTACGTGACGCACGACCAGACCGAGGCGCTGACGCTCGGCGACCGCGTCGCGGTGATGCGCTCGGGCATCCTCCAGCAGGTTGGCGCGCCGATGGACCTGTACAACCACCCCGTGAACCTGTTCGTGGCCGGCTTCATCGGCTCACCGGCGATGAACTTCATGCCGGCGACCGTGGAGAGCGACACGGTAACGCTGCCGTTCGCCGACGTCCGCCTGCCCCCCGAGATGCACGATCGCGTGCGGGACCACCATGGCCGGCCCCTGATCGCCGGCATCCGGCCCGAGCACTTCGAGGACGCGAAGCTCACCGGCGAGGCGCGCGAGCGGGGCACCACGTTCCGCGCCAAGATCGACGTGCTCGAGTCGCTCGGATCGGAGCTGTTCGCGCACTTCAGGGTGTCGATGGACGAGGCGATCGAGTCCGAGGAGCTGCGAGAGCTGGCCTCCGACGCCGGCGGCGGCGAGATCCCCCGGGAGGGCGAGGAGGGCAGCGTGGTGGCGCGCCTCGACCCGGCCAGCGAGATCAAGCAGGGCGAGGAAGCGGAGCTGTGGGTGGACGCGACGAAGCTCCAGCTCTTCGATCCGGAGGACGGGCGCAATCTGATGGTCGAGGCCGAAGGCCCGCCCGCCGTCGGCGCGGCCGCCGGTGGGGACCAGCCCGCTACCGCAACTCGCGACGAAGCTTCCTGACCATCGTGTCGTCCTCCTGACCGGGGCTCTCCAGGTCTCGGCGGATGGCGTCGATGATCGCGTCGTCCCACTCGTGCGTGCGCAGGATCAGGTAGCGCAGGTGCGCGACCTTCATGTAGGCCTCCGTGTCGGTCGTGCCCGTGGGGATCAGCCGGGCCTCCTTCAGCATCTGGACGACCGGCTCGTACTCCTCGCGGAACCAGGCCTGCGCGAGGTCAGGGCGTGACATCCATTCTTGGCGAGCCTGCATCGCCCTGAACCCCCAGGCCTCGACCGCCTCGGCGAGCGCGGCGTAGCGCCACTCGTCCCGCAGCTGGACTCGCCCGTGTGCCTCCGGCGGCAGCGGGACGCGGTCGAAGAACAGTCGCTCGTGGCTCTTCAGCGGAAGATCTCGTAGGCGGATCTCGCGGTTGGCCCCGACCTGGGTCACGACCTCCGTCACGTAGGCGTTGATGTCCTTGTGGCCTAGCGCGTGCGCGACCGACACGCGGTGATGCCCATCCTTGACGAAGTGCATGTCGCCGATGCGGTAGACGTCGATCGGCGGCAGCGCCTCGCCCTTGCGCTGCGCGAGGTTGATGCGCTGCCAGCGCTCGCGGACGCGCGGCGACGTGGGGCGGAACGCACGATCGAACTCGCGCGCGCGATCAACGGTTCCGACTATCGAGTCGAGCGGGATCGTCTGCTCGCCGAGCCGGCGCTCGCCGCTCCGGCCCAGCGCCCGGACCACCTCCTCGAACGGGAGGATGTGGTTCACGTCGTCGGCGCGCCGGAGCCGCGCCGCCAAGCGCGCGAGCGCGCGCCGGCGCCGAGCGCGGCTGAAGTCGGACTCGGCGTCCGCGCTCGGGAGGCCTGTGTCCCTGGGCGTCACCTCACCAGTGTTACAAGGCGGCGGCGAGCGGTCGGGTTGCCGGCGCCGTCCGCGGCGATCGCCGTGACCGTGGCGTGGACCGTCCGCCCCGTTCTCAGCCGGCGCCGGGCCGAGCGTGGCACGGGTGCGGTGAGGGTGGTGTAGCCGCGCGCGGCGGGCTCTCTGGCCCCGGCACGGCGGACGAGCGTGCCGATCGTCACGGTCGCGCCCGCGAGGCAGTCGTGATCGGGGCAGCGCACGTTGACGACGATGCCGTGCGTGGCGAGCGGATGCTGGAGCGAAGCGATCCGTGCAGCGAGCCGAGGTGGCGTGGTGTCGTCCCTCGCCGGCGCGGCGCACTTGCCCGCGATCAGGGTGCGTGCCTCATCGAGATGGGGCTGGTACCCGGACCGGTTCTCGGGCGCGGGCCGCTCCACGTCGGCGATCCAGCTGCCGTAGGAGGCGGGGTCCCGCGCAGGGTCGAGCCGGCCCTCCGCCAGGCGCCGCTGGCGGACGAGTCCGGCGCTGTCGAGGAACCAGCGGAGCTGCAGGTCCGGGTTGCTCGGAAAGCCGCGGTACTGGCCGGCGTTGAGCGACTCGTGCATGCCGAAGAAGCCGGAGAAGCTGTCACCCCGGAGATTGCGCAGCCCGCTCTCCGCGATGCCGGCCATCACCGGGAGCTCGTGGGGAATGCCGCGGTCTGCGGCGCCGCGCGCCATCCAGCGCGCGATCCGCTCGCGGCTGGCGTCATCGCCGGGGTAGACGGCGGGGCAGGGCTCGCTGAAGTCGGGGGCGGGCGTGCCGCCCCCGCTCTGGGCCCATCCGGGGGGAGCGGCGAGGAGGACGAGGACGGCGACGATGGGTGCTGCTCGGCGCACGTGCCGCATCCTTGCATCAACCGATGACGAGGCGGAATGCTCCCTTCACCGCCCGGAAGCGGGCGTCGCCCGTGGTCACGAGCTCGCCGTCGACGTTGAAGCGCGTGCGGTCCGGCACCTGCACGTCGACCTCGTCGCAGTGCCTGTGGTACGCGCGCGGGTGGTGGCTGACCGTCCCGCTCCGTAGCCGGTAGGCGAGGCCGACCAGGCCGAGACGCGGGCCCGCCTCAATGGCCACGACGTCGAGCAGCCCGTCGCTCGGATCGGCCTCCTGCACCGCCGCTCCCGCGCCGAACGCGCCGGACGCCGCGACGGTGACCTGCCACGCCTCGCCGGCCAGGAGCTCCGCGCCGTCGCATTCGACGACGCACGTGAGCGGCTTTGCCCTCAGTCCGGCGGCGACCGCACCGGCCGCGTAGGCCAGCGGACCGAGGCGGCCCTTCGACGAGCGCGCGCGCTCGGCGGCGGGCGCCGGCAGGCCGGCGCTCGCCACGTTGACGAAGGGACGCTCGTCGTTCATCCAGCCCAGCTCGAGCGAGCGCAGCTTCGTGCCTTGCACCGCGAGCCGGCAGGCGCCTGTGACGCTGTCGGGGATTCCTATCCGGCGGGCGAAGTCGTTCGCGGTACCGACCGGGACGACCGCCAACGGGATCCCGGCCGCGCCGGCGGCGGCGGCGACCGGCGCGATGCTCCCGTCGCCGCCGGCGACGACGACGCGGTCGGCACCGGAGGCAACGGCGTCGGCGGCCTCGTCGATGTCGAAGAGCCTCACCACGGCGCCCAGGGAGCGCAGACACTCGGCGCACAGGCCGGGGTCGCTCCCGCCCGAGCGCTCGTTGGCCACCAGCGCCACCGTCGTGGTGGCCGGCCGCGGCCGTTCCCGCGTCTTCCCTGACGGGCCGCTTCCTGGCATGCTCCTCGACCCAATGGATGCCCCGGCACGCGTGTTCGTAACCCGACAGCTGCCGGGCGGCGCCCTGGACCGTCTCAGCGCGCGGCACGACGTCGAGGTCTGGCCGGACCGTCTCCCACCGCCGCGCGAGGAGCTGCTTCGACGTGCGCCGGAGCTCGATGGGCTGCTGGCGCTCCTCACAGACCCGGTCGACGCAGAGCTCATGGACGCCGCGCCGAGCCTGCGAGCGATCTCGAACTACGCGGTCGGCGTGGACAACGTGGACGTAGAGGCGGCGACTGCGCGCGGCATCCCGGTGGGGAACACGCCCGACGTGCTGACGGAGTCCACGGCGGACCTCGCGCTGGCGCTGATGCTCGGCAGCGCGCGCCGGCTCGCCGAGGGGGAGGCGTTCGTGCGAGCGGGGGAGTGGATGACCTGGGAGCCCGGGCTGATGCTGGGCCGGGACCTCCACGGGGCGACCGTCGGCATCGTGGGCTATGGGCGCATCGGCCAGGCGGTCGGCCGCCGCCTCGAGGGCTTCGGCTGCGAGCTCCTCACCACGAGCCGGAGCGGGGGTGTGCCGCTCGAGGAGCTGCTCGAGCGCTCCGACTTTGTCACGCTCCACTGTCCGCTCACGCCCCAGACGCGCGGGCTGATCGGCGCGGACGCGCTCCAGAGGATGAAGCCGACGGCCTACCTCGTGAACACGGCGCGCGGTCCCGTCGTCGACACGGACGCGCTGGCCGGCGCGCTGCGCGGCGGCGAGCTGGCCGGCGCGGCGCTCGATGTGACGGACCCTGAGCCGCTGCCCGGCGATCACCCGCTGCTGGACGCGCCGAACCTGCTCGTGGTCCCGCACATCGCCTCGGCCACGCACGACACGCGCGGCAAGATGGCCGACATGGCGGTCGACAACCTGCTGGCCGGCCTGGCCGGCGAGCCAATGCCCCACTCCGTGAACGGATGACATCGCTGCGCACCGGGCACCGCCCGGTGCTTGCGCACGGCGCCGGCCGCCCGCGCTAGTCCCCGAGCACCTTGATGATCATGCGCTTGGACCGGCGGCCGTCGAACTCGCAGTAGAAGATCTGCTGCCACGGGCCGAGGTCGAGCCGACCGTCCGTCACGGGCACGATCACCTGGTGATGCATGAGCAGGTTCTTCAGGTGCGCATCACCGTTGTCCTCGCCGCCGCGGTGATGGCGGTAGTCGCCGGGGTCTGGGAGCAGCTGGCGCGCCACCTCGTTCGCCGGCGGCTTCCAGCTGGGCGGTGCAACCTTGTCCAGCCACTCGAGCGTGTCCGCGTGGAGGCCCGCCTCGTCGTCGTTGATCCACACCGCCGCAGTGATGTGCATCGCGCCGACGAGCACGAGCCCCTCCGTGATGCCGGCCTCGTCCACCGCGTCCTGCACCTCTTCGGTGATCCGGATGAACTCGCGGCGCTGGTCCGTGTTGAAGGTGCGGTGGATCGTGTGAGACTTCATCGCTCATGAACCTCGGTCTCGATGGCAGGGTCTGTGTCGTCACCGGCGGCACGCGCGGCATCGGCGCGGCGACGGCGCGCATGCTCTCGCAGGAGGGCGCCCGCGTGCTTTCCGTGGGGCGGAGCGGCGGGGACGTGGAGCTGGACGTGACCGCGCCAGACGCTCCCGACCGTCTGCTGGCGGCGTGCTCGGAGCCGCCCTGGGCGCTCGTGAACAACGCGGGCGCCAGCCGGGCGCGCGCTCTCGAGGACCTGACCGACGAGGACTGGCAGCAGCAATGGGAGCTCCACGTGATGGCGCCGTTGCGGCTGATGCGGGCCTTCGCCCCCGCCATGGCCGAGGTGGGGGGCGGCCGCATCGTGAACGTCAGCTCCTCGTCCGGGAGGCGTCCCTCGGGGCGGCTCGACGCTTCCTACTCCGTGACCAAGGCGGCGGAGCTCTCGCTGAGCCGCGTGTTCGCCGACGCCTTCGCCGCCAGAGGCGTGCTCGTGAACGCCGTCACCCCCGGTGCGGTCGAGGGCGCGCTATGGACGGAGGAGGGCGGGCTGGCCGACCAGATCGCCGCCCGCACGGGCAGCACCCGCGATGAGGTGCTCGAGGCGACTCGCGCGAGCCCGCCGCTCGGCCGGATGGGCACGGACGACGAGATCGCCGCGGTGATCGTCTTCCTCTGCTCGGAGCACGCCTCATACGTGGCCGGCGCCACCTGGGCGGCGGACGGAGGCTCCGTCCCGACGATCGGCTAGGGCGCGGAGCTCCGGACCGACAGCGAGTAGTAGGTCACGCCGGCGGCGTTCACATCGCCCGAGTTGCCCACCTGGAAGCCGTTCGCCTGAAGCGCCTGGAGGCGGTTCGCGACTGACGCGGAGGCGGAGAACGGCAGCGCGTTGTCGCCGGCGAACGAGCCGGGCTTCTCGGTCGACGGACGGCCGGTGGCGTTGTCGTCGGCGCGGATCAGCACGTAGTCAGGCTGGAACGCCGGGGTCGTCACGTTCCTGTTGTCCGCGCCGTCACCGGCGTAGGAGCTCACGTCGATCGAGTTCGCGATGTCATTGAAGGCGACCCAGTGATAGGCGCTCGCGGTGGCGTTCGTCTCGAGCGCGGTGCCGACCGTGAACCCGTCGGCGTCCAGCGAGGTCACGCCGCTTGCGATGGAGGTCCCGGTATCGAAGCGGTAGGTCCGGCCGCCCGCGAACTGCAGGACGGGACGCTGGGCGCCCGCCGGCATGACGATCACGAGCTCCGGCGAGAAGCCCAGGCCGGTGACCGACTGGCCGGTCCCGTTGCCGTTGTAGGTGCCGGCCTTCATCGCCTGGCTGTTCGCCTTGAACGCCACCCAGTGATAGGTCCTGCCGCTCTGGTTCACGCGGTTGAAGGTGCCAATGACGTAGCCGTTCGCGGTGAACGACTGGATGTTGTCCGCGGCGAGCGCGGTGAGCGTGCTCATCGGCTTCGACAGGTCACCGACCATGCTCGATGAGCGCGCGACGGGCTCGCGGTTGCCGGTGTCCTTCACGATGACGAAGTCGGGCTGGAAGCCAACCGCGATGACGCGGTCGTCCGTGCCGTCGCCCGTGTAGCTGCCCGTGGCCATCTTGATCGCCCCGGGGAAGATCGCGGCTGCCTGGAAGGAGTTGCCGGAGTTCGATGTGGTCGCCACGAACGCCGCCACCGCCGCCGGGGCGGCGAGCGCGAGCACGGCCAGCGCGGGGACGGCCGTGCGCCACCGCAGGCGTCGCCTCATTGGTTCCTCGCCTCCCAGCGGAAGGTCTGGGCCGCGTCCTTGTTCTGGGCCCCGAAGTTGTTCTGGAGCGTCACGTCGATCCGGTAGACGTGCGCCTCCGCGGTCGTCCAGCTCTCGGGCGACCCGCTCTGCGGATCCACCAGGCCGGACGCGTCGTCGTCGGGATACCCCTGGAGCGTGCCGTTGTAGATCACGCCGTTGCCCGCGCCGATGTAGTTCGTGCCGTCGGGCTGGAAGTTCGAGCACGACTTGAATGCCGGGTCGGACGGCGCGTACACGCCGCGCGTGACCTTGAGGTCGAGGTACTGATCGAGGCCGCTGCCGGTGGTCGTGCCGTGAAGCCTCACCGTGGCCGGCAGCGAGCCGTCGTAGGTGACCTTGATGCAGGCGCTCGTGGAGTCGCCGGGCACAGCACCGGAGAGCGACACAAGGCTGGAGCCGTTGCCGTTGTCGGAGAGCTTGACGCTGCCGGCGCCCACGCGGTCGCCGGTGCTCCCACTGGTCGCGGTGAAGGCGGCGAACGTGATTCCGCCCGCGGCCGGCACGAGCAGCGCGAGCAGGCCGAGCGCGCCGAGGCGTCGCAGGAGCATCAGCCGCTCGGCCTCCTCGGCCGCCAGATCTCCACCAGCACGAACGCGCCGAGCGCGAGCACCCCGCCGAGGACCCCGAGGCGCGCGTAGCGCGTGCCGAGCGCCGCGCGCGCGTAGCCGAGCTTCGGGTAGTGCGCGACGACCCGGCCGATGTGGCCGTCGGTCCGCACCGTCCAGTGCTCGGGAACGTCGTTCGCGTCGCCGAGCGTCGTCATATAGGCGGTGTCGCGGTCGATCCGCATCCTCTGAAGACGGTGCGTAAGCTGCCGCGGCCTGAGCGGGTCCTGGAAGGTGACGATGTCGCCGGGCCGCGCGTCGAGCGGCGAGATCACCTCGTCGATCACGACCGAACCGACCCTGAGCGTCGGCTCCATGCTCCCCGAGACGACGGTCAGCGACGTGAACCCCATGACGCCGGGGAGCGTCACGATCGCCATCAGCCCGATGGCGAGGCCCAGCCCGCTCCAGAGCGCGAACGTGAGGCATGCGCGGGCCGCCCGGCGGAGCGTCCGCAATGGCATAGGCGCGCGGGCGGCGACAATGCCGGCTCGCCCGACCACGGTCAGTCCGCCGCCCTTCGGATCGCCCAGCGGAGGCTCAGCCGGACGGTACGGCCCTGGACGCCGCGGGCGGCACCGGCGGGCGCGGAGATCCGGAAGCGCACATTCTGGTCGCCGCGCGCGGGCAGGCGGAGGC
>JBKPSR010000044.1:0-43376 GCA_046735115.1 Actinomycetota bacterium
CCGCCGAGATCCGTCGCCGCGACCCGGTCGGCGGTGTTGGCGCACGAGATCTCGACGCGGGCCAGGATCGCCTCGCGGGCTCCGGCGGGGATGTCGACGGAGTCGAGGAACTCCTCGGCGCTCTGCCCGGCGCGTCCCTGCTTTGCGAGCTCGTCCTCCGCGGTCGCCATCGCCGCGGCCAGCTCCTCGCGGCTCGTGCCGATGCCGCCCCTCGGATCGCGGCTTCCGTAGCGCATGCCCTTGTCCCAGAGTCCCAGCCCGAAGCGGTCGGCCAGCTCGCGGATGGCGGTGTTGCCCGGCAGGATGTACTCAGCGCCCAGCTCGACGACCGCCCCGTTCGGCAGGCGCTCCGACCAGACGCGTCCGCCCACGCGCGGGCGCGCCTCGAGCACGACGACCTCCACGCCCGCCCGGACGAGCTCGTCCGCGGCCACGAGGCCCGCGAGGCCCGCGCCGACGACGGCAGCTCTCACCGAGCCGCCGCGGGGCCCACGGCCAGCGCGTCCACGGCTACGGCGCCGCGCTCGTGGACGAGCACCGGGTTGAGCTCGAGCAGGTCCAGCTCCCGCTCGAGCAACAGCTCGCCGGCTGCGGCAGCCAGGCGCGCGGCGGCGGCCACGTCGAGCTTGACGCCCCCGCGGGCTCCGGTGAGCACCCCCGCCGCACGCAAACCGAGGATCGCCTCCTCGACCTGCTCCGGCTCCGCCGGCAGCGGCACGATCGCCGCGTCGTCGAGCGCCTCCGTCCAGATCCCGCCGACGGCGACCACGACGCAAGGCACGACCGCATCGGCCCGCGCGGCAACGAGCAACTCGGCCCCGGGCGGCGCCATCCGTTCGACCAGGACGCGCGCGTCCTCGACACCCAGCGCCAGGAGACGCCGATGTGCGTCCCGCACACCCTCCTCGGTGCCGAGATCGATCACGACCGCGCCGATGTCGGCCTTGTGCCGCAACGACGGTGCGCTCAGCTTCAGGGCGACGAGGCCGCCAAGCTCGGAAAGGCAGGCAACCGCATCGTCCTCGCTGTCCGCCACGCGTCCATCCACGACCGCGAGCCCGGCCGCGCGCAGCAGCTCCTTGGCCTCGTGCTCCGACAGCCACCTGCGCCCGTTGCTCGCCCGGTCCGGCCAGGCACTCCCGACTCGGCGCGTTGCCGCCGCGATCTGGCGGAGCCGGGCCGGGTCTCCCGCTGAGGCGGCCAGAGCGGCGGCGCACGCCACCCCGGTTCGGAGGCCCGCCACCGCGGGGACGCTGCCCTCGATGAAGCTGAGCGCGGCCTCCTCGTCCAGCAGCTCGGGCAGCGTCGAGGCGACCATCACCGGCACGGCACACTCCGCCGCGCCGAGGGCGATGCCCCGGCGGACCGCCGCCCAGGACTGATCGGAGGCCCCGATGTGGCTTGCCTGGTCGTAGAAGACGAGGATGCGTTCGATGGCGGGGTCCGCGCCGACGGCGATCACGATCTCGCGCAGCCGCTCGACATCGCCCCACAGGAGCGCCGTGTAGTCGAGCGGATTGCGGACCGTGGCCGCATCGGGAAGAAGGCCGCGCAGCCGCACGCCCGCCTCGACGCCGAACGCCGGCAGCGGCACCCCCAGCCGGGCGCACTCGTCGGCAGCGATCGCCGAATCGCCGCCCGAGCAGGTGAGGATTGCGAGCCCGCCGGAGGGGGTCAGACCCCCTGAGTCGCCCACGCTCAAGGGGTCAGACCCCTTGAGTCGCATACGCTTAAGGGGTCTGACCCCCTTGGTGGGCACCGCCAGCGCCTTAGCCAGCTCCAGCAGGTCGTGCACGTCGGCGGCCCAGGCGGCTCCCGCCTCCTCCACGAGCGCCCGGAACACCCGCTGGTCGCCGGCGACTGCGCCGGTGTGGGCCGCCGCCGCGGCCGCGCCCGCCTGCGACTCGCCGACCTTCAGCACGGCCACGCCCACGCCTCGCTCCGCGCACTCGGCCAGTGCCTCGCACAGGACGGCGCCGTCGCCGTCGCCCTCGAGGTAGAGCGCGATCGAGCGTACGGCGTCGTCGCGCGCCAGCGCCGTGACCCACTCCGCCGGGTCCACCACGGCAGAGTTCCCGCAGGACACGACGGTGTGGAAGCGGAGCGCACGCCGCGTGGCCAGCGCGTTCACGGCCACGTTCCCGCTCTGGGACACCATCGCGACCGGCCCCGGCTCGAGCGGGCGCAGGGCGTCGCCCCACAGGGTCGCACCAGAGCGTAGGGCCACGATGCCGTTGCCGTTCGGCCCGCATACCGGCAGCGAGTGCCGGAGCGACGCCTCGCGGAGCCGGTGCTCGTGCTCCGCGCCGAGCGGCACCTCGCCGAACCCGGCGCCGTACACGATCGCGCCGCCGCAGCCCAGAGCTCCCGCCTCGTCGACGACCTCCGGCACCGCGGCCGCGGGTATCCCGACCACGACGGCGTCCGGCGGCTCGGGAAGCTCCGACAGCGAGGGGAAGCACGGGAAGCCGTGCGCCTCGTCGCGCTTCGGGTTGACGCCCCAGACCGGCCCGGCGAAGCCCGCTGCGCGCAGGTTCACGAGCGTCTCGCCCGCATAGGAGCCGGGACGGTCGGTCGCCCCCACAACCGCCACGCTGCCCGGGTGCAGCAGCCGGCCGAGATCCATCAGTGCAGCGTGCGCTCCACGCCTCGGCGCTCGAGGGCGCGGGCGATGATCAGCCGCTGGATCTCGCTCGTGCCCTCCCAGATCCGGTCCACGCGCAGCTCTCGGTAGAAGCGCTCCGCGACGTTCGTCCGCATGTAGCCGCGCCCGCCGAAGATCTGGAGGCAGCGATCGGCACAGCGGCAGGCCGCCTCGCTCACGAACAGCTTCGCCATCGACGCCTTCGCGTGCACGACCTTGGGATCCGCGCCGGCGTCGGCCAGGCGCGCAACCTCGAGGGCGAGCAGCCGACCCGCCGCGGCGTCCACCGCCGAGTCGGCCAGCGGGAACGAGACGCCCTGGTAGTCAATGATCCGGTTGCCGCCCTGCTCGCGCTCGATGGCCCAGGCCGTCGCGTCCTCGATCAGCCGCCACATCGACCCGACGCCGCGCGCCGCGATGCCGATGCGCTCCTCGGTGAACCAGGCGCGCTGAAGGTCGTCGCCCCCGCCGACCTCGCCGATCACCGCGTCATCCATCACCTCGACGCCGGCGAACCGGATCGTCGGATGACCGTGCGGGTAGGTGTGGCTGAAGAGCGGCTCATCGATCACCTCGATCCCGTCCAGCGAGCGGTCAATCAGGAAGAGCGTCGGCAGCGTCCGGCCGTCGACCAGGGCGTTCGCCATCACGATGTACACGGCGGCCACGTCCCCGTAGGTGACGAACCACTTCTCGCCGTCGATCACCCAGCCGCCGTCGACTTGCCGTGCCGTCGTCTCGATGCGCGACGGGTCGGACCCCGCCTCCGCCTCGGTGACCGCGTAGGCGTCGTGGATCTCCCCGCGCAGCGCCGGCTTGAGGTAGCGCTCGATCTGTTCGGGCGACCCGCTCGCGAGCACGTTGTAGGCGCCCGGCATGTGCCACGACAGCGCGTTGGTCGAGCGGCCGAGCTGCTCCTCCACGAGGAACCACTCGACCTTCGACCAGCCCTGCCCGCCGTGCTCGACCGCGTGCAGCCCGCCGGACAGCCGCGCCTCGACCGCCTCTCGCTTGATCCGCTGCTTCAGCTCATCGGGGACGTGCCCGCCGGACGCCTCGGCCAGCTCCTCGTTGGGGATCAGCACCTCGTCGACGAACCGGCGCGCCCGCTCGCGCAGCTCGAGCTGCTCGGGTGTGAGGTCGGCAGCCGTCTGGGCTGTCGGGGCGGCGGGGGTGAGGGTCATAGCGCGAGCTCCAGCTGGTTGTGGTTGTGGACGACGTCCTCGACTACGGCGCGCGCCTCAGCGACCTCCGGCCCGCCCGAGCACGAGGCTGCGAGCGCGAGCGCCTCGGCGAGATAGCTCCGCCAGGCGCGCCGACTGCCGTGCGTGACGAGCCGCTCCGCACGCGCCCGCTCGAGTTCGATCGACGCGTCGGATGGAGCCCCGCCGGCACGCAGCGTTGCGAGCGCCTCGGGCAGCTCCAGCTCGGGTTCGGGGGTGATCGAGAGCCATGCGTGACGAGCGCCGAGTAGACGCACGATGGCATGTTATCATGCGACTGATCACAAAGTCAGGATCTTGGTTGACCCTCGCTGAAACCGCTCTACGACTGGCTCCGGCGCTCGAACCGCGCTACTACCGGGACCCGGAGATCGCCGAGCTCGAGGAAAGCCGGATCTTCGCCCGCAGCTGGCAGCTCGTGTCTCACGAGGCGCGCCTGCCGAACCCGGGCGACTACGTCACCGGCCGGGCCGGCTCGCAGCCGGTGCTCGTGCTGCGCGACGACGAGGGGCGCCTGCGCGCCTTCCGGAACGTCTGCCGCCACCGCGGCTCGCGCCTCCTGAGCGGGCGCGGTCAGTGCGGCAAGGCGATCCGCTGTCTCTACCACGGCTGGACCTACCGCCTGGACGGCGAGCTGATCGGCGTGCCCGAGGGGCGCCGGATCGCCGACCTCGACAAGGCCGAGCTGGGCCTCTTTCCGGCGCGGGTCGAGACGCTGTGCGGGCTCGTCTTCGTGAACCTCGACATCCACGCCCGCCCGCTCGCGGAGCAGGTCGCCGGGCTGTCCGAACGGCTCGAGCGCTACGGCATCGACCGCCTCGACCCGTATGGCGAATGGCACGGCACGCAGCCGGCCAACTGGAAGATCGTCATCGACAACTACAACGAGGGCTACCACGTCCCGATCGCCCACCCCGGGCTGATGCGCCTGCTCGACTACAAGCGCTACGACGTCGAGGTGCACGACGGCTGGGTCTGGTTCGAGGCGCCGCTCCGGGACAAGCCGTCCGGCAACCCGATGGAGCGCGCGTACCAGCGGCTGGTGTCGCCCATGCCGGGCCTGGGCGAGGAGGACCGCCGCGTCTGGCGCTACGCGATGATCTATCCAAACACGACGATCGACCTCTATCCGGACCAGGTCGTGACCTGGCGGATCGATGCCGACGGCGCCTTCCGCGCCCGCGACGAGGCATTCGGCTACCGCCACCCGCAGGCCGGGCTGCGCACGCGGCTCGCGCAGCGCGCTAACAACCGGCTCAACACGCTCGTCGGCAAGGAGGACTACGAGCTGGTGAAGAACGTGCAGGCCGGCCTCGAGACGCGCGGCTTCGAGCTGGGTCCGCTCTCTCACCGCGAGGCCGCGATCGCTTGGTTTGCGGAGCGTATCCGCGCGGACCTGCGATGAGCGCCCAGGTGGAGACCGAGCGCGGAGCGCGCGAGCGAATTCTCGCCGCGGCGGTCGACCGGATTGCCCGGCACGGCATAGACGAGGTCCGGATCGCGCGCATCGCGATGGACGCCGGAGTGTCCACGTCGCTCGTCCACTACCACTTCGAAACCCGCGAAGCGCTGCTGGAGCAGGCGCTCGACTACTCGTATGAGCTCGCCGGCGACGTCAGGCTCGGCCCCGAGGGCGACGTCGAGGCGCTCGGCAGCGTCCGCCGGCTCGCCGCGATGATCGACCAGTGCCTGCCCTACCCGGGCATGCTCGAGCGCGACTGGATCCTGTGGGTCGAGCTGTGGCTGCGCGCCGCGCGGCATCCGGAGATGCGCCCGACCGCCGCCCGCCTCTACAAGCGCATGCGCGACTGGTTCGCCGAGGCGATCGCCACCGGCATCGAGCGCGACGAGCTCGCCAGCGACGCCGATCCCCGGCTCGTCGCCGACAAGCTGCTCGCGCTCGCCGATGGATACGGCGTGCGCGTGCTCTTCGGCGACCTAGACGTGGACTACGCGCGGCGCGAAATCTGGGCCGCCGTGCGCGACGAGCTCGGCCTCCCGCACCAGCCCCCTCCACCCCTTGACCCGGCCAACCCGCAGGTTTAGGTTTCCTGAACCGGGATTCAGCTTACGTTTGCCTATGCCATGAGCCCGCGTCCAAGGCTTGACCACATCCGCCGTCCAGAGCTGCTCGCCGCGGCCGCCGCGGTCATCCGCGAGCGCGGCCTCGAGAACGCGCGCGTGGCCGACGTCGCCGAGCAGGCCGGGACGAGCGCGCCCTCGGTGCTCTACTACTTCGCCTCGAAGGTGGAGCTCCTGAAGGAGGCCCTTACCTCGGCCGAGGAGGGCTTCTACGACGACCTCGCCGTCGAGCTCCCGGACATCGAGAGCGCTCGCGAGCGTCTTATCCGCATCGTCCAGTACGGCGCCGGCGAGGGCGACTACGACGCCGCGCTCTGGATGGAGCTGTGGGCGCGCGCGCTGCGCGACCCCGAGCTCGCCGCCACCCGCGCCGAGCTCGACGGCCGTTGGCGGCGCACGATCGCCGAGGTCGTCCGCTACGGGCAGGAGCGGGGCGAGTTCGGCCCCGCCGACCCGGAGGGGTTCGCCGTGCTGCTGGCGTCGCTCCTCGACGGGCTCGCCGTTCAGATTGCGCTGAGGGATATGGAGGTCACACCCGACCGAGTGCGGGAGCTGGCCCTGGAACTGGCCGAGCGCGAGCTCGGCTGTGAGCTGCTGGAGGGGGCGAGATGTTGAGGGATGTAGACGACTACCTGGCCGGTCGTGTCGACCGGCGTGGGCTGCTCCGCGGCGGCGCGGGCCTGGCACTGGGCGTGGGCCTCGCCGGCTGCGGGCTGGGCGACTCGAGCAGCGGCTCGAAGAAGGAGACCGAGAAGCTCGTGAAGGCGAAGGTCGACGGCGACCTCGTCTACTTCAACTGGTCGGAGTACCTCGACCCAGCGCTGATCAAGAAGTTCGAGAAGCAGTACGGCGTGAAGGTCCGGCAGTCGAACTTCGACTCCATGTCGTCGATGATGGCGAAGCTCCGCTCGGGGAACCGCTACGACGTGATCTTCCCGGACCAGTCGTACGCGCCGCGGCTGATCGCGGCCAACCAGCTCCTGAAGATCGACCACGACCAGCTGAAGAACTACGGCAACGTCTGGGACTTCTTCAAGAACCCCGCCTACGACCCGCACGCCGAGCACACCGTTCCCTATGGCCTGTACTGCACGGGCGTGATCTGGAACGAAGACAAGATCAGCAGCATGAGCGACTCGTGGGACGACCTCTTCCGCGACGACGCCAAGGGCAAGATCTACGTGCTCGACGACTACCAGGAGGCCATCGGGATGGCCAACCTGCGGAACGGATTCGAGCTCAGCACGATCGACCCCGACGAGCTCGACAAGTCGAAGCAGATGCTGATCGACCAGAAGCCGCTCCTGCGCGGCTACTCGACCGACGACATCCAGAACCTGATCAACGGCAACGCCTGGATCCATCACGGTTGGAACGGCGACGTGGTGAACCTGCGCAACCAGGTCAAGAACCCCGAGTCGTACCGCTTCGAGAAGTGCAAGGAGGGGATCCCGGTCGGCACCGACACGATCGCCATCCCGGCCAACGCGCAGCACCCGGGCACCGCGCTCCTGTTCATCGACTTCATGCTGGATCCCGAGAACGCGTCGCAGAACGTCGCCTACTTCGGCTACCCCATGGCCGTCACGGGCGCCGAGGACGCGTTCGCCAAGATCGCCAAGGAGGACCCGGCGGTTCAGATCACCCTGGACGACGTGAAGAACGGCCAGCAGTACGCCTACTTGACCGGTGAGGACAAGGCCCTCTGGGACCGGACCTGGACCGAGGTCAAGGCTGCGTGAGCGAGCAGCGCTTCGCGACGACACTCCTCCTGCCCGGCGGCCTCTGGCTGCTGCTGCTCTTCGCCGTGCCGCTGGGGCTGGTGCTGGCGGCTTCGCTCGGGTCGACCGACGACCTCGGCAACACGATCTACGGCTGGCACCCCGAGAACTACAGGCAGGCGTTCGACCCCCTGTTCGTGCCGGTGCTCCTGCGCTCGGTCGGCTTCGCTCTGGCGACGGTCGTGCTCTGCCTCCTGATCGGCTACCCGGTCGCGTACTACATCGCGCGCTACGGCGGGCGCTGGAAGCACATGCTGATCGCGCTGGTCGTGCTGCCGTTCTTCGTGAACTACCTCGTGCGCACCTACGCCTGGGTGGCCATGCTGGCGGACGAGGGGCTCGTTAACGGCGCGATCACGAACCTCGGGATCAGGGATACGGGCATCAGGTTCCTGAACACGTCGTTCGCGGTGATCGGGGGCCTCGTCTACGGCTACCTCGCGTTCATGATCCTGCCGATCTACGCGGCCATCGATCGCATGGATCAGGCGCTCGTCGAGGCCGGCAAGGACCTCTACGGCACGCCCTGGAACACCTTCCGCTACGTGACCTGGCCGGCGACATTCCAGGGCGTACTGGCGGGGTCCGTGCTGGTCTTCCTGCCGGCGGTCGGCGACTTCATCAGCGCCCAGCTGCTGGGCGGGCCCGGCACCTACATGATCGGCAACCTGATCCAGCAGCAGTTCCTCGGCGCGGACAACTGGCCGTTCGGCGCGGCCCTGACGACAATCTTGATGGCGTTCCTCGGCGTCTGGATGGTGCTCTACCTGCGCTCCGCGGCCCGCGCATCGCGGGAGGCGGCGCTGTGAGCGCCGGCTCCGCGCCGAAGCCGTTCGACCGGCCGCGCTTCCTGCCCGTCTTCACCGGCCTCTTCTTCGTCTTCCTCTTCTCGCCGATCGTGATCGTGGCGCTGTTCTCGTTCAACTCCACGAAGTCGCTGCAACGATTCGAGGGCTTCAGCCTCGAGTGGTACCGGCGCTTCTTCGAGGACGAGTCGCTCCGCGAGTCGCTGATCGCGAGCATCCAGATCGCGACCGTGACGATGATCGCCGCGACGGCGCTCGGCACGCTGCTCGCCTTCGCGCTCGTCCGAGCGCGCACCCGCTGGGCCGGCAGCGCGAACGTCCTGATGCTCGTGCCGCTCGTGACACCGGAGATCGTGGCCGCCGTCTCCGCGCTTGTGCTGTTCACGCAGGTGGGCATGCAGCTCTCCCTGGAGACGGTGATGATCGCCCACATCACGTTCTCGATCTCTTACGTGACGGTTGTCGTGCGGGCGCGGCTCGCGGCGCTGAACCCCGAGGTCGAGCAGGCCGCGCTGGACCTGGGCGCCACGCGCTGGGGCACGCTCAGGCTCGTGACGCTGCCGGAGCTGTGGCCCGCGATCATCGCCGCCGCGCTGCTCACCTTCGCGCTCAGCTTCGACGACTTCGTGCTGTCGTTCTTCACCACCGGCGAGTCGCCGCAGCCGCTGCCGGTGCGGATCTACTCGGCGATCCGGTTCGGCGTCACGCCGACCATCAACGCGATCGGCACCATGATGCTCACGGTCTCCGCCGTGCTGATCGCCCTGGCGATCTGGCTGCCGCGCCTGCTCGGCCGGCGCGAGAGCGGGCTCGGCGTGCTGGTCGGAAGGGAGGCGGCGTGACGGAGCTGCCGGAGGCGATTCGCTTCGAGCGCGTCACGAAGCGCTTCGGCGACACCGTGGCCGTCGATGGGCTCGACATTTCCATTCGCCGGGGCGAGTTCTTCTCCCTGCTCGGCCCTTCGGGCTGCGGAAAGACGACCACTCTGCGGATGGTCGCCGGCTTCGAGCAGCCGAGCGAGGGCCGCATCTTCCTGGAGGACGAGCCGGTCGAGACCGTGCCGCCCTATCACCGCAACGTCAACACGGTCTTCCAGAGCTACGCGCTCTTCGAGCACCTGGACGTGACCGACAACGTGGCGTTCGGCCTGAAGCGGCGCAAGGTCGACTCCGGCGAGATCCAGGACCGCGTGAAGGAGGCACTCGAGCTCGTCCAGCTCACCGGGCGCGAGCGGTCGAGGCCGCGCGAGCTCTCTGGCGGCCAGAAGCAGCGTGTGGCGCTCGCCCGCGCACTCGTGAACCGGCCGGCAGTGCTCCTGCTCGACGAGCCGCTCGGCGCGCTCGACTTGAAGCTCCGGAAGCAGATGCAGGTGGAGCTGAAGGGCATCCAGCGCGAGGTCGGCATCACCTTCCTGTACGTGACGCACGACCAGGAGGAGGCGCTCGCCATGTCAGACCGGATCGCGGTCATGGAGGACGGCCAGGTGCGCCAGTGCGGCACGCCGGAAGAGGTGTACGAGCGCCCGCACGGGCCCTTCGTGGCCGGCTTCATCGGCATCTCCAACCTGCTCCCCGCGACCGTCGACAACGGCGGCGTACGGCTCCCGTCCGGACAGCGCTTCGCCGCGCCCGTGCCCGGCGACTGCTCCGAGGGCTCGGACGTGTACCTCTCCGTGCGGCCCGAGAAGATCTGGCTCGACGAGCGCGAGGACGGCATGGTGTCGGTCGACGGGACGATCGTCGAGCGCGTGTACGTGGGCACGACGACGCAGGTGATCGTCGAGCTCTCGCCCGGCGTGCGCCTCGTGGCCCTCGAGCAGAACGCCGCGCGCCAGCGCGCCGACGACCGCTGGGAGATCGGCCAGCAGGTCAGGCTCGGCTGGCACCCGGAGCACGCGCTCGTGCTCCGCTGAGCCGCTGTCTCAGCGAGCGGCGGCGACCCGCATGCGCCGGCCCGCCTCCTCCAGCACCATGCCGAGCCTTCCGGCGATGGCGTCGAACTCAGCCTGGGCTGCCACCAGCGGCGGCGAGATCTGCACGACGGGATCGCCGCGGTCGTCCGCCCGGCAGATGAGTCCCTCCTCGAACAGGCGCGGGGAGACGAACCCGCGCAGCAAGTCGTCGCACTCCTGGTCGCTGAAGGTTGCGCGCGTGTCGCGGTCCTTCACCAGCTCGAGCGCATAGAAGAAGCCGGCGCCGCGGAGGTCGCCGACGATCGGCAGCTCGAGCAGCGGCTCGAGCGTCGAGCGGAAGGCGGCCTCGTTGTCGCGGACGTGCTCGACGATCCCTTCGCGCCGCATGATCTCGATGTTCTTCAGAGCGACCGCTGCCTGCACCGGGTGGCCGCCGAATGTCATCCCGTGCGAATACATGCTCCCCTCGCCGAAGAACGGCTCCATCACCCGCTCACTGGCGACCAGCGCGCCGATCGCCGCATAAGCGGACGAGAGGCCCTTTGCGCAGGTGATCAGGTCCGGCGTGACGCCGAAGCGCTCAGATGCGAACCAGTGGCCGAGGCGCCCGAAGCCCGTGATCACCTCGTCGAAGCAGAGGAGGACGCCATGCCGGTCGCACAGCTCGCGCACCCCTTCCAGGTAGCCGGCCGGCGGCATGAACGAGCCGCCGGTGTTCTGGACCGGCTCGATGATCACCATCGCCACGGTGTCGGGTCCCGCCTGGAGGAGTGTCGCCTCGAGCTCGGCGAGCAGGAAGGCGGTGAACTCATCGTCGGTCTCCTCCGGCGGGCGGTGATAGCGGTTCGTATTCGACACGTGCAGGACGTCCGGCACCAGCGGCTCAAACGGGGTCCTCAGCTCGGTGCACCCGTTGATCGAGAGCGCGCCCATCGTGGTTCCGTGGTACGCCAGCCGCCGCGCGATCGCCTTCCAGCGCCGCTGTCCGCGGGCGGCGTGGTACTGGCGCGCGAGCTTCCAGGCAGCCTCGACCGCCTCCGAGCCGCCGGACACGAAGAACACGCGGTTGAGGTCGCCCGGCGCGAGCCCCGCCACCTCGGCAGCGAGCTCGATCGAGCGCGGGTGCGCGAACGTCCAGTTGATCGCGAACGGCAGCTCGCGCATCTGCGCGGCGGCCGCCTCACCCATCTCCGCGCCGAAGCCGTACCCGATGTTCACGCAGAAGAGGCCGGCGAGCGCGTCGAGGTAGCGCCGGCCCGCGGCATCCTCGAGGTAGCAGCCGTCGCCGCGGACGATGACCTGGAGCTCGTCGCCAGCGCGGTATCTGCCCATCTCCGTGAAGTGAAGCCAGAGGTGGTCGAGCGCGCCCGTTCCCACGGACCCAAAATATCGTGCGCCTGACTACAAGGTCAAAGCACTCACGGTCTGACGATCCCGGATGGGGTCCCTCTACGGGACCCTGGGCAGGATCGTCGCGAGATTCGAGGCTAGGCTGGCCGCCATGCTCACCCGCATCCTCGCCCGCTTGGGCCGTCCCCTCATTGCGGCCGTTGTCGTTGCATCGGCGCTCGTGGCCGCCCCGGCCGCCTTCGCCGCCAGCCCTCAGATCCACGCGCACCGTGGCGGTACGGTCGAGAACGGCACGGCCCGCTTCGGCGAGGAGAGTATTCGTGCCTACAAGAACGCGGCGCGGCACGGATTCGTGTTCGAGGTGGACGCCAAGCTGACCGAGGACCGCGTGCCGGTGGCCATTCACGACGCCGGGCTCGACCGCACGACTAACTGCAGCGGCGAGGTCCGTACCGTCACGGTCAAGGAACTCGCGAGCTGCAGGACCGACGTGCTCGGGAGCCCCGGCGGCCCGCTTCCGACGCGAGACGCCCCGCACACCGAGGCGATCGCCACGATCGCCCAGGTCCTGGACCTCGCGAAGCGCACCGGCGCCGTGGTCAACCTCGAGATCAAGAACGTCCCGACCGACCCGGACTACGACTCGACTCCGGCCTATGCCAACAGCGTCATGGACGCGGTGATCCACAGCAAGCTGCCGCGTCGGCAGCTGATCATCCAGAGCTTCGTTCCCGCGAACCTCGACGTAGCGCGGCAGCGCCTGCCCGGCGTGCGCACCAGCCTGCTCTCGCTCCAGGCCTCCAACGAGGCGTTACTGCAGCTTGCCGCGGACAAGGACTACGACTTCATCTCGCCCGAATGGCCGGTCAGCGGTGAGTACGTAGGCGCCGCGCACTACGGCGGCCTGAAGGTCGTGCCGTTCACGCTCGACGCGCGGCGCGATGTCCGCGATGCGAGGCAGGATGGCGCGGACGCGCTGATCACGGACGACCCGCTCATGGCGGGGCGCGCACTCGGGCTTCGCCCGCCCCGGTTCTTCAGCGCCGTCGCGTTCGTCGAAGGGCGCCGGCTCGTGGCGACCGGCCACCTGCTCACCCCGCGCGGGGTGACGGCTCGACAGGGCTGTCGCGGGACGGTCACGATGCGCGTGATGCTCGGGGAGCGCCTCGTGCGGACGGCACGCGGCCGGCTGAACCGCAACTGCGAGTTCTTGGTCAGCACGCGCCGCACGCCGGCCGGCCGAGGGGCGCCGACGGTGACGATCCGCTTCAACGGGAACGCACACCTGCTGCCTCAGCTCGACGGCCCCTCGCGGGCGACGCTGAAGCGACCCCACCTCAGCCCGTGAGCCGCCCGTGACTCGCCAGCAGCTCGAGCATCCGCTCGTGCGGGAGGCGTTCCACAACGCGGTCGTCGCGGCCCCGCGTCGTCTCGGCGCGCCAGAGTGCATTCAGGACGGCCTCCTCGGTCGCCTCGACGGTCGCCTGGAAGAGGGGATCGAGCGCGCTGCCTGGGAGCGTCGGTGGGGTGCCCTCACCGCGAGCGGCGCCCGCGGTGGTCGAGAAGGCGATGAAGATCTCGCCGCTGCCGTGATGGGCGACCGAGCCGGTGCGGGCGAGGCCGAGCCCAGCCCGACGTGCAACCCGAGTGAGCTCCGCCGGGCCAAGCGGCGCGTCGGTGGCGACCACCGCGATGCAGCTGCCGGCGGGCCGCCGCCTCGTTTCGTCGGGAGGGACGACGAAGCGGCCCACCGGAACGCCGTCCACGCGGAGCTGCTCGTTCGTGCCGTAGTTCGCCAGCACCAGCACGCCCACCGTGTGGCCGGCCCCGGTCAGGCGGCTCGAGGAGCCGATTCCGCCCTTCCAGTCGAAGCAGACCATCCCGGTGCCCGCTCCCACGGCGCCCTCGGTTACGCCGTCGGCGGTGAGCGCGTCGGCCACCGCCCGGCCGGCGTCGCCGGCCTCCACCTGGACGACGCGCGCGTCGTTCAGGTAGCTGTCGTCGCACTCGCCGACCACCGGTATCACGACGCCCTCCACGCCGATCCGCGGGTCGGCCGCAGTGGCAGCCGCCACAGCGCCGTCCCAGATCCGCCCGACCGACATCGTCGCGGTCAGGTAGACCGGCGTCTTCAGCTCGCCCCACTCGGCGATCTCCACGGAGCCGGTGAGCTCGCCGGCACCGTTCAGGACCGCGACGCCGGCGGGCAGCGGCTCGGCCCAGAGCCGGTCGATTGGCCCGGGGACGACCGCGGTCACCCCGCTCCGCGCCACGCCGCGACCCCCCGGAGGGTCGGGCTCGTCACGTATGACGGTCACGTGGCCGACGGCGACTCCTTCTACATCCGCGATTGAGCCCGTCGGGCCGGGCTCGAGCTCGCCGATCCGCACACCGTGATCGCGCAGGCTCTCTCCGGCGTCCATGCCGTGACTCTACGAAGTGCGACACTCGGGGCGTGTTCGCCGTCCTCGTGACCGGACCGCCCGGGGCGGGCAAGACGGCGTGCCTGATGGACCTGGCCGACGCGCTCGCGGTCGACCGGATCGCCCACGCGGCGATCGACATGGACGAGGTGTCGTGGGCCTATCCGTATCCGGACACCGGGCAACGCGCCGGATACCTGCGGGCCGTATGGGCCGCCCACCGGGAGGACGGCCACGACCTCGTGCTGGTCGCGGAGGTGGTCGAGTCGAGCGAGCAGCTCGCCGAGCTCCTCGCCGCGGTCGGAGCGGACGACCATCTGCTGGTCCGCCTCGAGGCCTCGCCCGCGACGATGCGCGAGCGGATCGTGGAGCGCGAGCCCCCCGGCTGGTCCGGCATGGAGCACCTGCTCGCGGAGGTCGATCCGCTGGCCGTCTCGCAGGCCGGGCTCGAGGGGGTGCACCTCACGCTCGACAGCGAGCGGCTCGCCCCGCCGGAGCTCGCGGCGCGCATCCGCGCGGCGCGTCCGGACGCGCTCGGCGGACGCGCTGCCGGATAGGCTCGCGCCGTGGGACTCGCAATGCCGGTCGTGTGGAGCGACGGTCACCGCCTGCACGACCCGGGCGGCGAGGTATGGCTGGGCGTGCGCGTTCCCGGGACCGAGCTGCCGGAGCGCGCGGAGCGGATCAGGGCTGTCCTCGCCGAGGAGGAGGGGGCGCACTTCGTCGACGCCGAGCCGCAGCCGGACGCCGCCGTGACGAGCGTCCACGACGAGGAGCTCACGGGCTACCTCGCCCGGGCGTGGGAGGCGTGGCAGGAGGCGGGCCTGCAGGAGGATCCCGGCCAGGACCGCGTCGTGCCGTACCTGTTCCCGCACCCGGGCCTGTTCTCTGGCCACGCGCCGCGCACAGCCACGTCGGTCACTGCCCGCGCCGGGCAGTTCGCGTACGACACGATGACGCTGATCGGGCCGGGAACCTGGGAGGCGGCACGCTCCGCCCTCGACTCCGCGGTCACCGCCGCCCGGCTCGCCCTCGACGGCGCCCCCGCGGCATACGCGTGCACGCGGCCGCCGGGCCACCATGTGACGCGCACCTGCTTCGGCGGGTCCTGCTACCTGAACAACGCGGCGGCCGCCGCGGCGCGGCTGCGGGAGGGTGGCCTCGCGCCCGTGGCGGTGATCGACATCGATGCCCACCACGGCAACGGGACGCAGGCGATCTTCTGGGGCGCGGCCGACGTGCTGACGGGCTCCGTCCACGTCGACCCGGCCGCGGGCTGGTTCCCGCACTACCTCGGCTTCGAGGACGAGCGCGGCGAGGGCGAGTCGAACCGAAACGTCGTCCTGCCGCCCGGCAGCGGCGACGAGCCGTGGGTCGCCTCGGTGAGGGAGCTGGCCGGCTGGGCGGCCGGCCGGGGCGCACGGGCGCTCGTCGTCGCACTCGGCGTCGACGCCGCCGCCGGCGACCCGGAGAGCCCGCTGGCCGTGACGCCAGCGGGGTTCCGTGCAGCCGGGCGCGCGCTCGGCGGGCTCGGCCTCCCGACCGTGCTGATACAGGAGGGCGGCTACGACCTTGACGCAATCGGAAAGCTGGTCTGCGAGGTGCTGTTGGGGATCGAGGAGGGAGCGCGTGCCTGAAGACCGTTCGATGTGGGTCGGCAAGCACGAGCACCACGGCGTGCGAGCACAGCCCCGAAGCGACCTGCGCCCGCCGCCGCACTGGCGCCTCGAGGCGATCGCCCACACGCCCCGTCCCCGCTCGCTCACCATCGCTCCGGACCGGCGCCGAATCGTGCTCATCGAGGATCGCGACACGTCCGACGTCTGGCTGCTCGAGCTCGAGGACGGTGCGGTCCCGCAGCGGCTGACGACCGGCCGCGAGCCGGTGCCATGGTGGGCTGACACCCCGCCATACATCTCCCCTGACGGCAGCGCGGTCGCGTACGCCGACGAGGGCCACGTCTGGCTGGTGCCGGTGGCCGGCGGCCCTCCGCGCAAGCTGGTTCAGGGCGACAGTCCGCGCTGGATCGACGACCGCACGCTCGTGGTCGAGGTCGAGCGCAGCGAGGACCGGACTACACGGCTCGCGGTCGTGGACGTGGACGATCCGTGGCCGCGCCGGCTGGGAGCCGAGCACGGCGAGCTCGACGCGCACGGCGACGAGGGCGAGGCAGAGCCCTCGCCCGACGCCACGGAGGTCGCGTACACGTTCACGCCGCGCGTCGACCAGAACCGCACGAGCGAGATCCGCGTGGCGAGCGTGAAGGGCGGAAGCGTGCGCCGCCTCACAGGCGTCCCGGAGCTGCACGACCGCGACCCCCGGTGGTCGCCCGACGGGCAGACGATCGCCTTCGCGTCCGAGCGCGGCGGCTTCTACGAGCTGTACCTCATCGGGCGAGACGGCGAGGACGATCACCCGCTCACGACCGTGGGCGCCGACCACCACGACCACGCGTGGCATCCGGACGGGACGCGCATCGTCGCCGCACGAGGCGACCGGAACCGCTTCCACCTCGTGGCGCTCGAGGTCTTGGACGGCAGCGCCACCGAGCTCGCTCGCGGCGGTATCTGGCACACGCCGCAGTGGACTGCGGCCGGCGACATCGTTGCCGGCTACGAGGATCACGCGACAGCCCGCGAGCTCAGGCGGATCGAGCCGGGCGGGGAGCCCGCGAGGATCCATGTGCCCGCCCCGAAGGCGATCCGCGCGGCTCCGCACGCGGAGCTCGAGGACATCACCTACACGTCGTTCGACGGCCTCGAGATCCCTGGCTTCCTGATGCGCCCCCGAGATGCGTCGGCGGACCGGCCCGTGCCCGCGATCGTCTACCCCCACGGCGGGCCGACCGACTGCTACGCCGACGAATGGGACGGGCACGCCCAGTTCTTCGTCGACAGAGGCTACGCCTGGCTAGCGATCAACTTCCGCGGCTCGACCGGCTACGGGCGCGAGTTCGAGCGCCTCAACCACGGCGACTGGGGCGTCGGCGACACCAAGGACTGCCTCGCGGCGGCCGACTACCTGCGCACGCTCGACTGGGTGGACGGCGAACGGCTCGGCATCTTCGGCGCCAGCTACGGCTCATACATGTCGCTCTGCTCGGTGACTTTCGACCCCGAGCACCGCTTCCGCTGCGCGGTGTGCAAGTACGGCGACTGCGACATCACGACCTCATGGGCGCAGGGCGACCGCGAGGGAGTCCAGGACCTGGGCCGGATGATGGGGACGCCCGCCGAGGCGCGCGACGCGTACATCGCGGGATCGCCCTACCACCAGCTCGAGAACGTCCGGGTGCCGCTCCTGATCGCCCACGGCGAGCGCGACGAGCGCGTCAGCCCGAAGCAGTCCGAGCAGCTCGTGACGCGCCTGCGCGCGCTCGGCAAGACATTCGAGTACGTCACCTACCCCACAGAGGCACACGGCTTCATCCGAGTCGGGCCACAGCTGGACTTCTACCGCCGTCTGGAGCGCTTCCTTAACTGGAATCTCATGTGACCGCGTGAGAGAGTCCGGCCATGAAGCGACTCGCACTCGTCATCGTCCCATGCGTTTTTCTCCTCGCCGGTCTGACGGCGGTAACCGCCCAGAGTCAGGACGACAGCGGCGGAGGGGGCGGCGACAAGAAGGTCGTCTTCCAGCTCGGCGATCCGCAGGGCATCGACAGCATGAGCCCGCTGATCGGTGTGACCGCCGCCGCCTACGAGGCGTGGAACATCCAGTACGCCACGCTCACCGACAAGGCCGCGAGCGACTTCCACACCATCCCCGGCCTCGCGAAGTCGTGGAAGGGCTCTAAGGACGGCCTGACCTGGACGTACAAGCTGCGCGACGGGCTGAAGTGGTCCGACGGCAAGCCGCTCACGGCCGAGGACATCGCCTGGACGGTGAACACGAGCCGTGACGAGGAGTGGATCAACCACAGCGCCACGACGGTCAACCTCGACGCGACCGCGAAGGACGACACCACGCTGGTCATCAAGTCGAAGGTGCCGGACCCGAAGCTGCCGACGATGGACGTCTACATCCTGCCCAAGCACATCTGGGGCAAGATGAGCGCCGACGAGCGCGGCAAGTACGACGCGACCGACGGGGTCGGATCGGGTCCGTTCGTGCTCGACAAGTTCGAGAAGGGCCAGTTCGCCCGCTTCAAGGCGAACAAGTACTACTGGGGCGGCCGGCCCGCGGTGGACGAGGTCATCCTCAAGAAGTTCAACAACCCCGACGCGATGGTCGCCGCCCTCAAGACCGGTGAGCTGGACGCCGCCGAGGACGTCCCCGGCGCCGCCTTCGACCAGCTCGCGAAGAACGACAAGATCCAGACGGTCGAGGGCAACCAGGGCGCCATGTCCGAGGTCGCGATCAACGGCGGGGACGGCCTGAAGAAGCCGCATCCGGCGCTGCTCGACCCGCGTGTCCGCGAGGCGATCGGGCACGCCATCGACAAGAAGACGCTCGTCGCACGCGTCCTGAACGGCCACGGCACCGTCACACAGACGGTCAGCACGTCGCCGGACACGAGCTGGGCCCCCGAGATCCCCGCCGACAAGGTCTTCGACTTCGACCTCGACAAGGCGAACCAGATCCTCGACGACGCGGGCTACAAGGACACGGACGGCGACGGCGTCCGCGAGATGCCGGGTGGCGGCAAGCCGCTCAACTTCAAGTACATGGTCCGCTCCGACAGCGAGACCGGTGCGCCGATCGCGGAGTTCGTGACCGGCTGGCTGAAGGAGATCGGGATCGCGACCACCAAGAAGGTCGCCGACGACAGCCAGCTGACCACGATCATCGGCAAGGGCGACTACGACATGTTCTCGTGGGGCTGGGTGCCGTTCGTGGACCCGGATCCGATGCTCTCGTACTTCACCTGCGACCAGGTCGCGAGCGACCCCAAGGACCCGACGAACTACTACAACGACGCCAACTACTGCGACCCGGGGTACGACAAGCTCTACCAGCAGCAGAAGGTCGAGCTCGACCGGGCGAAGCGCGAGCAGATCGTCCACGAGATGCTGGCGCGCATCCAGCAGTGGGGGGTCTACCACGTGATCTACACGTACCCGGACCTGCAGGCGTACGTGAAGGGCCGCTTCGAGGGCTTCGTTCGCCAGCCGGCCAAGATCGGCCCGGTCTTCTACTCGAACACGTCGCCGTCGTACGCGCAGCTGAAGCCGGTCACGGCCTCGGCGAGCAGTGACAGCGGAGGGAGCAGCGCCGGGATCATCGTGGCGATCGTCGCGGTCGTCCTCGTCGCGGCCGGGGCCATCTTCCTGGTGCGGCGCCGGCGCACGGTGTACGAGCGGGAGTGAGCGCACGCTTCGTCGGGGCCAAGGTTGCCGGGTCGCTCGTCACCCTGGTCTTCGTCGTCTGCTTCAACTTCTTCCTCTTCCGGGTCGTTGAGGGAGATCCGGTCGCGAACCTGTATCGCGGCCGCAACCTGACCGACCACCAGCGCGAGACGCTGACCAAGCAGTTCGGGCTGGACAAGTCGACCGGCGCTCAGTTCGTCGCGTACCTGAAGGAGACCGCGACCTTCAACCTGGGCCGCTCCTACACGAGTAACGAGCCCGTCTGGGACACGATCAAGCGCAAGGCCGGCCCGACGATCGCCCTGGTGGGCATCTCCGGGGTACTGTCGGCCGTCTTCGGCATCCTGCTCGGCATTTCCGCGGCCTGGCGAAGACGCACGAAGGTCGACTACGCGTCGACCGCGTTCAGCGTAGCGACGTGGTCCATGCCGGACTTCTGGCTCGGGATGGTGCTGCTGCTGGTGTTCGCGGTCGTGCTCGGGTGGTTCCCGGTGGGAGGGCTCGAGGATCCGACGTCGACGGCCACCGGACTCGGCCACCTCGCCGACCAGGCGAAGCATCTGTTCCTGCCGTGCCTCACGCTCACGGTCGGCTACCTGGGGGAGTACGCGATCATCATGCGCTCCTCGCTGCTCGACACGATGCGCGAGGACTATCTGGTGCTCGCACGCGCCAAGGGCCTGCGTGACGTCCTCGTCCGCAACCGCCACGCGGTGCCCAACGCGATCCTGCCGGTGGTCGCGCTGCTCGCGATCAACTTCGGGTTCGTCCTGTCAGGGGCGATCGCGGTCGAGGCGATCTTCTCGTGGCCCGGCCTCGGCCTCGCGACGTACGACGCGCTCAACGGGCCGGATCTGCCGATGCTCCAGGGGCTGTTCCTCGTCTTCAGCGCGTCGGTGATCTTCTTCAACCTGATCGCCGACCTCCTGTACGGATACCTGGACCCGCGTGTGAGGCCGGCGTGAGCGCGATCGAGGCCCCCTCCGGGAGAAGGATCGCGTGGCTGCGCCGCAGGCGCGCGTTCGGACGGGCGTGGGACGAGTACCGCCATCACCTGCCGGGCATGGTCGGGCTCGGGATCCTCGTGCTGGCCGTCGCGATGGCGCTGGCGGCCCCGCTGCTCGCCGACGAGTCCGGCCTGCGGGCCATCAACACGACGCAGAACCCGACCTTCGCCAGTCCGTCGGAGTTCGCCCCGCTCGGGACGGACAGCCTCGGGCGCGACGTGAGCACGCAGTTCATCTGGGGAGCGCGGACGAGCCTGCTCGTGGGTCTTCTCGCCACCCTGCTCGCGATTGGGATCGGCTCGGTGGTGGGCATCGTGGCCGGGTTCTACGGCGGGAAGATCGGCGGCCTCCTCATGCGGATCACCGAGTGGTTCCTCGTCATCCCGTTCCTGCCGCTCGCGATCGTGCTCGGCGTGATCCTTGGGCCGTCCGTGCGCAACATCATCATCGTGATCGGGATCACGACGTGGCCGCAGCCGGCGCGGCTGATACGGGCGCAGGTCCTCACCCTTCGCGAACGCGACTA
Source organism: Actinomycetota bacterium (assembly GCA_046735115.1). Taxonomy (GTDB): domain Bacteria; phylum Actinomycetota; class Thermoleophilia; order Solirubrobacterales; family Thermoleophilaceae; genus JACVRW01. The sequence goes on from JBKPSR010000044.1 coordinate 21,064, forward strand.
CGTCGACCGAAGCCGCGCGCTCGGCGCTTCGAACTGGCACCTGATGACGCGGCACATCCTGCCGAACGTCTCACCGGTGATCCTCGCGAACACGACGCTGACGGTTCCGGTCGTGATCCTGACGGAGGCGACGCTCTCCTTCCTCGGCCTCGGCGACCCGCTCAACCCGTCGTGGGGGCAGATGCTCGACAGCGCGTTCCAGACGGGGGCGATCACGGCCGAGGCCTGGTGGGTGTTCATCCCGCCCGGGCTCGGGATCATGCTCGTCGCGCTCGCGTTCACGCTGTGCGGCACGGCGCTCGAGGAGATCCTCGACCCGCGGCTGAAGGACAGGCGCCAATGAGCCTGCTCGAGGTGAGGGACCTGCACGTGACCTACGCTGCCGGCTCGGGCGCGCCGATCCCGGCCGTGCGCGGCGTGGACGTGACGCTCGACGTGGGGGAGACGCTCGGGATCGCCGGCGAGTCGGGCTGTGGCAAGTCGACGATGGCGGCGGCGCTGCTGCGGCTGCTGCCACAGGGGACCGAGGTGACCGGCGAGGCTCTGCTCGACGGCGAGAACGTGTTCGACATGAAGCCGGGGCGCCTGCGTGCAGTCCGCTGGACCGAGCTCGCGATCGTCTTCCAGGGCGCGCTCCACACGCTGAACCCGGTCCAGCGGGTGGGCGATCAGATCGCCGAGGCGATCCGGCTGCACTCGAAGGACGGGGCGGCGAGCGCGGGGAAGCGCGTGGGCGAGCTGCTCGAGCTCGTTGGGCTTCCAACGCGGCGGGCGCGCGCATATCCGCACGAGCTGTCGGGCGGCCAGCGCCAGCGCGTGCTGATCGGCCTGGCGCTCGCCTGCGACCCGCGGCTCCTGATCGCGGACGAGCCGACGACCGCGCTCGACGTGATGGTGCAGGCCCAGGTCCTGCACCTGCTCGCGGACCTCCAGCGCGACCTCGGCCTGGCGATCATCTTCATCACGCACGACCTCTCGACGCTCGCGGACATCTGCAGGCGGATTGCCGTCATGTACGCGGGGCGGATCGTCGAGGAGGGGCCGAACGACAAGGTCTTCGCCGACGCCGCGCATCCCTACACGCGCGCGCTCGCGGCGGCGTTCCCATTGATCGGCGACCGCGCCTTTCGGATGAACCCGTCGGGCCTTCCGGGCGACCCGCCCGATCCGCGGGACCTGCCGAGCGGCTGTCCCTTCCACCCGCGCTGCTCGCAGGCGATCGACGTCTGTCCCAGCACGAACGTCGAGCTGTGGCCCGCCGGCCCGCTGCGCGAGGCCGCCTGTGTCCACGTGTCCGGGGCGCCGGTGACGACGTGAGCGACCCGGTCCCGCTGCTGGAGGTGGAGGGCCTGCATGTGCAGTACCCCGGCCGCGACGGCCCCGCACGGGCCGTGGACGGGGTCGACCTCGTGGTCAACGAGGGCGAGACTCTCGCGCTGGTGGGGGAGTCGGGCTGCGGCAAGACCACGCTCGCACGGACGATCATGGGGCTGCGGGCGCCGAACGCGGGGGAGGTGCGCTTCCGCGGCGAGCCGTTGTCGTACAGCCGAGCCGGCCTCCGCGAGCATCGGCGGCGCGCCCAGATGATCTTCCAGGACCCCACCGGGGCGCTGAACGCCCGCCAGACGCTCTACGAGGTGGTCGCGGAGGGCGTGCGCGTGCAGGGAGTCAAGGGCGACGAGGAGCAGATCGTCGCGGAGGCCCTCGCGAACGCGGGGCTGCGGCCCCCCGAGAGCTTCTTCACGCGCTACCCGTACGAGATCTCCGGCGGCCAGCGCCAGCGGGTGATCATCGCCGGGGCGATGGTCCTCGACCCGGACCTGCTGGTGGCCGACGAGCCGGTCTCGGCCCTGGACGCGTCGGTGCGCGGTGAGATACTCGCGCTGATGCTCAGGATCGTGCGTCAGGCGGGCGTGAGCATCCTGGTGGTGACGCACGACCTCGGGCTCGCCTGGAACATCGCCGACCGCGTCGCCGTGATGTACCTGGGCCGGATCGTCGAGGACGCGCCGGCGGAGCAGCTGCTCACCTCGCCCCAGCACCCCTACACGCGCGCGCTCCTGTCGGTCGTCCCCGAGGCCCGGCAAACGGACCCGCAGATACTCCGTGGCGAGACCCCCGATCCCACGCGCATCCCGCCCGGCTGCCGCTTCCACCCGCGCTGCCCGGTGGTCGAGTCCGGGGAGGCGGCCCGGCTCGGCATCGAGGACCGGTGCAGGGGCGAGGACCCCCTTTTCCTCCCGGCCTGCCACGCGGTACGTTCAGCCGATGAGCACGAGGCTTACGTACACGAGCGGTGACCTTGGGGCGGAGACAGACGCCGCGTTCGAGGAAGCGCTTCAGGCCGCGAAGCGCGCCGACGCCGCAGCGCATGCCCACCTGATCGGCTCCGAGGAGGTCGCCGAGGGCGAGCTCTTCGAGCGCCGCGACCCCGCCCACACGGACGACGTCGCGAGCCGAGCCCACGCAGCCGACGAGGCGCTCGTCGAGCGCGCGGTGACGGCCGCCCGCGCGGCTGCTCCGGCATGGGCCGCGACCGACTACCGCGAGCGCTGCCGGCTCCTGCGCGCCGTGGCCGACGGGATCGGCGACCGGCACATGGAGCTCGCCGCGCTGGCGAGCCTCGAAACCGGCAAGACGCGCACGGAGTCGATCCTCGAGGTGCAGGAGGCGATCGACCTGATCGAGGCCTACGCGGGCCACATGGAGGAGAACGAGGGCTACACGCAGCCGTTGCACAGCTTCGTGGAGGGTGAGCGAAACGTGGACGTGCTGCGCCCGTACGGAGTCTTCGCGGTGATCGCGCCGTTCAACTTCCCCGTCGCGCTGTCGATCGGGATGGCCAGCGCCGCGCTGATCGCGGGGAACACGGTGGTCTTCAAGCCCTCTGAGGAGGCGCCCGGCACGGGCGCCGTCCTCGGGGAGGTAATGCGGGCGGCGGGACTCGCCCCCGGCGTCTTCAACCTCGTGCACGGCGGGCCGGACACGGGACGGGCGCTCGTCGACGCCGCCGTGGACGGCGTCGCGTTCACGGGCTCGGCCGAGGTCGGGCGCGAGATCGCCCGCAAGATGCATGACGGCCCTTACGCTCGCCCGGCACTGACGGAGATGGGCGGGAAGAACCCGGCGATCGTCACGGCGAGCGCCGATCTGGACGCCGCCGCCGAGGGGGTCGCGCGCTCGGCATTCGGGCTGTCCGGCCAGAAGTGCAGCGCCTGCTCGCGGGCGATCGTCGCGGACGCGGTCTACGACGAGTTCGTCGAGAAGCTGGCCGCGCGGGCCGCGGAGCTGGCGCTCGGCGACCCGAGCGATCTCGAGGCGTTCGTGGGCCCGGTGATCAACGAGGGGAGCGTGGAGCGCTACGAGCAGGCCGTGGCCGCGGCTCGCCAGGACGGCCGCGTCGCCGCCGGCGGCGGCAGGCCGGAGCTGCCCGGCAACTACGTGGAGCCGACGGTGATCGCCGACCTGCCGCTCGGGCACCGGCTCGAGCGCGACGAGCTGTTCCTGCCGTTCGTGACGGTCACGCGCGTGGGCTCGTTCGACGAGGCGCTCGCCGAGGCGAACGCGCCGGTCTACGGCCTGACCGCAGGCATCTTCACGGGCGACGAGGCCGAGAAGGAGCGCTTCCTGGCGGAGATCCACGCGGGCGTTGTCTACGTCAACCGTCGCGCCGGCGCCACCACCGGCGCGTGGCCCGGCACTCAGACGTTCTGCGGCTGGAAGTCGAGCGGGTCGACCGGCAAGGGCGGCCTCGGCGGGTGGTACCTGCCGCAGTTCATGCGCGAGCAGAGCCGGACAATCGTGGACTGAGTTCGGCGACGAGGCCGCCGAAGGCGTCCAAGTAGCGGTCCACCGTCGCGTCGTCGTGCGCGACTGTCGCGTTCCACTCCTGCACGCGGCCCGGGGTCGTGTAGACGCCGCGGTTGGCCAGCCACAGCCAGATGAGCTCGCCGAGCTCGCGGTCGCCTCCCCAGCCCACCGCTCCCTTCGAGCCCACCCCCACGCAGCGGGCCTCGAGGCCGCCCGCCTCGATCACGTGCTCGCAGGCGGCGACCATCCGGTCACCGAGGCGCTCGAGCTCGTCGTATGCGGCGGGCGTGAGCACCTCGTGCAGGCTCGCGGCCGCGGCCGCCATCGAGAGCGGGTTCCCGTTGTAGGTGCCGACCTGACGGACGCGGCCGTCGGCGATCAGCGCGGCCGGCTCGGGTGCCATGCCGACCGCACCGCTCGGAAGACCGCCGCCCAGCGACTTCGCGAGCGTGAGCAGGTCCGGCGTGACACCGAAGCGCTCGACCGCGCCGCCGGCGGCGATCGTCAGGCCCGTCTTCACCTCGTCGAAGACGAGCAGGACGCCGTGTTGCCCGGTCAGCTCGCGCACCGCCTCGAGGTAGCCGGGCTCGGGCGGGGTGAGCCCGCCGCTCGTCATCGCCGCCTCCATCAGGACGCAGGCGGGCGTGCGGCCGGCGGCGGTCAGCCTCGCGATCTCCCTGTCGAGCGCCTCCGCGTCGTTGAACGGCACGTCGTGCGCGCTCGTGATCTCCGCGTGCCCGTGGTAGGCGCCCGCCATCCGGACGACGTCCTCGCGGCCCGTGAACGCGCGTGCGAGCCGAATGGCCGCCATGTTCGCCTCGGTGCCCGAGTTCGTGAAGCGCCAGCGCTCAAGGCCGAACCTGCGCGTGAGCTCCTCCGCCACGGCGACGGCGGCCTCGGTGGTGGCGCCGAAATGCGTGCCGAGCCCCACGCGCTCCCGCACGGCGGCCGCGATCGCCGGATGAGCATGTCCCTGGACCATCGCGCTGAAACCGTTGTGGAAATCGGCGTACTCGTTGCCGTCGACGTCCCACACGCTCGCGCCCTCGCCGCGGTCGAGGTAGAGCGGCCACGGGCGGTGGCTGTGGAACGAAGACGCGACTCCTGCGGCCAGCGCCCCGCTGGCGCGGCCGAACATCGCCTGCGATGCGCGCGTGCGCGCCGCGAAACGCTCCCCCTCGCGCTCGGTCAGCTCGCGGATGCGCTCTCGATCCATGGCTCTCTGTCCGCCGGGAACAGCGGCTCGGGGCCGTTCCCGGCGATCGTGTCCGCGATGTCGCGGCCGCACATGAAGCCGGGCACGTTGCCCACGCCCGAGTAGCCGCCCGAGACGTACAGGCCGGGCCGCCCGGGCACCTCGCCCACGTACGGCAGCGAGTCGTCGCTGTAGCCGACGACGCCCGCCCAGCGGTGGCTGATCCTGGCGTCGGCGCCGAGGTCGTCGCGCAGGTAGGCCTCGACTCGCTCCCAGATCAGCGGGCTGCCGGCGTCGCTGTCCGTGTAGGAGCCTTCGCCGTCCACGTCGCTGAACCCGCCCGCGAGGATGGGCCCGTCCGGCCGCTGCTGGAGGTACTCGAACCCCCAGCGCGCGTAGACCATCCGATCGATCGTCGGCGGAAGCGGCTCGGTCGCGACCATGTGAAGGCGCCGCGCGCGCACTCGTCGGGCGTACTCGGGAACGAGCGCCGGAAGTGCGCCGTCCGCCGCCACGACGACGTGGTTCGCGGTCACCGTCCCGCGATCCGTGACCAGCGGTCCCTCGCTCGGCGCGGCGACGGGGCCCGGCACCCGGGTGCCCTCGTGGATCCGGGCGCCGGCCTCCTCGGCTGCCACCGCCAGGAGCCGGTACCAGCGCGCGGGGTGGAGCGCCGCATCGTTGTCGGTGAGGCAGCCCACCAGGCCAGTGCGCCTGAGCGCAGGTGGAAGCTCCTCGCGCTCGACGGTGTCGCCGGGAAAGCCGTCCGCTCGCAGCGCGGCGGCGTGATCGCGCACGTGCTCGGCCTCCCCCTCCGACACCGCCAGCCGCAGCAAGCCGACCTGCCGCACGGCGTCGCCGGCGCCGAGCTCCGAGGCCAGCTCGTAGACGTCCTGCTGCGCCTCGAGCGTCCGCGCGTACATAGCGCGCGCACGCTCCACGCCGAAGCGCTCGCGGGCGTCGTTGTGGAAGGCCGCCGTGCCGGCGATCAGGAACCCGCCGTTCCGGCCGCTCGCGCCGCCGGCGACCCTGCCGCCCTCGAGCAGCACCGTCTCGATGCCGAGCTCCGCGAGCCGTCGCGCGCACGAGAGGCCGCCCACGCCGCCGCCGATGACGCAGGCCTCGGTCTCTACGTCGCCCTCGAGCGCCGGCCGCGGCTCGTAGTGCGCGTCGAGCCAGAAGGGGGTCGTGCCGCCGCTCATGCGGCCGCTCCGGTGATCGCCGCCGCCGCCCGTCGCAGCTCCTCGGTGAGCGCCGCCGTGGCCTCGCGCCCGGCTCGCGAGGAGGGCAGCGAGACGTTCACTGCAACCGGCCCGTCGCTGTCCACCCATGCGAGCGGCACGGCGATCGAATGCAGCCCGACCTCGTACTCCTCGCGCGAGTAGGCGACGCCGTCGCGGCGCACCCTGTCGAGGTTCGCGCGCAGCTTGTCCCAGCTCGTGAGCGTCCGCGCCGTCATCGTCGCGTACGGCTCCGAGCCCGCGACCCGGCGCGCCTCTTCGTCGTCCAGCTGCGCCAACAGGCACTTGCCGAGCGCGGTCGAGTGCACCGGCAGCCGCAGGCCCACGTGCGACCGGAGGGTCAGCAGGTGGCTGCCCGTCTCCGAGACCAGGTAGAGGACGTCGCTCCCGTCGAGGGCGGCGAGGTTCACCGTCTCGCCCGTGCGCTCCGCCACAGCCCGCAGCGGATCGCGTGCGAGGTCCGGAAGGCGCACCCCGGGGAGCAGCCGCGCCGCGCCCAGCCCCAGCCGCAGCCTGCGGCTCGCGGGGTCGCGCGCCAGCCAGCCGCGCTCGGTGAGAAGCTTCACGAGTCGGTGTACCGTCGGCACCGGCAGGCCGAGCCGGTCCGAGATCTCGGTCTGGGTCAACTCGGACGATTCGCCGGCGAACAGCTCGAGGATGTCGAGGCCGCGCGCGAGAGTGCCCACCGAGCCCCTGTTCTCATCCTCCGAAAGTTGCTTTCGCATATCGACTCTGACAGGATAACCCGGCGATGGGTCGCACGCACGCCGGGCCGCGCACCGAGACGCTTCCCTACAGCTGGTACGCCGACCCGGCAGTCGCGGCAGCGGAGCGCGAGCGGATCTTCCGGCGCTCGTGGCAGTACGCCGGCCACCTCGGCGAGCTCGACGGCCCGGGCAGCATGTTCCCCACGCACGTCGGCGGCTATCCGGTCGTGGTGGTGCTGGACAAGGACGGCCACCTCCGTGCCTTCTTCAACGTGTGCCGCCACCGCGGCACGGTGCTGGTGAACGAGCCGCAGCGGCGCGGCACGATCCAGTGCCCCTACCACGCCTGGACCTACGGGCTCGACGGCGGCCTGCGCGGCGCGCCGCGCAGCAAGGAGGAGCCCGGTTTCGAGGCGGACGAACTGGGCCTCGTGCCGGTGCAGGTGGGCAGCTGGGGGCCGTTCGTGTTCGTGAACCCGGACACGGAGGCGCCCGGCCTCGACGCCGTCCTCGGCAACCTGCCGGCCGTGGTCGCGGAGAACGGGCTGGACGTCGACGCGCTCCGCTTCCACCACCGCGTCGCCTACGAGGTGCGCGCGAACTGGAAGATCGCCATCGAGAACTACCTCGAGTGCTACCACTGCCAGCTGAACCATCCCGCCTTCGTGAAGGTGATCGACGAGCAGCGGCAGCGGATGGAGGTCGACGGCCTGCGGTTGAGCCAGTTCCCGCCCGTGCACCCGGACGCGTACGGCGACGGCGCGCCGTACGACGTCAGCGACAGCGTCCCCACGGCGCAGTACCACATCCTCTTCCCGGCGATGAAGTTCAACGTGAACCCGGGGCGGCCGAACCTGTCGATCGGCCCGATGTGGCCGGTGGCCACCGACCGCACGTCCGCCTGGTTCGACTACTTCTTCGCCGAGGGCACCGACGAGGCGTGGATCGACGAGCTGCTGGCGTTCGACGACCAGGTCGGCGCCGAGGACACCGGCCTCGTCGAGGCGGTCCAGCGCGGCGCGGCCAGCGGCGCGCTCCAGCACGGGCGGCTGCTCACCCGGAGCGAGCGCCTGATCGGCGCGTTCCACGACATGGTGCGCGCCCGGCTGGGCTAGCCGAGCTCGCGCGGCGTCTCGAAGCTCCACTCGCGCCGTAGCACGCGCTCGCTGTTCTCGAATGCCTCGAGCTCGGTGCTCACGCGGAAGCACTCGGCGTCGCAGGCCATCACCGCGTGCACCTCGGCTCTCGTTAGCCAGCCCTCGCGGCCCAGCTCGGTGACCGCCTCGCAGCGCACCTCCGCGGAGAGCGGATCATCCGGGGAGATCGAGTAGACGGTCTTCGTCCAGTAGCCCGCCTGTATGCCGGCCTCGACCAGCCGGTAGCGGCCGCCGGCGGCCCAGTCGAACCTGAGCTCGGTGCGCCCGCTGGCGAAGTCGCGCGTTACGGAGCGAGCGCCCTCGACCGGCTCCAGCTTCTCCTCCTCGAGGCCGGGCGCCTGCTCGGGCTCCGCGAACGGCGTCAGCCGCTCGTCCTCCGGGCGCGGCGGACGCACCGGTAGGACGAGCGAGCTATCGGCGGCGTGCACGGCGATCGTCGCGGGCTCCGGGGCGGGCCAGAGCCACGGCCAGTATGCGGGGGAGAGCGCCAGGCGCAGGCGATGGCCGGCGGGAATGGCCTGGGCGATGGCGTCTAGCTCGAGGACCACCCGCGTGCGCCGGCCCGGCTCGAGTGGCTCCGGATGCTCGTGACCGTCGCGGTGGGTGAGGTTCAGGACGCCTCGGGTGACCAGCAGGGAGGCGCCGCCGGGCGCGACGTCGCAGAGCCGCGCCGCCAGCTGCGCGACCGGGCGGTCGCTCTCCAGCTCGAGCTCCACGCGGGCGTTGCCGAGCAGCTCGATCCGCTCCGGGAGCGGCGCGGAGTCGAACGCGAGCGCGCGTCCGTCGTCGCCGCGCTGGTCCAGTGCGCCCTCGCCGTGGCTGCCGTCCGCACACCAGACACCGCCGTCGATGCCGCAGAGGAGATCGGTCCCCACCTCGAGGCGCGGCCCGGCGGCGCCCGGCTCCTCGCGCAGGACCCGGTCGCCGAGCCACAGCCGGCGCTCCTCGATGCCGGCCGACGGCCAGCTCTCCTCGGCGACCCAGCGTCCGGGGCGCTCCACGTGTCGCGCCGCCGGCGCCACCGGCTCCTGCATCCAGAAGCGCAGCGGGGGTTCGTCGCCAATCCCCGTGTCAACGCCCTTCAGCCACTGGTCCCACCAGCGAAGGCACTCCTGGAGGAAGCCGATCGCCGGCCCCGGCTCGACGTCGTCCGGGAACGAGTGCGACCAGGGGCCGAGCAGCCCCTTGAACGGCGCCTCGAGGCCCGTCGCGAGCCGGAATATCGCCTCGGAGTAGCCGTCCGCCCAGCCGCCGATCGCGTAGACGGCGCAGCGGATGGCGGAGAAGTCCTCGCAGACGGAGCCCTGCTTCCAGTAGGCGTCGCGGCGCTGGTGGCGGAGCCATTCGTACTCGTAGGGCTCGACGCTGTCGATCCGCTCGAACCACGCTTCCCGCCACTCGGTCCCGGCGACCTCCGGGTCCGGGGCGATCGCGTTGAACGACAGCATCGACGCTCCCCAGGAGAGCATCTCGAGCGCGAGGACCGCGCCGCCGCGGTAATGCACGTCATCTGCGTAGCGGTCGTCGGTGGAGCAGAGGGTGATCACCGCTTTCAGCTCCGGCGGCGCATGGGCCGCCGTCTGGAGGCCGTTGAAGCCGCCCCAGGAGATGCCGAACATCCCGACCGCACCCGTGCACCACGGCTGGCTCGCGATCCAGCGCAGCACCTCGAGCGCGTCCTCCTGCTCCTGCGGGAGGTACTCGTCGTGGAGCAGGCCGCCGGACTCCCCGCTGCCGCGCATGTCGACGCGCAGGGCGGCGTATCCGTGCCCGGCGAAGTAGGCGTGGCGCGGCTCGTCACGGTGCGCCGTGCCGTCGCCCTTTCGGTAGGGGAGGTACTCGAGGATCGCCGGCACCGGGTCGGCCTCCGCGTCCTCGGGCAGCCAGATGCGCGCGCCGAGCCGAGTGCCGTCCGAGAGCGGGATCCAGACGTGATCGATCCGCCGCACCCGGCGCGGAAGGTCCTTGATCAGCTTCATCGGCGCTGCGGCTCTCCCAGCAGCTCAGCCGCGTGCTCGCCGAGCGCCGGCGCCGGGCAGCCGAGCCCCGCCGCGCTGCCGTCGATCTTGAAGAGATTGCCGAGCAGCGTCACGGGGCCCACGCCGGCCTGGTCGACGGTCTGGACGAGCCCGTTCGCGGTCACCTGCGGATCGTCGAAGAGCTGGTCCAGGCCGCGAACCTCGCTTGCCGGGACGCGTCGCGCGGCGAGCGCCTCGACGGCCTCGCGAGCGCCGAGCACGGCGAAGCCCGCCTCGACCGCGCGCACGTGCGCCCCTCGCCGGGTGCGCTCGTCGTCGTCCGCCGGGTCGGCCTGCGGGTTGCCGGCGAACGGATCTGCGAGCCCCAGGAGCTGGCAGACCTGGAGGCGCTGGGCGGTGTTGAGACAGGCGAGCGCGATGAAGCCGTCCGCGCACGCATGCGCCCGGTAGTACGGATCGAGCGCCTCCAGCGCCTCGACGCGAGCGGTGAGCTCCGCGAGCTCGGCCCGCCCGGCCGGCCGTCTCCCGCCGAGGGGCTCGTCCACGCCGTCCACCGATACGAAGCGCTGCGCCTGGAGCGCCAGCGCTGCGCCGAGCAGGGACACCTCGATGTGCTGTGCGCCTTCGTTTCGGCCTGTCAGCCCTGCCGTGACCGCGAGGGCCGCCAGGAGCCCGGCGGTGAAGTCGGCGAGGGCCAGCCCGCCGGTCCTGCGCGGCAGCGTGTCGCCCGGCCGAGGGTCCGCCAGCAGCAGCCCGGACAGGGCCTGCCCGATCAGGTCGTACGCCGGCCGATTCGAGTCCGGTCCGTCGCTCCCGAACGCGGAGACGCAAACGACCACGCACGACGGGTTCACGTCGCGCACGCTGTCGTGGTCGAGGCCGAAGCTTCGCGCCCGATCGGACAGGCAGTTGTGGACGAGCGCGTCGGCCGTCGAGATCAGCTCGCGGCTCCGCTCGCGGCCCTCGGGCGTCTTGAGATCGAGCCCGATCGACCGCTTGCCGCGATTCAGCGCATAGAAGTAGCGGCTCTCACCCGGCCGGAAGGGGTGGTAGCGTCGCCACTCGTCACCGCGGGGAGGCTCGACCTTGATCACGTCGGCGCCGAGGTCCGACAGGAGCATCGTCGCGAAGGGAGCGGCGACGTACTGCCCGTAGTCGAGCACGCGGAGGCCGGCGAGCGGCAGCCGCGCGCCGGTCACGGTCGCACCTCGGCCTCGCCGCGATCCCACGCCTCGAGGACCGCATCGGCCCACGCACGCGCCGAGCGGCTGCGGCGATAGGCGCGCTGCAGCGGGAACTCGAGCGTGAAGCCAAGCGCCCCTGTCACCTGCATGCAGATCGAGACGGCGCGCTCGGCGGCATCGCCGGCGTGAGCGAGCGCGTCGGCGCCGGGGCATTCGCTCGTGAGCAGCGAGAGCCCGTCGACGAGCGTCGCCGCATCGGCCAGCATCTGCTGAACCGGCTCGAGCGCCGACAGCGGCCCGCCGAACGCTCGCCGCGACCGGGCGTGCTCAAGTGCCAGGCGAAGCGCCTCCTCGGACAGCCCCGCGAGGTAGCCGGTCGAGGCCGCGACCCAAGCGGCCATCCTGGTCCCGGCCTCGTCGGGATCGATCGGCGCCAGGCCGGCGGCTTGCAGCTCCGCGTGCGCGACCCCGAGGGCGTCCGTGTACGGCACCGGTGAGAGCTCCCCGCCACGCGCTGCACGGAGTCGGCCGTCCAGGGGCTCGATGAGCAGTGCGTTGTCCAGCGGATAGCGCACCAGCGATCCCACCTTCAGCACTCCCCCGATCAGCGCATCCACGGGCGTCAGCGAGGTGAAGCCGCGCCCGAGCGCGGCGGCGGCGGGAGCGACGAGGGGGAGGAGCTCCGCGTGGTAGCCGAGCTCATCCCAGCCGGCCTCGTGCAGCGCCTGGTCCAGCGCGGGGTCCGCATCCGATGACGCCGCGCCGGGCGCCCACGGATCCGCCACCGCGTTGCGGGAGACGATCGCCGCCACCGTTGCGGCGAACTGGCCGGCCTCTTCCGTCGCCACCTGGTACGCGATCCGTGACGTCATGCTGCGCATCCGAGTCCCTGACGCGCGATGACTCGTCTCTGGATCTCCGAGGCTCCCCCGGCGATCGAGCTGCCCGCGGTGGCTCGCGTCAGTCCCGCGAGGCGGCCCCCGCCGACGGCGTCCGGTCCGTCCTCCACCAGGGCTCGCGGCCCCAGCAGCCGAGTGCCGGCATCGGCCGTCCGCTTCCCCAGTGTGGACATCGACAGCTTCGCCATCGCCGCCGCGGCCGCGGCCGGGCGTCGCTCGGCGAGCAGCTTCACGGCCCGGCGGCCGAGCAGCCGTGCAGCCTCTGCCTCGCCCCGCAGCCGCCGCAGCTCCATGGCGGATGCTCCCGCCTGCTCCAGGTCCTCGAGCACCCGAAGCACGATGCCCACCTTCTCGCTCGTCACCCGCTCGTGGTCGAGCGTGCCCATCAGGACCCGCCAGCCGCCGTTCTCCTCGCCGACGAGCTGTGCCGCCGGTACGGGGACCTCGTCCAGAAAGACCTCGTTCAGCACCCCGCCGCCCACCACCTCGATCTCGCGGACCTCGATTCCGGGGGAGCTCATCTCCGCTACGAGCACCGAGATTCCGCGGTGCGGGCGCGCCGCCTGCGGGTCCGTTCGAACGGCCAGGTAGATCCAGTCGGCGAGCTGCGCGCTGGAGGTCCAGAGCTTGTGCCCGGACACGATGAAGCGGTCTCCGTCGCGGCGCGCCGACGTGCGGAGCGAGGCCAGATCGGACCCCGCCTCCCGCTCGGAGAAGCCTTGGCAGAACACGAGCCGCCCCGCGGCGATCTCCGGCAGGAGCCGCTCCTGCAGGTCGAGGGACGCGTGCTCGAGCATCGCGTTGCCGATGGTCTTCACCGACAGCAGGTAACTCGACATCGGCAGCCAGTGGTAGCCGAAGCGCTCCTCGGCCGCGACCGTCAGCAGCGGGTCGAGCCCGCGTCCGCCGAGCTCGTCCGGCCAGTGCAGGCCGATCCAGCCGCCCTCGCCCATCGCCTCGTAGCCGGCGCGCGAGTCGCCATCGGAAGGCATCCCCTGAAAGCGGTTCTCCGGCTCGTCGGCAAGCTGCGCGGCGAGCCGCGCCGCGAAGCCGTCCGCCTCCAGTGTGATTTCACTGAGTGAAACCACCTTTCATTGAATGCTATGCCCGCGAGGGCGGGGCGGTCAAGTCGGGCGCCGGCGACGGCGCTTTTTCTTCTTGCTCACCGGATGCGGGTCGCGCCGAACCGGCGGCGCGTGCTCGATCGCCTCCGCCTCGGCCGGCTCGTCCTTGTCCTTGTTCTTGCGGACCAGCGCGAAGCGCAGAGCGAAGATCCCGCCGATGGCGCCGACCTTGAGCATGGCGTACGCCGGACTTCCCGGAGTCAGGAGATGAACCGCAGCGGGCTGTGCGACCGGAGCCACCACTTCGATCAGGGTAGCTGGCCTCCGGGCGGCGTCACGGGGCCTCGCGGGTCCCGTCCTGGGGCTGCCTCTGCTCGCCCGGCGCGAGCCTCCGCTCGGCGGCGCCCAGGACGATGGTGGCGAAGCGCTCGCTGAAGCCGGCGAGGAATGCGAAGAAGCCGTAGTAGTAGGGCTCTTGGTCGCTGTCCACCTGGATGTCGAGGAGACCGCCCGCGAGGAGGAAGTAGAGCGCGACGCCGATGGCCCCGCCCAGGAAGGGCCGGTAGACGCCCAGCCTCCGCAGGAGCGTGTGCCCAAGCTCGAAGTCGATGTTGAACCGGCCCTGCTCGACCCTGCTCATCCGCGACAGCGCGCTCACCAGGGCGCCGATCGCTCCGGCGCCGAAGCAGATCAGGATGGTCGTGCGGTCGTGACCCACCACGCCGCCCGTCCACAGCAGCAGACCGGCCAGCGCCGCGAAGATGGCCGCGAACCAGACGCCGATGAGCATCCCTGACACATAGACGATCCGCCCCGCCTTGCTGGCGGCGCGGTGATAGTAGGCCTCGCATTCCGCGAGCTTGCGCCGCTGCGCCGCGACGAGCTCGGCCTCGGCCTTAGCGTCGAGGGAGTCCTTGCGCTCGAGAAAGCCGAGGAGGTGCATCTCGATTCCGAGGATCCAGCGAAGCGCGATCTGCTCGGTCGTCCCGTGGAGGACCTGGGACACCCTGGTGGCGAGCAGGTCGCAGTCGTGCAGCAGGTCGGCGATCTGTGGAGCGTCACGCGTGGCCCAGTCCGTCACGCGGTGGAGCCGGACGACGTCGTCTCGCTCTCCCAAGCCGAGGCCGTTCAAGCGCGCCGGCTTCCCGTGCTCCACGGTCATCGCCACGGCGGAGGGTTCGCGGGTGGACCAATAGACCTGCTCCAGCCGGCCCTCCTTCCGCTGAAACTCGGTCAGCTTCTCCCGGTACGCCTCCTCGAGCACCGGATCCGGGCGGCCATCCGAGTGGAGCTTCCGCTCCCACTGGTAGTGCGCCCACACGAGCTGCGGGAAGACCGCCGCACCGGTCTCCTCGATGGCCTCCTCGCTGCGAGTCCGCGATTCGATCGCGCCCACTCGATCAGCGTACGGTCACGTGACCATTGCGACAAGGCGTGCGCGCGGTCGTGCACAGAGCGACAGGGCTGAGTTATCCTGCCCTGCTGTCCGCCACGGCAGGAGGTGAGGAGCAGGTATGTCGCACCATTACTCAGGCGCTGACTTTGGTTTCCCGCTCGGCGATGCGCGACTCGACTTCTGCGACCTGTACGCCTTCCCCAAGCCGCAGGACACAAGCAGGTCGATCATCGTCATGGACGTGCATCCGTCCAAGGCTTTGGATCCGGAGGGGCCCACCCGCACCACGACCGAGCCCTTCTCGCCGGAGGCGATCTATGAGCTGAGGATCGACACCGATGGCGATCTGGTCGCGGACATCGGCTATCGGTTCCGGTTCGTGCCGTCGGAGAACGGGGCGCAGACCGCGACGGTCAGTCGCGTCGAGGGCGACGACGCCGCCGGCGACGGCGACGCCGGGGAGGTGATCGTCGAGGGTGCTGCGGTGTCGACGGGCGCAGAAGCTCAGGTGACGCAGGCCGGCGAGTATCGCTTCTTCGCCGGCTGGCGCAGCGATCCGTTCTTTTTCGACGCGGGCGGCGCCCTGAACGACTTCCAGTTCACGGGAGACGACTTCTTCGCCGACGCCGACGTGTGCAGCATCGTGCTGGAGCTGCCCAACAGCGAGTTGGGAGACGGCGAGGTGTGTCTCTGGCACCGAGCCCTGGTTTCTGCAGATGACGCGAACTGGGCCCAGGTGGAGCGGGGGGCTCGAACCCAGGTGGTCCCCTTCCTCGTCCCAAACGAGGAGAAGGACGCGTACGTCGCGGGCGAGCCGGCAGATGACGCTCGCTTCGTGGCCGTGCTCGGCCACTCGCTGGAGCACACAGGCGGCTACTCGCCGGAGGAGGCCAAGCAGGTGGCGGGGACCCTGCTGCCAGACATCATGCGATACGACCCCACGCGCCCGGTTGCCTACCCGGACAACGGCCGCGCGCTCACCGACGATGTGACCGATCCCTTCATGGCCATCTTGACGAACGGGAAGGCGAGCGACGACATGGTGGGTCCACACGACGACCTGCTCCCGGAGTTCCCCTACCTCGGGCCGCCACACGAGAACCGGACGGACGCGTAAGAGAGCGCCGCACGCGTCGAACTTCGTCCGCGCCTGCTGTGGACGAGAGAAGAGCGAGGCGCCCCTAAGTTCGACCCCGGCTTTGGCTCTTCACTCAAGCCACGCTCGCGCATCGTCGGGCTGAGTAGCGCAGGCAGGCCAAATCGAAGGCGGCGACTGCGCCTGGGCGACCAGCTGTGTCTCGGGAGAAACGGCTGCTTCGCACCGGAAGCGGCAGCGTATGCGCGGCCCTGGCGGGCTTGTTGCACGCTAGGCAGAGCGGGTGTACGTTCCTACGCACGCGGCCGCTCGTCCGGCCGGACTGGCAGCCCGACCTGACCGGCGTTCGCGGTTTCGCCGCCGGGATGGACCCGGCAGATGTCGGTACGACGTCAAGGGGGCCACATAAGCAGAGCAGCACGCCTGTTGGTCGGAGCAGTAGTGGTTGCGGCGCTGTGCGCCGTCGTCGCCGCCCGGGACTGATTTGTATGCACGACGTCGCAGAGTTCATGAACGTGCGCGACGTTGCAGAGTTCATGAAGGCGCACGAGCCGTTTAGCAACCTCGACGAAACGGATCTGGGTCGGCTCGCCGAGCGCACCAAGGTCGAGTCCTTCTCCGCGGGCACGGTCATTGTCAAGCAGGGCGAGCGCCCCCTCGAGGAGATCCGGGTGGTTCGTAAGGGAGTCGTGCAGCTGACCGAGCGCGGGCGTGTGCTGGACCTGCTCGAGGAAGGTGAGATGTTCGGGCAGGCGTGGTCGTTCTCCGGGCTGCCGACCCCGTGGGAGGCGAGGGCCTGGGAGGACACGCTTTGCTACACGCTTCCCTCCGACGAAGTCGTCCCCTTCCTGAGCAGTCGGGCGGGGCTTCGTTTCGTGGCTCGCTCGCTGTTGATATCGCCGCGGCCGGGCGAAGCGAGTACTCCGCGGGTTGGCGAATTCGACCCTACGCAGCAGCCGGCGGGCGCCCTCGTGCGCGAACAGCCGCTGATCCGTGACCCCGGAATCTCACTGCAGCAAGCGGCGGGCCACATGGCCGAAAGCGGGTCCGGTTCGCTGCTGGTCAGGCTCGAGGAAGGCGAGCTCGGAATTCTGACCGACCACGACCTGCGCTCTCGAGTCGTCGCCAAAGGCCTCTCCCTGGAGACTCCGGTGCGCGATGTCCTGACCACTCCGGTCTTCACCGTGCGGGCCGATCAGGCTGCCGCCGAAGTGCTGCTGGCAATGCTCGACCACGGCATCCGCCACGTCCCGGTTCTCTCGGCCAGCGAGGAGGTCGTCGGCGTCGTCACCGACCTCGACCTGCTGGCCGCTCAGGCGAGGAGGTCGTTCGTGCTTCGCCGGGCGATCGCCGATGCGGGGAGCCCCGGAGAGCTCCGCGACGTGGGGGCCCGCCTGATGCCCACGGTGGTCGCGCTACATCAAGGAGGCTTAGCCGCCGAGCAGCTCGGTGCGATCATCTCGGTGGTCGTCGAGGCCCTCGTCCGCCGGATGGTCGACCTTTTCGGCGAGACGGCGGGGCCGCCCCCAGCAGAGTTTGCATGGCTCTGGCTCGGAAGCCACGGCCGGCGGGAGGCCGCTCCATCCTCGGATATCGACTCCGGGCTCGTATGGGAGGACGAGGGCGGTGAATCGACCAGGGCGTACATGTACGGCTTGGCGGAGCAGGTGGGCGGTCTGCTCGCGGCGACAGGTTTCAAGTCCGACCCGCACGGACTGACCTCATCGGGCCCGGTGATGGCCCATCCGGCCGCCGAGTGGCGCGAGACTGTTCACGGCTGGCTCGACAACCCGACCGACGAGACGGTAATGGCCATCAACATCCTGCTCGACGGACGCGGAATCGAGGGCCAGAACCGATCACTCGGCGTCCTCGCCGCCGCACAGGATGCGAAGACGCGGCCGAGCTTCCGGCGCCTACTGCTCAGACTCGCGCTGGCAACCAAACCACCGACCGGGTTTCGGCGAGACATCGTCGTCGAGCAGTCAGGCGAGCACCGCGGCAGCTTCGACATCAAGAAGGGGGGCTTGCTGCCGATCGTCGGGCTCGCGCGCTATGCAGGGCTCGCCGCCGGGGCGACCTCCACGTCCACGGTCTCGCGGCTGCGGGCCGCAGGAGCAGTGGGGTACTTGCCCGAATCGGACGCTAGGACGCTGGAGGAGGCGTGGCGCCTGATGACGGAGCTGAGGATGGAGCACCAGGTTGGGCAGCTTGAGGCGGGGACCTCACCCAACGATTACGTGGATCCAAAGGCCCTCGATGCGCTGACGCGCCGGCATCTGCGCGAAGCGTTTCGACTCGTCGCGTCTACCCAGAAGACGCTTCAGAAGACGCTTGACACCGGGCAGGTCTGGAAGCAATAGGCGCTCGGTCTCACTGCTGGACCGCACACGCTTCCCCTTTCGCTTGAAGGCTGCAGTCGAGAGCGGTCGCACTCCGTCCGCGGGTGCTCCTGGGCGGCGCCTTCCGGTAGCCGCCCAGGAGCCTTCCCGTGCGAGCCCTACGCGGCCTGAGGCAGCTCCTCGGGCCGCGGCTCCGGCTCCGGCGCGGGCGTCTCACCCTCGAGCGCCGGGCCCTTCGGCAGCCACTCGAGCCAGCTCGGCAGGTACCAGTTCCAGTCGCCGAGCAGCTTCATCGTCGCGGGCAGCAGCACGCCGCGCACCAAAGTGGCGTCGATCAGGACCGCCGCGGCCAGGCCCACGCCGAACTGCTTCATGTCGATGAACGAGAGCGTCGCGAAGATCGCGAACACCCCGACCATGACGAGGGCGGCGGCGCTCACCACGGCGGCCGTCGACTTGATGCCGTGGCTGACCGCCTCCGGCGTCGGCTCACCGCGGTCCACCGCCTCCCTGATCCGGCTCAGGATGAACACGTGGTAGTCCATCGAGAGGCCGAACAGGATCACGAACAGCATCAGCGGGAACCACGCGGTGATCGCTCCGGTGGAGTGGAACCCGAGCAGGCTCTCGAGGTTGCCGTCCTGGAAGACCCACGTGACGATCCCGAGCGCGGCGGCCACCGACAGCACGTTCAGCAGGATCGCCTTGACGGGGATCACGATCGACCGGAACGTCACCAAGAGCAGCAGGAACGCCACCGAGAAGACGAACGCGAACACGAGCCAGATGCGTGCGGCCATCAGGTCGTTGAAGTCGACCGAGCCGGCCGTGAACCCGGTCACGCCGACGACCTTGCCGCTCGACACCGCGCCGAACACGTCGGGTACGACGTCCTCGCGCAGCGTCTTCACGGCGTCCATCGAGCGCTCGTCGGTCCCGGTGCCCGCCAGCGGCACCTCGACCACCGCCAGCTCTCCGTCGCGGCTCACCTCGACGGTCACCGGCTCCTGGAACTCGTTCGATTCGCGCGCGACCTGGCGCATCTCCTGCACCGCCTGGCGGATCTGAGCCGGGTCGAGGCTCTTGCCCTGGACGACGATGTCCGCGCTGAAGGTCTCGCCCGGGAAGGCGGCCTGCATGCGGTCGTAGGTCTTCATGACCGCCAGCGAGCGCGGGAGGCCGTCCACGCCCGAGTCGGCGGTGTGGATGTGCAGCACCGGGATGGCCAGCGCAACCAGCACCGATCCGGCCGCGAGCATCGACACGACCGGCCGCCTCAGCACCCGGTCGAGCACCCAGCCCCAGGCGCGCGCCTCGCCGGTCCTCCGCTCCGGCCGCATGAACGGCACGCGGCCCTTGTTCACGCGGTCGCCGAGCTTCGACAGGACCGCCGGGAGCACGGTCAGCGAGCCCACGACGGCGATCGCCACCACCAGGATCGTGCCGGTGGCGAACGACATGAACGTCGCCGCGCCGCCGAAGTACATGCCGGCCATCGCCGCGATCACGGTGATTCCGGACACCAGCACCGCACGGCCCGAGGTGGCGGCCGCAGCCTCGAGGGCGCCCTCCTCCGAGCGCCCGCGCGCGCGCTCCTCGCGCTCACGGCGCAGGTAGAACATCGAGTAGTCCACGCCAACCGCGAGCCCGATCAGGAGCACCACCGAGCTAATCGCCTCGTCGACCGGCCAGATCTGGCTGATCGGGCCGATGAGACCGATGGCAGCGGCCACGGCGGTGATCGCCAGCAGAAGCGGGACGAAGGCGGCCAGCAGGGCGCCGAACGCGAGGATCAGGATCACGAGCGTGATCGGCAGTGAGGTGACCTCGGCCCTGCGGAAGTCGTCCTCGAACGCCTTCGAAAGCGCCTTGTCGGCGCTGCCGTCGCCGAACTGCTCGATCCGGAAGCCCGGATGCTGCTTGGAGAGCGAGCTCACCGCGTTCAGCGACGGGTCGACCTTGTCCTCGGGGTTTGCGCCGGGAAGCTCGAACGTCACGAGCGCGGAGCGGCCGTCCTCGGACAGCTGGCCGGCGTTGCCTCGACCATAGGGGCCGCTCACGTTCTGCACGTTCCTCGTGCGCTCGAGCCGCGCGACGACCTCGTTCGCGACGGCCCTGAACTCAGGGTCGTCGGTGCGGGTGCCGCCGCGGCTCTGGACCAGCACGCTCTCCGAGCCCTTGTCGGGGAAGTGGGCTGAGATCGCGTCGTCCGCGCGGCCCGACTCGCCGGTTCCGTTGTCGGAGTCGCTCAGCGTCTTGGTGCCTACGGAGCCGCCGATCACGACGGCTGCGATGACAAAAGCGAGCCAGCCGAGGATCGCCTTCCTGCGGTGCTGGGCGCTCCAACGGCCGGCGCGCGCTGCGAGGTTGCGGGGAGAAGAGTCCATGAACGCGAGAATGGCGGGCAACGCCCGCCATTCCCATTCGGTCTTCCGGTGTGTGGGGGTTCGGTTATCCGTACGCAGGCGCCACCTCCGGCTCCGGGGACACCTTCGGCAGCCAGCCGAGCTTGCTCGGCAGGAACCAGTTCCAGTCGCCGAGGAGCTTCATCGTGGCCGGGAGCAGGATGCCGCGGATGATCGTGGCGTCGATCAGGACGGCGGCTCCGAGGCCGATGCCCAGTTGCTGCATCTGCGCCTCAGGCGACAGCGCGAACATCGAGAACACGCCGACCATGACGACCGCCGCGCTCGTGACCACGCCGGCCGTGCTCTTGATCCCGTGAGCCACGGCGTCGCCGGTGCTCATTCCGCGATCGTATGCCTCGCGGACCCGGGTGAGGATGAACACGTGGTAGTCCATCGACAGCCCGAACAGGACCACGAACAGGAACAGCGGCAGCCATGCGGCGATGGGACCCTCGGTCAGGCCGAGCGACTTGCCGAGCCCGTGCTGGAACACCAGGGTGAGCAGGCCGTAGGCGGCGCCCACGGACAGCATGTTCAGCGCGATCGCCTTGAGCGGAATGACGACCGAGCGGAAGGTGACCAGCAGCAGCAGGAACGCCGCCGACAGCACGAACGCGAACACGTAGGGGAGGTGACCGATCATGGCGTCGTTGAAGTCGCTCGTCGCGGCGGCCTCACCCGTTGTGTACGCCTCCACACCGTCGACCTTGCTGATGGTGTTCGGCACGATGTCGTCGCGCAGGGCGTCGACGGCCTTGTTCGACAGGTCGTCGGTGCCCTCACCCGTGGTCGGGAGCGCCACGATGGCGGCCGTCTTGTCGGGGCTCGTCTCGACGTTCGGCGTGCCCTCGAAGAGAGCGGGACGGGCGGCGGCCTCTGACTCGAGGGCCTTGATGCCCGACTCGACCTTCGCGGAGGTCACGTCCTTCGCCTTCACGACGACCATCTCGGCGCTGCCCTCGCTCGGGAAGGCGGCCTCGATCCGGTCCATCGTCTTCTCGACCGTCAGGTCCGACTTGTTGCCCGTGTCCTCCTGGAGGGAGGTCTGCATCCCGAGCACCGGGACCGTCAGCGCGACGAGCACGCCGGCGGCAACGACGGCCGAGACGAGCGGACGGCGGAGGACCCGGTCGAGGACGCGGGACCAGATGCCCACGCCGCCGCGGTTCTTCAGCCGGCCGATGAAGGGAATACGGCCCTTCTCCACGCGATGGCCGAGCTTCGAGAGCGTGGCCGGCAGGACGGTGAGCGAGCCGAGCATCGCGACGGCGACGACCATGATCGTGCCGGTCGCGAACGAGGCGAAATTCGAGATTCCGCCGAGGTACATGCCGCCCATGGCGACCATCACCGTGAAGCCGGAGATGAGCACGGCGCGACCGGAGGTGGCGGCGGCAGCCTCGATGGCCGCGTTCGACTCACGTCCGGCAGCACGCTCCTCGCGCTCCCGCTTCAGGTAGAAGAGGCTGTAGTCCACGCCGACGGCCATGCCGCTCAGCAGGACGACCTCCATCACCGATCCATCGACCGGTGCGAGCTGGCTCACGGGGCCGAGCAGGCCGACCGTCGCGAGCACGCTGGTGAGGCCGAGCAGCACGGGGATACCCGCTGCGACGACCGCGCCGAACGTGAACATCAGGATCAGCAGGGTCAGGCCGAGGGTCAGGATGAGGGAGCGTGCGGCCTGCCCGTTGCTCTGCTCCTTCTGCGCCTTGGCGAGGCTGGCGTCACCGGCCTCGTCGATCCGGAGCTCCGGATGCGCCTTGGCGGCACCCTGAACGGCGGCCAGCGTGTTGACCACTGTCTTGTCGGTGGCCTCGTTGTCGCCCTTGAGG